>NZ_JBVJFA010000018.1:0-172660 GCF_055588085.1 Streptomyces sp. NPDC046303
AGCCTTGCCCCCCAGGTCAGCACCGTAGAATGGGCAGCTCGCCCGTCGACCCGGAATGC
Source organism: Streptomyces sp. NPDC046303 (assembly GCF_055588085.1). Lineage (NCBI taxonomy): Bacteria > Bacillati > Actinomycetota > Actinomycetes > Kitasatosporales > Streptomycetaceae > Streptomyces > Streptomyces sp. NPDC046303. The sequence goes on from NZ_JBVJFA010000018.1 coordinate 60, forward strand.
TTCGGGACGAAGAGGTCGTGGGTTCAAATCCCGCCATCCCAACTTCGTAGTGGCAGGTCAGATCCACCTAGGTGACCACCCGAGTGACTGACTGAGCGACTGCGGCTTAGTGTGAGCCGGGCGGGCCCGGCCGTACCTGACCAGGCCCGGTCAGGTACGGCCGGGCCGGTCAGCGGGAGTCGCCTGAGGCGACCGAGACCTGCAGGCTGCCGTACTGCTCCATATGCTGCCAGCGCAGCCAGGAGCCGGCGACCGCCGTGCAGACGGACTGGATGACCACCAGGTACATCAGCTGGCGGTAGACGAGCTGCTGGAGCGGCAGGCTCCACAGCGGGCCGGCCTTCTCCCCGTCGAGCTGGAAGGAGTACAGGCCCATCAGGACCTGGACGCCGAGGAAGGCCAGCCACAGGCCGACGATCCGCACCGGGTCGAGGAAGATCAGCCCGTAGACGGCGAACACGTCCACGATCGGCGCCAGCAGTGGCAGCAGCACCTGGAACATCAGAACATCAGCAGGTGGAGGTGGCCCCGGCGGCCGAACTTGCCGGCCTGGCCGCGCTGCACGAGGGCCCCGCGGTGCTTCCACATGGCCTGGGAGGTGCCGTAGCACCACCGGTAGCGCTGCTTCCACAGGGCGCCCAGCGAGGCCGGGGCCTCGGTCCAGGCCTTGGCCCGCTCCTCGTAGACCACCCGCCAGCCGTCCCGGCACGGCGCCATCGTGAGGTCGGTGTCCTCGGCAAGGGTGGTGCCGCTCACCCCGCCCACCCGCATCAGAGCCTCGCGCCGGAACGCGCCCACCGCGCCGCGCACGGTCGGCATGCACTCGGCGAGGTCGAAGAGCCGCCTGTCGAGGTTGAAGCCGACCACGTACTCGATGTGCTGCCAACGCCCCAGCAGCCGGATGCGGTTGACTACCTTCGCGTTGCCCGGAACCGCGCCGACCCGGGGATCGGCGAAGGGCTGCACGATCAGCCGGACCACGTCCGGCTCGAAGACGGTGTCCCCGTCGACCATCACGAGCAGGTCGAACGAGGCGGCGGCGTTACGGGTGTTGGTCGGCGTATGTCCCGGTGACCGTCGCCGTCCGCCCCGAGGTGCTCTTGTCCACGGGCAGCAAGGATTCCAGCGGGGCGGCCGTGCGCTCGGCGGCCGACAGCGGGGCCGCCGCGTCCCGGTGGCTGTCGACGCGGTCCTCGAAGCGGCCGAGCTGCCAGGTCCCCATGAAGATGCAGAAGGGGACGGACTCTGGGTCGGCAGGATGTGCACCGCATCAGTGGTCGTTGCGCTCTTGCAGAGTAAGTTGGCGGCGGCTGTATGCCGCCGCGCAAGCGCTCGCCAGCGGTTGCAGAGCCTTGTGCTGGGAGCATCGCGCGCCATTCCATATTCCGTTGTGACGCTGGTTTGACGCACGGGTCCCGTCGCTAGAGTGGTGCGGCCCTCTGACCTGCTGTTTTGTCCTGCAGGTGCGTCACTACTTCTTTCCGATGACCCACCACATGGAGTGCGTCGCGATCCTGGAGCCGACCGAAAAGGGCCGCTGATCTGCGGCTTTGGTGAGTGTGCGTTACGTGTGTGATGGGTCGGCGTGCGTGCTCGGCGACCGCCGAGGGGAGCTCTCAGCTCTGTGGTCGTAGGCACCTTGAGGTGGGTTTCGGCGCTCGAGAAAGCGCCTGAGATCCTCGGCTCGTGGAGCGGGGAGGCCGGGCGAGATGGTCGAACGCGGGCGCGTCGGGTGCGGTCCGCATCCGTGTTCGGCTTCGGCAAGGCCGCGCCCGGTGTTTCCTGCCGGGCCCGCTACCTGATCGACCGTCAAGGGCCCAACCGGCGTTTCGCGCTCCACCGACAAGGGTGCCACCTGGCGTCAACGACGAAGCTCACCAGTGGGGCGCCATCGGAGGCGTCGGCGTCATCACCGGTCCTGACGCCGCCACGGGAGCGGACGGCACCGTTCACGGTGCATGGGCCGGCCGTCCTGGCGCACCCTCCCGGGCGGGCCGCCAGCCGCGCAGCCGGACGCTCGGATCGCTGAGCTGCCGGCCTGGACGGACGACCCCGTCGGCGCTGTGTTCCTCTGGTCAGACCATGGGCCCGCTTCTGCAGCCACTTGGCGGGGGTCCACCCGTCGATCGCCGGATGGCCGACGGAGCGCCCGAGGTTCCAGGCTGGGGCATGACCCGTCGTACTCCGCGGGCCGGTGCCGCCCCACCGCTGACCATGTGCGGGGCAGACCAGGGAAAGGAATCTTGTGAACACCGCATCCGCCCCCGAGGCGACGGGTGCCGAGTCCCTGCGCGTCCGCGAGACGCTCAAGGCGCTGTACGGGTACGTCCGTCCGCACCGGTGGACCGTCGTACTCGGTCTGCTGCTGGCGCTGGTGGGCGCCGCCGGCGGGCTGCTGCAGCCGCTGGCCACGAAGGTGCTGGTCGACCGGCTCTCGTCCGGCGGCACGCTCGCCGCCATCCTGCTGGCCCTGACCGTGCTGGTGCTGCTGAGCACGGTGGCCGAGGCGTTCGGCGCCTATGTGCTGGAGCGGACTGCGGAGTCGGTGGTTCTGGCCGCGCGCCGCAGCCTGATCGGCCGGCTGCTGCGGCTGCGGCTCTCGGCGGTGGACCGGATGCAGCCGGGCGATCTGATGTCCCGCGTCACTTCCGACACCACGCTGCTGCGGGCGGTGAGCACCCAGGCGGTGGTCAACGCCGCGACCGGGGCGCTGACGCTGATCGCGGCGGTCGTGGTGATGGCCTTCCTGGACGCCGTCCTGCTCGGCGTCACCCTCGTCGTGGTCACGGTCGTCGGCGCGGGCGCCGCCCTGGTGATGCCGAAGATCGGGCAGGCCGCCGAGCGCTCCCAGGCCGCGGTCGGGGAGATGTCCACCGGCCTGGAGCGGGCATTCGGCGCGTTCCGTACGGTGAAGGCGTCCGGCGCCGAGGAGCGGGAGACCGCCCGCATCGAGGCGTCGGCCCGGCGGGCGTGGCGGCACGGCGTGCGCGGCGCGAAATGGGAAGCCCTGCTCGGAACGGCGGACAACCTCGCCGTCGAGCTGGCGTTCCTCGCGGTGCTCGCGGTGGGCGGGGCACGGGTGGCCGCCGGGGACATCCCCGTCTCCACGCTGATCGCCTTCCTGCTGTACCTCTTCTACCTGATGGAGCCGGTGTACAAGCTGGTCGAGGCCGCCTCCGCGTACCAGGAAGGCGCGGCCGCGATCTCCCGGATCAAGGAGGTGGACCGTCTGGCTGCGGAACCGCCGGCCACGTACAAGCCGGTGCGGACCGAGGTGCGTCCGGCGTCGGTCCGCTTCGAGGACGTGTCCTTCCGCTACGGGCCCGGCCTGCCGTCCATCCACCAGCACGTGGACTTCGAGGTGCCGGGCGCCGGGATGACCGCTTTCGTCGGGCCTTCGGGCGCGGGCAAGTCGACGGTCTTCTCGCTCATCGAGCGGTTCTACGAGACGACCGGCGGGCGCATCCTGGTCGACGGCCAGGACGTACGGCAGTGGCCGCTGTCCGAACTGCGGTCCGTCATCGGGTACGTCGAGCAGGACGCACCGGTTCTGGCCGGCACGCTGCGGGAGAACCTCGTCTTCAGCGCGCCCGGCGCGACGGATGACGACATCCGTGCCGTCCTCGCCCGGACCAGGCTCGACACGCTCGTCGAGCGTCTCCCGCACGGACTGGACACGCTGGTCGGGCACCGCGGCTCGAAGCTGTCCGGCGGCGAGCGCCAGCGCGTCGCGATCGCCCGCGCACTGCTGCGCAGGCCCCGGCTGCTGCTCCTGGACGAGGCGACCTCGCAGCTCGACGCGGTCAACGAGCTGGCGCTGCGGGACGTCATCGCCGAGACGGCACGCGAGACCACCGTCCTGGTCGTGGCCCACCGCCTGTCGACGGTGACGGACGCCGACCGCATCGTCGTCATGGACGCCGGCACGGTCCGAGCGATCGGCACCCACGAGGAGCTGGTGCACCGGGACGAGCTGTACGCACGGCTCGCCACGACCCAGCTCCTGACCCCGGCGGGGCGCCCCGCCGGGTGACAGGAGTGGCCCGAGCGCTGCCCCCGCCGCATGGCGGGGGCAGCGCTGCTGGAGCGCACACTGCTCGCTCGTTGCTCATGGCGGAGGTGACCCGCGCCGGCGGCGCCTGGGCCATGAAGGCGCATGAAGGCCCTTGGTGAGCCGGTGGCGTGCACCGCCTTCGCCGACCTCCTCCGGGCAGCCGAGGCGTGACCCGGTCGGCCCAGGTACTCAGCGGACCTTCTCCGGGCTGACCGGGGAGGCGGGGACGGGGGCGGTGAGCAGGCGGGCGAGGGGCGTCGAGCCGAGGCCGTGGAGCAGGACGCTGCCGAGTACGGTGATGGTCATGGCGTACAGGGCGGTGTCCGCGGAGGGACCGTCGGGGAGCGCGTTGAAGGCGAGCAGGCCGAACACGATCGATGTGGTGCCGCGTGGGCCGAGGGCTCCGATCATGAGCCGTTCGCGCCGCGTGAAGTCCGAGCCGAGGAAGGCGAACAGGATCGGACCGACGCGTACGACGGTGAGCGCGGCCAGGCAGAGCAGCACGGTCGGCACGTCGACGCCCTCGCTCAGGGCGAGCACGGTGGCGTTGCCGAAGAAGAACCACATGCACATGGTCATGATCGAGCTGGTGTCCTCGACGAGGCGGAAGTCCGCAGCGTCGGGGGCACGGAATTCGTGTCGCCGGGCCGGGGTCTGCCGGACGTACCGGAAGGCGATGCCGCAGACGAACGCGGCGACGAAGCCGTTGCCGCCGACCGCCACCGTCACGGTGTAGACGAGTAGCGGTGTGACCAGGACGAGGATGCGGCGGGACTGTCCGGTCATCCACTGCCTGCGGTCGGCCGTGGTCATCAGCCATGCGAGCAGGGAGCCGAGGGCCACGCCCACGGCCAGTGCCTTCACGGCGAAGGGCACGGCCGTGCCCAGTGCCTGCGCGGGGGTCTGTGCCTGCGCGGTCGAGCCCGCCAGGATGAGGGCGAAGAGGAAGACGGGCGAGATGATGCCGTCGTTGTAGCCGCTCTCCACGTTGAGGACATCGCGGACGCGCGCCGCGATGCGGGTGTCCCGTACGAGGGTCTCGGCCGGGGCGAAGTCGGTGGGGACGATGATGCACGCGATGATCAGGAGGATCACCACGGGCAGGTCGGGGAGCATCAGCGAGCCGAGCAGGACGACGGCGGCCAGGCTCAGGGGCAACGCCACCAGCAGGGTGCGCACGGCCGCGCCGGGATCATTGCCGAACAGCCGGCCGCCCGGAAGTTCCGTCGCGTCGACGAACAGCAGGACCGCCAGGATGACCTCGGCCACGTGCTGGGCGATCTCGGAGTTGAGGGTGACCGCGAGCTGGCTGTGCGTGAACACCCCGGTGACGACGCCCGCGAGGACCAGCACCACAGGGGCTCTGACGTGCCCGCGCTCAAGCCCTCGGGCGACGAGCGCCCACCCGGCTGCCACTGCGGTGATCACGATCAGGACGAAGGTCATGTGGATTCCGGTTCCGGGGCGACAACACGTACGAAGCAAGAGGAGCCGGGCCCTGCCGCGCGAGAAGCACGCGCGAGGGCCGTCGGAGACGGGGCGGGCGGTGAAGGACCACCCGCCCCGGCCGGTGTCATCGCACGTACTTCGCCGGCTTGGTGGTGGCGTTGAGCAGCGCCTCCAGCGGTCCGCGTCGGAAGAAGCGGGACCAGACCGCGGCGAACACGATCGCCCCGAGGATGAACGTGAGCACCGGGACCCAGGACGTCTGGGTGCTCTCGCCGGCCGATACGCCGAGCATGGACTGGGCGAGGAAGTGGCCGACGTAGGCCGTCAGGGACATGGTGCCCACGGCGATGACGGGTTTCGCGAGGCTGCGCAGGCGCGGCAGGCGGTCCATGAGCACCGTCGCACCGACGATCACGAGGATGGCCACGCCGACGCTGCCGATGATGTCGAACGTGGTGCCGCTGTGCGGTCCGGCGGACAGCAGGTCCGCGGCCGCCCGCTGGGGGGCGTCGAAGGATCCGCTGTCGAAGGACGACGCCTTCTCGAACCCGGCGGACGACTTCCCGTCCTCCGCCATGCTGCGCAGAGCGTCCTTGCCCGCCAGGAGCAGGGACAGGCCGTACGCGCCGGCGGTCAGGGCGGCGCCGAGCGCGGCCAGGCGACGCTGAACGGAGACGGCCGACAGGTCCAGGCGGGCCAGCGCCATACCGGCGACGACGAACGACATCCACGTGATCGTCGGGTAGAAGCCGGTGAGCAGCAGGTCGAGCACGCCGACCTCGCTGATCTTCTTGAGCGGGTCGTAGGCGTTGACGGTCTGCTGGACGGACTCGCTGAGCCGCGAGTTCAGGACGAACGCCAGCTGCGGTGTGACGAGCGCGAGCCCGGCCGCGGTGATCGCCAGGGCTTTGGCGGACAGCCGCAGCAGGGGCAGCGCGAGGAGGAAGTAGACACCGTAGAAGCCGAGGATGATCACTCCCCCGTGCTCGATCGCCAGCACGCTGCCCAGGGCCAGCAGGACCACGGCGCGGATCGCGATCCGGGCCTTCGCCTGGCGGCCCGCCAGGCCGGTCTTCGGCTCACGACGGCCGGCGATCAGCATCAGCGAGAAACCGGCGAGGGTGGCGAACAGGACCGACGAGTGCCCGTCGGACAGATACCGGACCCAGGTGCCGACGCCGTGCGTGGAGGACAGGACGGGGCCGATGTGGACGATGTACATGCCGAACACCGCCAGCGCGCGGGCCAGGTCCACGCCGACCAGGCGTCCCATCGAGGGGCCGCCCGAACGTTTCGCGGAGCCGGGCGAGGCTGCGGGCACGGGAGAGGCGTTCTCCCGCGGAGCTGACGTCGCCTGCGGCGGCTGCATCTGTGTCATACGGAGAATCTCCCGGTGGGCTGGGGAGGCGGACCATCCGGCAGGCTTCGGTGGCACCCCCGCCGACCGGCCGGGACCACCCCGCCGACCGGCGGGCCGGGGCGGACGGGCTCAGAGGTGGCGGTCGATGGCGGGCAGGAGGTCTTGGAAAGTGGCCCCGCAGGCGGGTTCGCCGATGGCGGTCAGCTGCCACGCCCCGCTGATCCGGGAGATCTTGGCCATGATCTGGGCGGTGTGGGAGCCGCCGCCGGGCAGGGTGTACCGGGCGAGTTCGGCCCCCGTCGATTCGTCCACCAGGCGGCAGTAGGCGTTCTCGGCCTCGCCGAAGGTCGCGCCGGTGAAGGAGTTCACGGTGAAGACGATCTGGTCCACTTCCGCCGGCATCCGGGTGAAGTCGACCGTGATGGCCTCGTCGTCCCCCGGCCCGTCGCCGCCGGTGCGGTTGTCGCCGGAGTGCTTCACGGCACCGAAGATGCCGGTCAGGTGCTGGAAGTAGACGACCTCCACGACCCGCCGGCCCGCGTACAGGACCGCTGAAGCGTCGAGGTCGATCGCCGCGGGGCCCATCAGCCTGCCGAGGAGGCCCGTGCGCGTCCTCGCCTGCCAGCCCAGCCCCATCCGTACGTGGCTGAGGGGGGTCGTGTCGGACGTGGTCAGGCTGATCCTTTGGCCCTTGGTGAGGTTGATGGACATGCGGAACTCCCGGGGTGGGTCGAGGCGAAGGATGTGGCCGGGCCCGAACGGCGGCCGGCGGGGAGGGCCCGCCGCCCGCACGGGGAGGGGATGTCCCCGCGAGGACAGGCGGGCGGCTGGACGGGTGTCCTGCGGGTCAGAGGCTGACGCCGAAGTCCTGGGCGATACCGGCGAGCCCGGAGGCATGGCCTTGGCCGACGGCCCGGAACTTCCACTCCGCACCGTTGCGGTAGAGCTCGCCGAAGACCATCGCGGTCTCGGTGGCGGCGTCCTCGCTGAGGTCGTAGCGGGCGATCTCGACCCCGTCGGCCTGGTTCACGACCCGGATGTAGGCGTGGCGCACCTGGCCGAAGCTGTGGGCGCGGGCCGCGGCATCGTGGATGGAGACCGGGAAGACGATCTTCGCCACGTCGGCGGGTACGGTGGCGAGCTTCACCTTGATGACCTCGTCGTCGCCGTCGCCTTCCCCGGTGAGGGCCCTTGGACAGCGAAACACTCATGACGTTCTCTCCTGACGTGGGTGCACTCGAAGAAGGACCGCATGGTCCCGTCCGGACCGGATGCGATGAGGCGTGGCAGCGGTCCAGGGGGTGTCCGTCGGACAGGGCCGACGCTCACGGCGTCCCGGCTTGCATGTCCCCCAACCTCGTCGATGCTTGGGACTGGCGGTATCCGACGGGTGACCGGTCGCCCCCCGCCATGCGGCGGGAGGATCATCCGCCGCTCGGCGGCGGTCACAGACCGGGACCGCCGCCGCTCCGCCACCCCCGCCACCTGGCGGGGTACGTGTGGCCGGTTGCCGGGTGGTGGGTCCTCCGGATCCTCACGAATGTCGTAGACGTGACTGCATCAACGACTCCGCCGACCTCCGCCGTGAAGCCTCACCCGACCGTGGTGACACCGCGGTGCCGTCGCGCGGCGGCCACAGCGAGCGTCTGGTACCTGCGTGTCATGGCGCTGCTCAATGTGCTGGCGGTGGTGTCCGTTCCCCTGCGCGACGGGGTCCGGGAACACAACGAGGGCGAGCACTTCACCCCGTACCTGCTCACCGCCGGCCTGGTGTCCGCGATCCTCGCCCTGGGCCTGGCCGTGGCCATGGGCAGGCGCAAGCGCGCGGCCTGGATCTTCAACACGGTCCTCGCCGCACTGACCCTGTCGGTCATGATCCTCTGGCTGCTCCTGCCCGGCGAGGAACCCGGCTTCCGTCAGCACTGGGTCAACTGGGCCTCCGCCGCGCTCACCGCCCTCTTCCTGCTGGCCCTGCTCGTGGGGCGTACGGAGTTCACGTCGAAGGGCGACCGCTCCAACCCGCGGACCGCGCTCGCCACCCTGGCCGGCGGCATGGTCCTCGGCAGCGCGCTGGGGGTGGCGCTGGTGCAGGCGACCGGCACCGGTGCGGGAGCGGGCCTGTCCGATCGCCTCGGCTACGTCCTGTCCCGCTTCGTCACCCTGGACCCGTCCGAGAGGGCCGCCCGCCTCATCCAGGTGCCCGGCTGGGTCGACGGGACGCTCAACGTGACGGCGGCGCTGGTCTTCCTGAGCGTGCTGTACGTGGCGTTCCGCAGCCCCCGTGGCCGGGTGGTGCTGACCGAGGACGACGAGGCCCGGCTGCGCACCCTCCTCGACCGGCACGGCGAGCGGGACTCCCTGGGCTACTTCGCCCTGCGCCGCGACAAGGCGGCCGTCTTCTCCCCGAGCGGCAAGGCGGCCGTGACCTACCGCGTGGTCAACGGTGTCTCCCTGGCCTCCGGCGACCCCGTCGGAGACCCCGAGGCGTGGCCGGGCGCCATCGACGCCTGGCTCGCCGAGGCACGGGCGCACGCCTGGGTCCCGGCCGTGATGGGGGCGTCCGAGGAAGCGGGAGTGATCTACGGACGACACGGTCTGAGCGCCCTCGAACTGGGCGACGAAGCCGTCGTGGAGGTCGCGGACTTCACCCTGGAAGGACGCGCGATGCGCGGGGTCCGGCAGGCGCACAACCGAGTGCGGCGCGCCGGCTACAGCGTTCGGGTACGCCGCCACGAGGACATACCCGAGCCGGAGATGGCCCGTCTGGTGGCCGACGCCGACCGCTGGCGCGACGGGGCGACCGAACGCGGCTTCTCGATGGCGCTCGGCAGGCTCGGTTCGCCCGACGACGGACGCTGCGTGATGGTCGAGTGCCACGACGCCCACGGCGAACTGCGCGCGCTGCTCAGCTTCGTTCCCTGGGGGAGCAAGGGGCTCTCGCTCGACCTGATGCGCCGGGACCGCGACAGCGACAACGGCCTGGTGGAGTTCATGGTGATCGAACTGCTGCGGCAGGCGGACGACGTGGGACTGGCCCGGGTCTCGCTGAACTTCGCGATGTTCCGGTCGGTGTTCGCGCGCGGAGACCGCCTGGGCGCCGGACCCGTCCTGCGGCTGTGGCGCACCACCCTGGGGTTCTTCTCCCGCTGGTGGCAGATCGAATCGCTGTACCGGGCGAACGCCAAGTACCGACCGGTCTGGGAACCCCGCTTCGTCCTCTTCCAGAAGAGCTGCGAACTGCCGCGGATCGCCCTGGCCGCCGGCCGCGCGGAGGGCTTCGTCGCGACGCCGGGCCTGCCCGCCCTCTTCCGACGGCGATCGCGGTCCGCCTGACGTGCGGCGCCTCGCTCCCATGGGTCTCACCGGTAACAAGGTTCTGGCGCTTGCCGTTGTGGCGGCGTGGCGCCGTTCCTCGTCACGATCGTGCTCTGGCCGAGGCTCGCCCGGCGCGGATGGCGCACCGTCCTGGCCCGCAGCGGGCTGCTGCTCACGCCACACCGCGCCCGCCGGCCTGCCGACCGGCCGGAGCGCACCCCCCGAACGGCTGGAGCCGACCCCCCAGGTGTCCACAGTCGGTGGGCGATCACGTCACCGCGTACTCTGCCCGGCGTACGGTCGACGTCAGGCGAACCCGTACGAGCACGCGGGCCCCCGGATACACGGGTCGCCGAGCAGCGGGACAGCGCAGACGAGAGTGTGAGGCGGGACGCCGGTGATCCGGGTAGTGGTGGTGGACGACGAGGCCCTGGTGCGGTCCGGTTTCCAGATGATCCTGAACGCGTCCGACGGCATCGAGGTCGTGGCGACCGCCGAAGGCGGGCGGGCGGCCGACGTGATCCGGCGCGAGCGGCCGGACGTCGTGCTCCTCGACATCCGCATGCCGGACGTGGACGGCCTGACCGTCCTGCGGCAGGTCCAGGAACTGCCCGAGCCACCGCACGTGGCCATGCTGACCACCTTCGACACCGACGAGTACATCCTCACCGCGCTGCGCTCGGGAGCCTCCGGCTTCCTGCTCAAGGACACCGAGCCCGAACAGCTCGCCCAGCTGGTCCGCACCCTGGCCGCGGGCGGCGTCGTCATGTCGCCGAAGGCATCACGCGCGCTGCTCCGCAGCCACCCGGGGGCCGGAGCACCCCAGGACGCGGACGTCTCGCGCGTCGGCCTGCTCAGCGACCGGGAACGCGACGTCCTCGTCCTGATCGCCGAAGGACTCTCCAACACCGACATCGGCACCCGCATCCACCTGAGCCAGGGCACCGTCAAGGACCACGTCAGCTCGATCCTGACCAAACTGCGGGTCACCAGCCGTGTCCAGGCCGCACTCCTCGCCGAGCGCGCCGGACTGCTCACTCACAACGACGACACGGCACGGGACAACGGACGATGAGCACGGGCCGGGCAGTGTGGCGGCGGCTGCCGCCCTGGGCCGTCGACACGGGGCTCGTGGTGCTGGCCGCGCTCGACGCCTGGATCAACCTCCTGGGCGAGGGCACCCCTGTGATGTGGGCCTGCGCTGCCGCAGGCTCCGCCAGCCTGCTCCTGCGCAGGCGCTTCCCGCTGGCCGTCTTCCTGCTGACCCTGCCCATGACCCTGTTCATGGACGTGGCGGTCGCGCCGATCGCCGCCCTGTACACACTCGCCGCGTCCACCCGCAACCGCCCGCTGCTCGCCGGCTGCGCCCTGCTGAACGCCACCGCGGCCACCCTCGTCTGGCCGCTGTCCGACGCGTTCGACGGCGACCGGACCTGGACACTCGTCCAGTTCGTCTACACGCTGGCCACGGCCTTCGCCCCCGTACTGTTCGGCCAGCTCGTGCAGGCCGGGCACGACGTGGCCCGCCGGCTCGAAGAGGTCAAGGAGGCCCGGGAGCACGAACGCGCCCTGTACGCCCAGACCGTTCTCGCCCGCGAACGTGCCCAGCTGGCCCGGGAGATGCACGACGTCGTCTCCCACCAGGTCAGTCTGATCGCCGTCCAGGCCGGAGCCCTGCAGATGGCCGCGAAGGACCCCGAGGCCCGCGAGGCCGCCCGCACCATCCGCACCCTGAGCGCGAACACCCTCGACGAACTCCGCCACATGGTCACCCTCCTCCGCGCCTCCGGCGGCAAGACAACCGAACTCACCCCCCAGCCCACCCTCGCCGACCTCCAGCAGCTCATCGCCAACAGCGGCATCAAGACCACCCTGACCGGAGAGCTTCCTCCCGGCATCAGCACCACTGCCCAGCGCACCATCTACCGCACGGTCCAGGAAGCCCTCACCAACGTGCGCAAACACGCCCCCGGAGCCCGCGCCGACGTCCACCTGTGGCACGACGCACACCACTTCGGCGTCACCGTCACCAACACCGCCCCCACCCGCCCGACCGTCGCCCTCCCCAGCGCCCGCCACGGCCTCATCGGCCTGAAAGAACGCGCCGAACTCCTCGACGGCACCCTCACCGCCGAACCCACCCCCGAAGGCGGCTACACCATCGAACTACGAGCCCCCGCCCGGTCCGACTGAACATCGGCCGGCGCGAGTTCGAGGACGGATCACCTTGAGGCTTGATACCTCCCGCGGGCCACGCTGAGTATCTCCCCGGTCTGAGCGGAGCGGAGGGGGCCCGGGCACGCGTGGCCGCCCCAGGCTCGGCCGCCCATGCTGTGGATGCCGAACCCCCGGCCCAGCGGTGTGGACGCGGGCTCGAGGGGCCACCCGTGGTGTGCCATGCCCCAGGCGTAGATCCGGGCGACGGAGTCCACCTGCCGTGCGGTGAGCGGCCGACTCGCGAACCCCGAGGTCTCCACCGAGAGCCACGACGGGTTGCCGGCACCCTGCGCCCAGGCCCGGTCGTGGGCGGCGACGTACTGTTCGATCTCACCGGACTGCGAGACCCAGAAGTGCGAGGAGGACTTCACCGCCGGGTCGCTGAAGTGGTCGTGGAGCGAGTTCTCGCCCTGCTGTACGTGCAGGACCAGACCCCGCATCTCGCTGATCCCGCCCGGAGTGAAGTTCACCGCCAGCGGCTTGCGGGTGGCGTCCGGCATCCACGCCTGCCCGGGTTCGAACGGTGCCGCCGGGGGTGGCACTGCCGCGGCCTCGTCCTGCGCCTCCGTTCGGTCGCCGGGCCCGGAGTCCCCGCGGAAGCCGACGACGCCGAGCGCAGTGGCGACGAGTCCGCTGCTGGTGCAGACCATTGCGGTGCGGCGTGACACCCCTCGCGGCTTCGGCCTCGGTTTGCGGTGGGTCACGCGCGCGGCGCCCTGGCTGTCGCGCGTCGGGAGCGGAGCATCGGTGGGTCCTTTGCTGGACTGACGTTCTCCAGCGGAATGCTTCCCGACCATTAATGTCGGAATGGGACCGGAGGATGACCGTTTCGTGACAGCCGGCCGGTCGCCGCGGCGGGCGTTCTGTGTGTCGCGGGGGGTCAGGCCAACGTGACGGGGAGGGTGGACAGGCCTCGGGTCAGGCGGGTTTGGCGCCAGGGGAGGGAGTCCGCGGGGACGGCCAGGCGGGTGTTCGGGAAACGGGTCAGGAGGGTGTGGAGGGCGGTTTCCGCTTCGGCTCGGGCGAGGGGGGCGCCCGGGCAGCGGTGGATGCCGTGGCCGAAGGACAGGTGGGCGGTGGCGTCGCGGTCGAGGTCCAGGCGGTTCGGGTCGGGGAAGGCCGAGGGGTCGCGGTTCGCGGCTCCGGGGGCGATCAGGACCGGATAGCCGGCCGGGATGTCGATGCCGCCGACGCGCAGGTCCTGCGTGCTGTGGCGGAAGGTGGCCACGCTGATCGGGGAGTCGAAGCGGAGCAGTTCGTCCAGGGCGGCGGGGATCAGGTCCGGGTTGCGGCGCAGGCGGTCGTGGGCCTCCGGGTGGCGGAAGAGGGCCAGGACGGCGTTGCCGATGAAGTGGGTCGTGGTTTCGTGGCCGGCCACCAGGAGGAGGGCGGCCAGGGAGATCGTCTCGTCCCGGTCCAGGCCGCCCGCTGCGCAGTCACGGACGAAGGAGTGGTGGGGGAAGCTGTCGATCATGTCGGTGAGGTAGTCGCCGATGCGGTGCGACGCGGCGTCGATGCGAGCGGTGTCGGTCGCGTCGAAGAGGTCGTGGGACCAGCCGGCGAGGGTGGTGCGGTCGGCTTCCGGCACGCCGAGCAGTTCGCAGACGACGGTGACCGGCAGGGGGATCGCCAGGTCCGCCACCAGGTCGATGTCCGTGCCGGGTCGCCACCCGGCCATCAGGCCGTCCACGACCCGGGTGATGAACGGGCGCAGCTCCCGGACGCGGCCGGTGGTGAACAGCCGGGTCGCCACCCGCCGGTGGCGGGTGTGCGCGGGCGGGTCGCTCGCCAGCATGTTGCGGGCGATGGCCGGGTGCAGGTCGCGGTTCGAGGGCCGGTCGGCGAAGAAGCGGGCCGTGTCCTTGGACAGGCCGGGGTGGGTGAACGCCTCGCGGGCCTCGGCGTGGCCGGTGACCAGGTACGCGTGGTGTCCGCCGGATCCGGTGGGGATGCGCTGGACCGGGCAGCCCGCGCGCAGCCGGTCGTAGGTGGGGTAGGGGTCGGTGAAGAAGCGCGGGTCGCGCAGCGGGTCCTGCCGGGGGGCGGTCACGAGGCCGTTCCCGCGTGCTCGGGCGCCGGGCGCCGCGCGTAGGCGGCCGCGACGAGCAGCAGCCACGCGGTCTCCGCCGGGAGGTCGCCCTTGCGGGAGCGGGTTCCGGCGGCGGGCGGGGCCTCCTCGCCGTCGAGGGGGAGCCCGGTGCGCTTCGCGTGGACGGCCGCGGCGATGACCGCCGCCTCCACCTCGGCGTCGCCCTCGGGGGTGTCGGCCGTGCCCCGGCGGGCGACCTCGGCGGCCGCGGCGTCCCGTACCGACGCTTGACGGTACCGGCGCAGGGCCAGCACGCAGTCGTTGATCTCGATGACCCGGCGGTGGAGGTGGAAGTCGAGGTCGTGGGTGTCGGCCTCGGTGCTGTCCGGGTCGAGTACGACCTCGGGGACGGCCGCGGTGACCTCCCGCCACAGCGGTTCCAGCGCGGCGAACGAGTTCCGTTCCCAGCGGCGGCGGCGCAGTTGGCTCAGCGGCCACAGCAGGGCGGGGAGGGTCAGTCCGATGGTGATGAGGAGGACGGCGACGGCGGGCGCGGTCACGCTGAACGTGCAGCGGAAGGGGGTCAGCGGCGTCGAGCACCGGGCGCCGTCGGGTACGAGCCCGAGGCCGAGGCCGATGGAGACCAGGGCGAAGAGCTTGTACGCGGCGTACACGAGGGCGAAGCCACAGCCGACCGACGTCGTGCGCAGGCCCCAGCGCTGACTGCGGCGGGTGGAGCGCTTGGACTGGGCCCAGGTCTGCAGCAGGAAGTCCTTGGCCGTGTACCCCAGGTAGGAGATGTAGATGAGTACGTAGCAGGCGTACAACGCGGGGTTGCGGCCGGTGAGTTGTTCGGCGGCGAAGAAGACGGTCATCCCGGCGACGGCGATCGCGAGGGCGATGACGCGCAGTCGGATCTGCCGGTGGGCCCGTTCGCGGTCCAGGTTGAGCTGGAAGAGGAAGGCGAGGACGGAGGTGGCCGCCGTCAGGGTGAAGGTGTTGCTGAGCAGCCGGGCGACGTGGGGGACCACCGATTCGACCGCGCGCTCCACGGCGGGGGCGTAGGAGGCGAAGGCGAGGGCGAACGAGGTCAGCAGCGCCGCCATCGCCCAGGTTCCGGTGGGGCGGTGGCCGCCGCGTCCTCTCGCCACCCAGTAGGCGGCGAAGCACAGCAGCACGACGGCCGTGCCCGTGAACAGGATGTTGATCATTTCCGGTGGCGTTTCTTCCTGTGTGGCTTGGCGAACAGCGCGTCCCAGCTCTCGGTGCCGCTGGCGGGCCGGCTCGACGGGCCTTCGCGTCCCCGGTACATGAGTTGTCGGATCACGCTGGCCATCACCTCGGCCTCGCGTTCGTCCTCGCTGGTGTAGCTCGTCCGGCCGGACATGCGCTGGACGAGGGTGGGGTTGAACCCGATCGCGCGCAGGGCGTCCTGGTCCAGTTCCAGGCTGCCGGGGTGGTCGCAGATGATGTGGCTGATCTCGTGGGCGAGGATGTGGTTCTGGTGGAGGGGGGAGGTGGCCTCCTCGTAGAACAACAGGTCGGCGTCCGGGGTTTCCAGGCGGATGCCGCACGGGGCATCCATGGCGCCCAGGGTGCTCAGGGGGCGCAGGATGATGGGGCGCCCGCGGTGTTCGGCGACCGCGTCGCGGAGGTCGCGGGTGCTGAAGCGGTGCGGGAGCCCAAGTGCCTCGATGCGCGCCTCACATGTGGCGCGAAGCTGCTCAAGGTCCATGTCCTCACTCTGTGACGCCGATCGGGGGTGGTCGGCCGGATCGGACCTCTCCCTGGAAGCCCGTTCACGCGACCCCATGCTGACATGTCCGCGACTCTGTTTTGAGGGCGGGGTGGCGCCGCGGGCGGGTCGTGCGGGCGGGTCGTGCGGGCCGGGATGGCGGGCCGCTGCCGGGGAACGCCTGATGCCCCCTGCCGATGAGCGATCGGAGGGGGTGTGGTGGGGGGGCGCGCAGGCGGGGCGGGGCGGGGGCCGGGTGTGCGCGGCCGGGTGGCGGTTCAGTCGTCCAGGTTGAGGTCCTGCGCGGGGTCGTCGGTGGTGAGTCCTTCGAGCTTCCGGGCCTGTTCGATCACGGTGGACAGCATCTTCAGGCTGTCGACGCTCAGCCCGTTGGCGCGCAGGGCCACCTTGCGGACGTCCTGATCGCGCATGGCGGCGAGGAGCTCGATCTCCGCCCGGGTGCGTTCGGCTGCCGCGCTGTCGACGAAGTAGCCCGCCGGTACGCCGAAGAAGTCCGCCAGGGCCTTGATGGTGTGCCGCGTCGGGTTGCGTTTGGCGCCGGTGCGCAGCTGCTGGATGGCACTCGCCGTCACCCCGCGCCCCTCCCCGGTCGCGGCCTGGCGGATGCCCTCGGCGACCTCCGCGTAGGTGTACGGCCCCCGGGAGGGGGGGTGCACCACGCGGAAGAGGTGGTCCAGGAGTTGGGCGAAGGTGGGTGACTGGTCATCCTCCACGTACACGACCTCCTTGCGTGATGCCGGGCCCAGGCCCACCACAGTGTTCCTCGAACCCCTCGGGGCTGGCGCCGACGACACTTTGGTTGACGCCGGATAGTCACTCTGGTGTACGTTACCAATGCTTCGTCGCCACTGAAGTGTCGAGGGGGAGGTGGCGGCGGCGCCGTCCGGGTCGGATCGAGCTTCACGGGGGTGGGCTCGGTCGATCCGGATCGGCGGGGCCGCGGCGCGCCTGTCAGCCGCAGTTCAGGGTCTTCAGGGTCTCCGCCATGTAGGTGCGCATGAACGCCTCGACGGCGGGCCGTAGGTCCGGGTTCTCCTTGTAGGCCCGCTTCGCCTGCACCGTCAGGGTGAAGTGGTCGCCGCCCGCGGTCTTGCACGGAGCCGTGGCCGTGGCACCGTCGTTGCCGACCACCGCCTGCTCGAAGCCGAGATCGGCCACGGCGGGCTCTGCCAGTCCGTAGACCTGGTTCTCACGGGAGAGGGCCAACAGGTCTCCCGGGGTGCCCTCGTGCCAGCTGAACCGGAAACTGAGCGCACGTTCGTCGTCCACGACGACGACGCAGGGCACGGACATCTGTGGATCGTTCCGGTCCACCTTGCTCGTCTCCCTGACTTTCCCGTACGGCGCCAGCAGGGGACCGGACACCTCCGGGGAGACGGGTGTGCCGCAGATCGTCCCCGGCAGGGCCTCGTCGGAGACGGTGCACGCAGCCAGGGGCAGGAGGACGGCGGCCGCAGCCACCGTGGCGAGGGCCCGCTTCATCCGGCCGCCCCGCTCTCCGGCGTGGCGACGCCCTTGGCGCGGGCCGCCCCGGCCCCGGCGGCCTCGTCCATCTTGGACTGGTGCACGAGCGGGGCGGTGTCCCTGTCGTGCTGCTTCATCCACTCGTCGGTGAGCGCCATCAGCTGGCCATTCCGCTTTTGGAAGGCCTCGTAGTCCTTGTCCGCATACTCCTGATCGATCGTCTTCTGCTCGTCCGCCAGCCACTTGTCGACCACGTAGTCGAAGCCGGCCTGGACCTCCGCGTCATAGGCGGGCAGGTAGCCGATCGCCGTGTCGAACATCCACTTCTCGTCCCAGGCGGCCGTCTCGGCCGGTCCGACCGCGGCGGTGCGGGCCTCCTCCAGGAAGCCCACCGTGCGCCCGGCCCGCAGCAGTGACTCCTCCGGGTGTTTCTGGCCCGCCTCGTGGATGTCGGCGACCATGGCCTGGTTGATCCCGTAGTTCAGGTTCCCGTAGGCCTCCTGGTCCTTCGAGACCTGCTTGATGACCTCGTACATGTCGTTCTGCGGCACCGGCAGGGAGCGCATGTCCACGCTGCTGGTGACCTCGTGCACCGTGCCGGCATGGTTGACGAGGACGTTCGCCATCGGCTCGCGCAGCGATTCGGGAAGGTCGTCACCGGCCTTCGCGAACTGGTCGATCGTGTTCTTGAAGACGGCCTTGTTGTCCGCCGTGTGCTCGACGAACTTCGGGTTCTCCGCCGAGGGGTCGATGCCCGTGGCGCCGGCCTGCAGCGCGGCGGCGAAGCCCGCCCGGTCGTCCTTGTCGAGGCCGGCGGAGTAGTGGGTGGAGTTGCCGTGCTCGTGGGCCTCCAGCACCACCTCCCAGTTGCGCTCCATGAGGTGCTTCATCCGGTCCTCGTCCTTGAGGTAGGACGCCGAGGCCTCCGGGTCGTGGCTCATCACGCCGAGCAGGCCGTCCATCGGGTCGTTGGCGAACCATCCGGTCCGCTCGCCGCTGTACTCGCCGCCCTTCATGACCCAGATGTCGTCGCGGTCCTTCTCCGCCTTCATGATGTCGTCGCCCATGTCGTGCAGGAACTGCTTCGAGTAGTCCCCGCCGCCCTGGCTCATCAGCGTGACCAGCGACTGGTAGCCGTACGCCTTCTCCAGCCGCAGGTCCGTGAAGGAGGTGTTGCGGCGCTCGAGGCCCTCCTTCTGCATGTCCGCCCGGAACTTCTTGTATACCTCCGACTTCGGGTCCTGGGTCGCCGAGGCGAGCGTGGCCCCCAGGCCCTTCTGCAGATCCGTGTAGTCCGCCTTGTTCGACGGGTTCTTCACGTGGATCTGATCGTTGAGCCGGTTCGTCAGCTCGATCGTGCCCTTCGCGCCCAGCCCGTTGATGAACACCTGGCTGAACTCGGGCTTGCCCGAGTTGTCGCGGAAGGAGCGCTGAAGCTCCGCCATCTCGGCCGCCGGGATCTTCTCGCCTCCCGCCAGACGGGTCGCGATGCTCTCCGCGTTCCGTGCCTCATACACCTCGACGTCGCCCTGCGCCGTGCCGTTGAAGCCGGTGCCGAAGGTCGTGTCGTTCTTTTCGCCGTAGCCGTCCGCGCAGGCCGCCTCCAGCGCGATCTTCACGCCCTGGTCGGCGTCGTCGAGGGCCTTGACCGCGCTCTCTATGTGCTGCGACCAGGAGTTTTCGACGTTCTTCAGATCCGGGTCGTGCCGGGCGGCATTGGCCGTTCCCGCGTCCGCCTTGGAGAAGTCGAAGGTGCACCGGCCCTGGTCGGACACCTTCATGCCGGCCTTCACCGCGTCGTCGCGGGCGGACTCGACCTTCTTCTTCAGGTCGGTGAACTGCTCGTGCGCGTCACGCAGCAGGCTGGCGATCGCCTTCGCCTGCGTCTGCGCGGCGGAGTACTCGTAGCGGGTGCCGGCGAAGTTGGTCTGGGCCGCGTTCAAGCTCACGCCCGTCCAGGCCTGACCGCCCAGGGTGATCTTCTGGACGCTGTCCCGGTAGCGGTCCTCGACCTTCTTGAACTCCCCGGCCATCTCATCCCACTTGGCCGCAGCCGTTGCCAGCTGTCCGAAGTCGGTCGTCATGACCTCGTGGTACGTCAGCATCGTTCTCGCCCGTCCCCTAGATTCCGTGCAGTTTCGAGTCCGGGGACGGCTTCAGGATGCCGAAGCCCTCGCGCGTCGCGATGTCGTTGCGCAGGAACATGTTGGAGGTCCCGCGCAGCGCGGTCTTCTCCGAGGCCAGCCGGCCCATCAACCCGGTCACCTGCCGGTCCCAGGTCTCCTGCGCCTTCTTCAGCCCGGCCGACGTGCTCCAGCCGTCGAAGGACTTGACCGCGCCGGCCGAAGCCTCGTCCGCATGCTCCGCGGCCTTCTTGGTGCTCGGCTCCAGGTCGTTCTCGATGGTGTTCGCCGCGGCCTTCTTCTCCGCGGGGCTGGATCCGAAGTCCCCGGTGCCGGGGAGCACCGGACCAAGGGGCGGGCCGGAGTTCAGCCGCATCGCCGCCTGATCCGCCGCGGTGGACCTCGCCCTGCCCCAGTCCTCTTCGAACCCCATGGTGGCCTGTCTCCCCCGTCGCCCGTCGTCCGTGTGCCGTCACCGATCAGCACACTTCTTCGACGCTATCAGGGCGGCGGGGCGCCGCCTGACTGCTCCTGCCCGCACTCCGGAAACCGGCGGCGCGCTCGCCCGCGTGACCGGGAGCCCAGGTCAGCGGGCCACCGGGAGGCCCGTGGGTTCCTTGATGCGCTTCATGATGATCTGGGAGTTGACCTCCGTGACCCCGGAGAGGGCCGTCAGCTTTTCGATCCAGAGGCGCTCGTACGCGCGCAGGTCCGCGACCGCGATGCGCAGCAGGCAGCCCGGGCTGCCGAAGAGGCGGTAGGCCTCGATGACGTCGGGGATGTCCTGGAGGGCCGCCTCGAAGGCCTCGACCGCCTCGCGGTCGCGGCGGACCTCCACCGAGACGAGCACCTCGAAGCCGCGGCCCACCGCCTCGGGGGAGATCACGGCGCGGTAGCCCTGAATCACGCCGTCCTGCTCGAGCTGGCGCACCCGGCGCATACAGGGGGAGGGGGTCAGTCCGACCCGTTGGGCGAGTTCCTGGTTGCTCAGGCGGCCGTCCGCCTGGAGCTCGCGCAAGATATCTCGGTCAATGGCGTCCATGGAGCAATTATCACCCCCGTTTTGCCCGCAGCGGCGGCGGAAGAAGCAATCACATTGCGCGTAGATCGCTCTATCATTGCCCATTCAGTACATACGTGCGAGGGAGAGGTGGCCGCGGCCATGGGGCGGATCGTCGTCATCAGCACCGGCGGGACGATAGCCAGCCGCTGGCAGGGCTCCGGCTTCGCGGCCGACGCCGGCGGCAGCGAGGTCATGGCGACCGCGCCGCTGCCCGAGGGCATCACCGTCGAGGTCGTGGACCTGTTCAGCGTGAACAGCCCGCGGCTGACCACCGCCCACCAGCTGACCCTGCTGCGCACCGTGCACGAGGTCCTCGCCGACCCCGGCGTCGACGGCATCGTCGTCACCCACGGCACGGACACCCTGGAGGAGTCGGCGTTCCTCGTCGACCTGCACCACCACGACGCGCGCTCCGTGGTGTTCACCGGATCGCAGCGGCCCATGGGCACCGCGGACGGGGACGGGCCGGAGAACCTGTACGACGCGCTGCTCACGGCCGCCACCACGCGCGGGCTGGGCGTGCTGATCGCCTTCGCGGGGCGGGTGCACGCCGCGCGGGGCACGGTGAAGACGCAGGCCGTGGCGCTGGACGCGTTCGCCGACCCCTCGGAGGAACTGCTCGGGAAGATCGGCTTCGGCAAGGTCGCCATCCTGCGGACGCCGCAGCGGCCCGCGCCGCTGGCGCTCCCGGCCATGCCGGAGCTGCCCCCGCGCGTGGACGTGGTCGTGCACCACGCCGACGGGGACGCCGTGCTCCTGAACGCCGCGGTCGCGGCCGGTGCGCGAGGTCTGGTCCTCGTCGGGACGGGCGCGGGCAACGCGACCCCCGAGATCGTGGAAGCGGTCCAGGCCGCCGTCGAGCGGGGCGTGCTGGTCGCGCTGACCACGCGGGTGATGGCGGGGCCGGTCACCGAGATCTACACGCACGGCGGGGCCGTGGACCTGGTGGCGGCGGGCGCGGTGCCGACGGGGACCCTGCGGGCCGGTCAGGCGCGGATCGCCGTCCTGTCGGCGCTGCTCGCCTCCGGTGAGGCGGCCGAGCAGAACCGCATCCTGCGGGAGGTGCTGGGCGCGCCCGGGTCGGTACTGGTCGACGCGTAGCGCTGCGGCGCCGTTGCCGGGGCTCCGCCCCGGACCCCGCGCCTCAAACGCCGGCGGGGCTGGATGTGGCTCGGCTGCGTCCCACGCCATCAGGGGTTACCCGGATTGCGCCGCGCGGACTTCTGCCCAATTAGGATCACGGGCATCGGTCATTGCGCTACAGGGGGACGCATGGAACCCGTGACTGCCGTCCGGCTCGCCTCGGCGGCCATCGGCCCGCTCGTCAAGAAGCTCTTCGTCTCGGAAGGCTCCGGGGCCGGCCTCGTCGACAAACCGGTGCGGATCTCCGGCTACGTGTCCTTCAAGGGCGAGAAGCGCTCGCTCACCCGGTCCGATCTCCGGTACCTGTCGGCCCAGTTGGTCAAGCAGGCCCTGCGGGCGGGCGAGCGGCCCGTCCCCGCCGACGAACACCAGGCGGTGGCCGACGCCCTCGCGACGACCCTGTACGCCCTCGGCGACATCGACATGAGCGACCTGGACGCCGTCCGGCTCGGCGGGGCCGCCTTCGCCCGTGAGCTGCGCCGCGCGGGAGGCCGGCCCGAGCGGCAACTGAGCGCCGACGCGGCGTACTTCTACGAGCGGCTGCTCGAAACGGCCTGCGTCCACATCCTGCACTTCTTCACGCAGCGCTCGACGTTCGTCGCTCACGCGCTGGTGGAGCAGACCCGGTCCGTCGCGGAACTGACCGCCAAGGTCGATGAGTTGATCCGCCGTGACCCCCTTCCCGGCATCCGGGACGCCGCGTTCGAGCGGGACTACCTGCCGTACGTGGAAAAGAGGCACGGCCAGTTGACGATCTACGGCATCGACCTCGGCAACTCGCCGGCGCGGTGGCCGCTGGACGCCGCGTACCTGAGCCTGGAGGCGTCTTCGCTGCCGCGATCCGGGGGGCGGCTGAGCTTCGCGCGCCGTGGGCAGGAGGAGCGGCGGTGGGATCCCTTCGCCGAGCGCGTGCACGGCGACGCCGCCCTGCCGGAGGGCTCCCTCCCCGAACTCTTCCCCGAGGTGTACGGTCCCCGGCCCGCCGACCGGGCGCTGGCCGGCAGTCACCGGGTCCTGCTCCGGGGCGAGGCCGGCTCCGGCAAGAGCACCCTCGTGCAGTGGCTGGCCGTCACGGCCGCCCGCCAGGAGCTCACCCCGCAGATGGAGTACCTCTCCGACCGCGTCCCGTTCGTCCTGCCCCTGCGCACGCTGACACGCCACGGCGACCGGCTCCCCGAGCCCCAGGGCTTCCTGACCGCCGCGGGCTGCCCGATCGGGGGTCTCCAGCCGGAGGGCTGGGCGCACCGGGTGCTCGCCGCGGGGCGCGGACTGGTCCTCGTCGACGGCATCGACGAGATCCCCGACCGGGAGCGGGAGCGGGTCCGCGACTGGCTGCGCAACCTCATGGCCGTGTACGGCGGCGACAACCGCTGGCTCGTCACCTCGCGCCCCTCCGCCGTGGGCGCGGACTGGCTGGCCGAGGACGGGTTCACCGAGTTGACCCTGTCCGCGATGAGCCCCGCCGGCATCGCCACGTTCGTCAAGCGGTGGCACCGGGCCGCCCGGACGGGCACGGGCGACGACGCGGATCTCCGGAAGTACGAGGCCCAGCTCCTGACGGCCGTCCGCACCAAGCCCGATCTGGGACGGCTCGCGACCAACCCCCTGATGTGCGGGCTGATCTGCGCCCTCCACCGTGACCGGCGCGGCTTTCTCCCGCTCGGCCGCAAGGACCTCTACGAGGCCGCGCTGTCCATGCTGCTCAGCCGCCGCGACCGCGAACGGGACATGAAAGTACCGGACTTGCGGGAGGAGCCGCAGCTCGACCTGCTCCAGCGGCTCGCGTACTGGCTCATCAAGAACGGCCGTACGGAGATGGACCGTTCGCAGGCCGAGGACATCATCGCCCGGGCCCTGCCCTCCGTCCCCGAGGCGGCCGCGCTGGGCGGTCCACCCGTGGTCTTCGAGCACTTCCTCCAGCGCAGCGGACTCCTGCGGGAACCGGCGCCCGACACCGTGCACTTCGTCCACCGCACCTTCCAGGACTTCCTGGGCGCCCGGGCCGCCGTCGAGGAGGGCGACTTCGGTCTGCTCACCAAGCACGCGGCCGACGACCAGTGGGAGGACGTCATCCGGATGGCGGTCGCCCAGGCCAGGCCCGGCGAACGCGTCAGGATCATCAACGATCTGATCGCCCTGGGAGACGGCACCGCCGACCAGCGCGCCAGGACCCGTGTCTACCTGCTCGCCGCCGCCTGCCTCGACCACGCCACCAGCCTCGCCCCCGAGGTCCGCGAGGCCGTGGAGAGCCGTACCGCCACGCTGATCCCCCCGAAGAACGAGGACCAGGCGCGTGCGCTGGCGGAGGTCGGCCCGCTGATCCTCGGCCTCCTCCCCACACAGGACTTCGAGGACGGGGCGGACGCCTACCAGGTGGTGATCGCGGCCTCCCACGTCACATCCGAGGCCGCCGTCTCCTTCCTCGCCCACTTCGCCGAGAACCCGCTCCTGCCGGTCCGTTCCCAGCTGGTGTGGGCCTGGTCGCGGTTCGACTGCGCGAGTTACGCGGACCAGGTCATCGCCCGCCTGGACCCGGCCGACCTGCACTACACCGTGCAGTCGGACGAGCAGCTCCGCCAACTGGCCCGGCTCGGGCTGCGGCCGGACCGGCTGGACATCAGGGGCGGGACGTCACCGGACGCCCTGGGGGCGCACATCCGTCCGTCCCTCCTCACGCAGCTCAGGCTGTCGAACGCCGCGGTGAGCCATCTGGGCTTCCTGGAAGGGCAGTCCGCCCTGGACGCCCTCGCCGTCGACCGGTGCCCGGACCTGACGGACATCTCCGGCATCCGCGGCCTGCCGATCCGGCGGCTGGACATCACCACCGACCGGCCGGACCTCGACCTGAGGCCGGTCTGCGGCCTTCCGGGGCTGCGGTCCCTGGACCTTCAGGGTCCGGCCGGCCTGGTCTGGTACCCGCAGGAACTGCCCGCGGACGCGCGGCTGGAGCTCCTGACCGTCGCCGGCGGTATCAGCCCCGAGCGCGGCCTCAAGGGGCTCGGCGCGGCGGCGCAGCTGCGCTTCCTGGAGCTCTGCCCCGCTTCGAGTCCCGCATCGGAGGCCGACTGGCAGGAATTCGGCGCGCTGACCGCGCTGGAGCAACTGACGCTGTCCGCAGGGTCGTTCGACTTCCTCCCGGCCGGAGTCACGTTCCCGGGCATTGTCAACCTGACCCTCATGGGTGGCGGCGGGGAACGGGTGCTGCAGTCGGCCGCCCGTCGCCTGCCCGCGGTCTTCCCCGGGCTTGCTCGCTGCCGGTTCACCGGTGACGTCGCCGCGGAAGGGGACATCGACCTGGCACCCCTGGCCGGTCTGCCCCGATTGCGGCACGTCTGGCTCGCCTCGGGACACGAGCAGGTCCCCGGCGCCCACCTGCTCCCGCCGGACGTACAACTGCACACCGACTGACGGGAGCGCCCCCGCTCAGCCCCGGCCGAACGCCGCCAGGATCCGGTCCGCCGCCGACGTCGGGGTCACCGTGCCGGCCCGGACCGAGGCCTCCAGGGCGGGGGCCAGGTCCCGCACCGCCGGGTCGGAGCGCAGGCGGTCCAGGAGTTCGTCGCGGACCATCGACCAGGTCCACTCCACCTGCTGGGCCGCCCGCTTCGCGGCCAGGCGGCCGTTCGCGTCCAGCAGCCGGCGGTGCTGTTCGAGGCGGTTCCAGACCTCGTCGAGGCCCGCCGACTCCCGCGCGCTGCACGTCAGCACCGGCGGGGTCCACGCCGCGTCCGCCGGGTGCATCAGCCGCAGCGCGCCCGACAGTTCGCGCGCGGCGGCCTTCGCGTCGCGCTCGTGCGGGCCGTCCGCCTTGTTCACCGCCAGGACGTCCGCCAGTTCCAGGACGCCCTTCTTGATGCCCTGCAACTGGTCGCCCGTACGGGCCAGGGAGAGCAGGAGGAAGGAGTCGACCATGCCTGCGACCGTGGTCTCGGACTGGCCGACGCCCACCGTCTCGACGAGGACCACGTCGTAGCCCGCCGCCTCCATGACGATCATCGACTCGCGGGTGGCCTTCGCGACACCGCCCAGGGTCCCGGCCGACGGCGACGGACGGACGAACGCCGCCGGATCCACGGCGAGCCGCTCCATCCGCGTCTTGTCGCCGAGGATGGAGCCGCCCGTGCGCTTCGACGACGGGTCGACGGCGAGGACCGCGACCCGGTGGCCCAGCCCGGTCAGCATCGTGCCGAACGCGTCGATGAAGGTGGACTTGCCGACCCCCGGCACCCCGCTGATCCCGATCCGGCGCGCCTTCCCCGCATGGGGCAGGAGCTCCGTCAACAGCGCCTGTGCCAGCGCCCGGTGGGCGGGCAGGGTGGACTCGACGAGGGTGATCGCCCGCGCGATGGACGCGCGTTTCCCGTCGAGCACGCCCTTCGCGTACGCCTCGATGTCGATCTTCGGCACCGGCGGCCGCCTACAGCTCGTGGCCCAGGTCCGCGGCCAGCCGCGTCACCAGGTCGTGGGCCGCGTCCGGGATCACCGTTCCGGGCGGGAACACCGCCGTCGCGCCCATCTCCAGGAGCGTCGGCACGTCGGCCGGCGGGATGACACCGCCCACCACGATCATGATGTCCTCGCGGCCCTCCTCCGCCAACTGCTCGCGCAGCGCCGGGACGAGGGTCAGGTGGCCGGCCGCGAGGGAGGAGACGCCCACGACGTGGACGTCGGCCTCCACGGCCTGGCGGGCCACCTCCGCCGGGGTCTGGAACAGCGGGCCGACGTCCACGTCGAAGCCCAGGTCGGCGAAGGCGGTCGCGATCACCTTCTGGCCGCGGTCGTGCCCGTCCTGACCCATCTTGGCGACCAGGATGCGCGGACGGCGGCCTTCCGCCTCCTCGAACCGGTCGACGAGCGCACGGGTGCGCTCCACGGACGGGGACTCGCCTGCTTCGGTGCGGTACACACCCGAGATCGTACGGATCTGGCTCGCGTGCCGGCCGTACACCTTCTCCAGTGCGTCCGAGATCTCGCCCACGGTGGCCTTGGCGCGCGCCGCGTCCACCGCCAGCGCGAGGAGGTTGCCCTCCAGGCCCTGGCCGGCCGAGCCCCGCTCCGCCGCGTTCGTCAGCGCCCGCAGCGCGTCCTGCGTGACGGCCTCGTCGCGCTCCTCGCGCAGGCGCCGCAGCTTGGCGATCTGCTGGGCGCGCACCGAGGAGTTGTCGACCTTGAGGACCTCGATCGCCTCGTCGCTCTCCACGCGGTACTTGTTGACGCCGATGACCGGCTGCCTGCCCGAGTCGATACGGGCCTGCGTGCGCGCCGCGGCCTCCTCGACACGGAGCTTCGGGATGCCCGCGTCGATGGCCTGGGCCATGCCGCCGGCCGCCTCGACCTCCTCGATGTGCTGCCAGGCCCGCCGCGCCAGGTCGTACGTCAGCTTCTCGACGTACGCGCTGCCGCCCCACGGGTCGATGGACCGGCAGGTGCCGGACTCCTGCTGCAGCAGCAGCTGGGTGTTGCGGGCGATGCGCGCCGAGAAGTCCGTCGGCAGCGCGAGCGCCTCGTCGAGGGCGTTGGTGTGCAGCGACTGGGTGTGGCCCTGGGTCGCGGCCATCGCCTCGATGCACGTGCGCGTCACGTTGTTGAAGACGTCCTGCGCGGTCAGCGACCAGCCCGAGGTCTGCGAATGGGTGCGCAGCGACAGCGACTTGGCGTTCTGCGGATCGAACTGCTTGACCAGGCGCGCCCACAGCAGGCGGGCGGCGCGCAGCTTCGCGACCTCCATGAAGAAGTTCATGCCGATCGCCCAGAAGAAGGACAGGCGCGGCGCGAAGGCGTCCACGTTCAGCCCGACCGCCTGGCCGGCGCGCAGGTACTCCACGCCGTCGGCGAGGGTGTACGCGAGCTCCAGGTCGGCCGTGGCCCCGGCCTCCTGGATGTGGTAGCCGGAGATGGAGATCGAGTTGTACCGCGGCATCTTCTGCGAGGTGAACGAGAAGATGTCGGAGATGATCCGCATCGATGGCTTGGGCGGGTAGATGTAGGTGTTGCGGACCATGAACTCTTTGAGGATGTCGTTCTGGATGGTCCCGGCGAGCTTGTCGGGGGAGACGCCCTGCTCCTCCGCCGCCACGATGTAGAGGGCGAGAACGGGCAGCACCGCGCCGTTCATCGTCATCGACACCGACATCTTGTCCAGCGGGATCCCGTCGAACAGCTGCCGCATGTCATAGATCGAGTCGATGGCCACGCCCGCCATGCCGACGTCGCCGGTCACGCGCGGGTGGTCGCTGTCGTAGCCGCGGTGCGTCGGCAGGTCGAAGGCCACCGACAGGCCCTTCTGGCCGGCGGCCAGGTTGCGCCGGTAGAAGGCGTTCGACTCCTCGGCCGTGGAGAAGCCGGCGTACTGCCGGATCGTCCAGGGCTGGTTGACGTACATCGTCGGGTACGGGCCGCGCAGGTACGGGGCCACGCCCGGGTACGTCCGCAGGAAGTCCAGGCCCTCCACGTCCCGGCCCGTGTACAGCGGCTTGACGCCGATGCCCTCGGGGGTCTCCCACAGCAGGTCGGCGGCCGCGGTGCCGGTGGACTCCTTCACCGCGGAGCGCCACTGGTCCTCGGTGACTCCGGCGGCGGCGGTGGGGCCGAGCGCCAGCTCGGAGAAATCGGGGATGCTCATGCGGGCACTCCCATCCGGTCGAGTACGGAGGACAGCACGGCGACGGCGTCACAGCCGGCGAAGACGTACTCGTCCACGGAAGCCTCTGCGGTGCCGGGCCTGCCCGCGAGGAACACGGTCGTGGCGCCCGCCGCACGCAGGGCCGCGGCCACCGCCCCGGCCTGCTCCTCGTACAGCGCGTCACTGGAGCAGAGCACGGCCATGCCGTCCGCGCCGCTCGCGGCATAGGCGGCGGCGGCCGTCTCCGGATCCACCGAAACCGGGTCGTGCACGGGCTCGATACCGCCCGCCTGGAACAGGTTGGAGGTGAAGGTGGCGCGGGCGGTGTGCGCGGCCGCGGAGCCCAGCGCCGCGAGGAAGATCCTCGGACGGGCGCCGGTCGCCGCCAGGTGCGCGTCGCTGCGGGCGCGCAGCGCCTCGTACGCCTCGTCGCGCCGGACGCGCGGCAGGCCGCCGGTGGGCGCCGGGGGCGCGCTCTCGCGTACGACCGGCTTCTCCGACAGCAGCGGGAACTCGCTGACCCCGGTGATCGGTTCGCGGCGCTTGGCCAGCTTCTTCGAGCGGGCGGCCCAGGTGGCGGCGAGCCGCTCGGCGACCAGCCCGGAGCGCAGGGCCGCGGCCTGGCCGCCGGCCTTCTCCAGGGTCCGGAAGAACTCCCAGGCGGCGTGGGCGAGTTCGTCCGTCAGCTGCTCGACGTAGTACGAGCCTCCGGCCGGGTCGATCACGCGGGCCAGGTGCGACTCCTCCAGCAGGATGGTGGAGGTGTTGCGGGCGATCCGGCGGGCGAAGGCGTCCGGCAGGCCCAGCTCGTGGTCGAAGGGGAGCACGGTGACCGAGTCGGCGCCGCCGACGCCCGCGGCCATGCAGGCCACGGTGGTGCGCAGCATGTTCACCCACGGGTCGCGGCGGGTCATCATCACCGGCGAGGTCACCGCGTGCTGGAGCTGGGCGCCGGCCGCCGGGGCCCCCGAGGCCTCGGCGACGCGGGACCACAGACGGCGCGCTGCGCGCAGCTTGGCGATGGTGAGGAACTGGTCGGCCGTGGCCGCGTAGCGGAACTCCAGCTGTCCCAGGGCCTCTTCGGTGCTCAGCCCGGCCCCGGTCAGGGCGCGCAGATACGCGACACCGGTGGCCAGCGACAGGGCCAGCTCCTCGGCGGCGCTGCCGCCGGCCTCGTGGTAGGGCAGCGCGTCCACGGTCAGGGCGCGGATCCCGGGCCGGCCGGCGGCGGCCTCCCGGGCCAGCTCCACGGCGTCCGCCGGGTCCAGGGCCTCACCGGTCCGGGCCTCGTGGCCCAGCGGGTCGGCGCCGAGGGAGGCGCGGGCGGCCTCGGGGGACACGCCGCGCTCGGCGTACAGGGCCAGCAGCGCACGGGCGGCCGCGGCGTAGTCGGCTCCGGCGTCCAGGACGACCGGGGCGAGGTCCAGGTAGACCCCGTCCAGTGCGCGGGCGAGACCGTCGACGGGGATGCCGCCGCGGCCCGCGGTCAGCCAGAGGGAGGTGACCCCGTTCTCGAGGTCGGCGAGGGCCGCCTCGTTGACGCGCGCCGGATCGGTGCCCACCAGGCGCTGGCGTACGTCCCAGCCGTTCGCGGTGGTGCCCTCCGGCTTGCCGCCCCGTACGAAGGGGGCGAACCCGGGCAGACCGGTGTCGGGGGCCGTCCCGTCGGGCGGCGCGGTGTACAGCGGGCGGGTGGTGAGCCCGTCCTCGAGTGGTGTGGACAACGCTTGTTCAGCACCCTCGCCGGAGGCTTCCTTGCCCGACTTGCGCAGTACGCCCTCTACAAGGCGCTGCCACTGCTCATGCGTCGCGTCAGGGAACTCGGCGGCCAGGGAGAGCCCGTCGTCAGGCAGGACCGTCATGGCCTCGAATGTAGGGGAGGACGCTCAAGCGGCACTATACCGACGAGTGTGATCTCCCCCTCTCATGTGAGCGGCCGGGATCTTGGAACACCTGGCTGAGCAGCACCGTTGCGGTCGCACCCCGGGAGTACGGCCCCGACGCGGGCGCGGGAGTGCGTGCCGGCCGGATTGCAGACATCCGACAGAAGGGCCGCGGCGGGGGCGTGGCGGCCGACGTGGCGGCTGACGTGGCGGCCGCGTTGCGGGGCCGTGAAATCCGGCCACGGTTTTCGGCCGTCGGGGCGGGATGGCGCACCGGGCCCGGTGAGGAGGAAATCCCAGGTCATCGAGGGTGTGCCGGGGCCTGCGAGGGTTTCGGCCGAGGCGCCGCCGGGGGTGTCCGGCGTGATTGACCGGCTGCGCGTGCGCTGCCAGGCTCCGAGCCATGACCGCGAACGCACTCCTCGTCCCGCGGCTCCACACCACCGGCCTCTGTACCGAGCCCGGCGCGTGTCCGGGCCGCTGTCCGGCCCCCCGCCGCACCTGAGCCCGAGCGGCCGGGCCTGACGGCCTGACGGCCTGACGGCTGGAGCCCGATCGCCCGGCCCCGCGGCCCACGGCGTGGCGGCGACCGTCCGGCGGGACTCGGTCCACAGGCCCGGAACCCGGCCACCTCGCGAGCCGCTGCCCGGCGGGAGGGCGCCCCCCAGCCTCGCCGGCGGGTGAGGCGCGGGTCCCGCCCCGCAGCCCCCGGCCCCGGTCCCACGGCCCCCGCTCTCCCGAAGCCCCGGGCCAGGGCCTTGGCGGCCGTACTGCCCCGCATTGCCTCGTACTCGTACTCG
Source organism: Streptomyces sp. NPDC046303 (assembly GCF_055588085.1). NCBI lineage: Bacteria > Bacillati > Actinomycetota > Actinomycetes > Kitasatosporales > Streptomycetaceae > Streptomyces > Streptomyces sp. NPDC046303. The sequence goes on from NZ_JBVJFA010000018.1 coordinate 31,338, forward strand.
TACTCGTACTCGTACTCGTACTGCGCTGCCTCCTGCCCGCCGGGGGCGGCGCGTGTCTGCCGAAACCTCTCGTCCGCGCCCCGACCAGGGAGTCCTCATGGCTACTGCCACCACCTCCGTCACCGTCACCCTCACGAAGATCGGCGGCCGCATCGGGGCCGAGCTCAGCGGCGTACGGCTCGGCGGTGATCTGCCCGCCGCCACCGTCGCCGAGATCCGCGCCGCGCTCCTCGCCCACAAGGTCGTCTTCTTCCGCGGCCAGGACCACCTCGACGAAGTCGGCCACGAGGCCTTCGCCCGGCTGCTCGGTACCCCGGTCGCGCACCCCACCGTCCCGTCCGCGGACGGCCGTTACGCCCTGGGCATCGACTCCCACCACGGTGCCCGCGCCAACCAGTGGCACACCGACGTCACCTTCGTCCCCGCCTACCCGGCCTTCTCCATCCTGCGCGCCGTGACCGTCCCCCCGTACGGCGGCAACACCCTGTGGGCCAACACCGCCACCGCCTACGCCCACCTCCCGGAACCGCTGCGCGCCCTCGCCGACAGTCTGCGCGCCGTCCACTCCAACGAGTACGACTACGCCGCGCTGAAGCCCGACGCCCTGCCCGAGGCCCTGGCCCAGTACCGCGAGGTCTTCACCTCCACGACGTTCCGTACCGAGCACCCGGTGGTCCGCGTCCACCCCGAGACCGGTGAACGCACCCTGCTGCTCGGCAACTTCGTCCAGCGCATCAAGGGCCTCACCGGCCGCGACTCCCGCCTCCTCCAAGAACTCTTCCAGGCCCACATCGAGAGCCCCGAGAACATCGTGCGCTGGCAGTGGCAGGCCGGCGACGTCGCGATCTGGGACAACCGCGCCACCCAGCACTACGGAGTGGACGACTCCGACGACCACGAGCGCACCCTGCGCCGCGTCACCGTCGACGGCGACGTCCCGGTCGGCCCCGACGGCGAGCCCTCCCGCCTGCTCAGCCCTTCGAGCGTCCCGGACCCGGCCTTCGGCATCGCCTCCGGCGCCTCGGCCCTTGCCGCGGGCACCGCCGCAAGCACCGTCGCCTGACCGTCCGCTCCCGTACGACGCCCAAGGAGCCCCCGTGCCCCAGCTGCTCGCCCTCACCGGCAGCCCCTCCGCCCACTCCCGTACCGCCGTCGTCGCCGACCACGTGCTGCGCCGCCTCGCCCACGCCGGCTTCGCCACCGCCCACCTCTCCGTACGCGAACTGCCCGCCGCCGACCTGCTGTCCGCCCGCCGCGGCGAGCCCGAGATCCGCCGCGCCCTGGCGGCCGTCGCCGAAGCCGACGGCATCGTCATCGCGACCCCCGTCTACAAGGCCTCGTACACCGGCCTGCTCAAGGCCTTCCTCGACCTGCTTCCCCAGGACGGCCTCGCCGGCAAGACGGTGCTCCCGCTCGTCACCGGCGGCAGCCTCGCCCACGTCCTGACCATCGACTACGCCCTGCGCCCCGTGCTCTGCGCCCTCGGCGCCCGGCACGTCACCGCCGGACGGTTCGTCCTGGACTCCTCCGTCGAGCGCGGCTCCGGCCCCGACCGGCTGCGGCCCGAGGCCGAGCTGGACCTCTTCCAGGCCGTCGACGAGTTCGCGGACGCCCTGCGCGCCGCGGACGCCACGGCGCTCACCGCCGCCCCGTAATACAGCCCGCCCGCGACCAGTACCCACAAGGACCCGTCATGCCCGCAGCCCTCGCCTCGACCTCCACCTCCCGACGCCAGTTCCTCACCCTGCTCGGCATCTCGGCGGCCGCGGTGAGCTGCGGCACGGCCACCGCCACCGGCGGCGGATCCGGCTCCGGCTCGCAGGTCAAGACCTTGAAGTACCAGGGGTCGGTCGGCGCGGTCACGCTCCCCGAACTCGCCGCGGACCTCGGCTACTTCGAGGACGTCACACTCGAATGGATCGGCAACACCACCAGCGGCCCGCAGGACATCCAGTCCGCCGCCACCGGCCAGACCCACTTCGGCAGCGCCTTCAACGGCGCGGTCATCAAGCTCGCCGCCGGCAAGGCGCCGATCAAGGCCGTCATCTCCTCCTACGGCTCGGACCAATACTCCTACGCCGGCTACTTCGTCCTGGAGGACAGCCCGATCCGCTCCGCCCGGGACCTGATCGGCAAGAAGGTCGGGATGAACACCCTGGGCGCCCACTATCAGGCGCTGCTCGACACCTACCTCAGCCGTAACGGCCTCTCCAAGGCGGACGCGGCCAAGGTCGAGGCCCTGGTCGTACCGCCCGTCAACACCGAACAGGCCCTGCGCGCCCGGCAAATCGAGGTCGGAGTGCTCACCGGCATCCTGCGCGACAAGGCCGTCGCGTCCGGCGGCATCCGCCCCCTGTTCACCGATGTGGAGCTGCTCGGCCCGTTCAGCGCGGGCACCTACATCATGACCGAGCGCTTCATCAAGCAGAACCCGGACACCGTACGGACCTTCACGACCGGCGTGGCCAAGGCCATCGAGTGGTCCCGCACCACCCCGCGCGAGGAGGCCGTCGCCCGAATGACGGAGATCGTCAAGAAGCGCGGCCGCAACGAGGACACCACCGCCCTGCAGTACTGGCGCTCCTACGGGATCGCCGAGACGGGAGGCCGGATACCCGACAAGGAGTTCCAGCTCTGGCTCGACTGGCTCGGGGAGCGCGGCGAGATCAAGAAGGGCCAGTTCAAGCCGTCCGACCTCTACACCAACGAGTTCAACGGCTACGGAAAGGGCTGACGGCCGACATGGCAGAGATCGTTTTCGACGGAGTGCGCAAGACCTTCGGGGACTTCACCGCCCTCGACGGCATCGACCTGGAGATCGGCAGCGGCGAGTTCCTCGTGGTGGTGGGCCCCAGCGGCTGCGGCAAGTCCACCCTCCTGGACCTGCTCGGCGGACTGTCGAGCCCGACGGGGGGACGGATCCTGCTCGACGGGAAGCCGGTCACCGGTCCGGGCCTGGACCGGGGCATCGTCTTCCAGCAGTACGCGCTGCTGCCGTGGCGGACCGCCCAGGGGAACGTCGAGTTCGGCCTGGAGGCCACCGGGGTGCCGCGCCGGCAGCGCGCCGCCCGCGCCCGGGAGTTCCTCGGCCTGGTCGGGCTGACCGGCTTCGAGGACCGGCACCCGCACCAGCTGTCCGGGGGCATGCGCCAGCGGGTCGCGATCGCCCGCGCGCTGGCCTACGACCCCGACGTACTGCTGATGGACGAGCCGTTCGCCGCGCTCGACGCACAGACCCGCGAGTCCCTCCAGGACGAGCTGCGCCAGATCTGGCAGCGCACCGGCAAGACGGTCGTGTTCATCACGCACGGCATCGAGGAGGCCGTGTACCTGGGGCAGCGGGTGGCCGTCATGACCTCGCGGCCCGGCCGGGTGAAGGAAGTCGTCCCGGTCTCCTTCACCGACAGCGGCGGACTGCTGGGGGAGGCGCTGCGGTCCAGCCCGGAGTTCGCCCGCTACCGGCACGAGATCTGGAACCTCCTCCACGACGAGGTGGCCCGAGCCCGGCAACTGGAGAAGGAGGCGGCAGCGGCATGAGCACCGGAACCGACACCACCGCCCTGGCCGCGGCGGGCGCCACGACCCCTCCCGCGCCCGTATCCGCGCCCGTACCCGCGCCCGTGCCTCCGGCGGACGCCCCGCTCCGCAAGGCCCCGGACGGGTCCGGACCCGCCGGCGTACCCAGCGGCGGCCCAGGCGGGGCCCCGGCCCCGGTGGCGGCCTCCGGACCGGCCGCAGCCCGTACGAAGTCCGGCGCACTGGCCGTCGTACGCGCTGTGCAGGCCGTCGCCGTCCGGTCCGCGGCGATCCTCGCCCTGATCGCCCTCTGGGAGATCGCCCCACGGGCCGGACTGGTCGACGCCACCTTCCTGCCTCCCATCAGCGAGGTGGCGGCCGCCTGGTGGGAACTGGCGGGCGACGGCCGGCTCGCCGAGCACACCCGGGCCAGCCTGATCCGCTCCTTCGGCGGCTTCGGGATCGCGGTGGCCGTCGCCGTCCCGCTCGGCCTGCTCATCGGCTGGTACCGGCCCCTCGCCGACTTCCTCGGACCGCTGCTGGAGGTCTTCCGCAACACCGCCGCCCTCGCGCTGCTCCCCGTCTTCGTGCTGCTCCTCGGCATCGGCGAGACCTCGAAGGTGTCGATCGTCGTCTACGCCTGCCTCTGGCCGGTGCTGCTCAACACCATCAGCGCCGTCCGCAACGCCGACCCCACCCTGGTCCGGCTCGCGCGGTCGATGGACCTCTCCACGCCGCGCCTGTTCCAGAAGGTCATCCTCCCCGCCTCCGTGCCGGCCGTCTTCACGGGCATCCGGCTCGCCGGAGCCGTCTCCATCCTCGTTCTCGTGGCCGCCGAGATGATCGGCGCGAAGGCGGGGCTCGGCTACCTGATCAACGCCTCGCAGTTCAACTTCGCGATCCCGCAGATGTACGCGGGCATCGTCACCATCTCCGCCATCGGCGTGGCCTTCAACCAGCTCCTCGTCACCGTCGAACGCCGCCTCAGCCTCTGGCGCGTCCCCGCCTCTTCCTAGGGAAACCCACATGACCGACCAGACGCCCCGGACCCTCCACCTCAACGCCTTCCTGATGAACGCCGGGCACCACGACGCCGCCTGGCGCCACCCCGACAGCACCCCCGAACGCGTCACCGACCTGCGGTACTTCCAGGAACTGGCCCGCACCGCCGAGCGCGGACGGCTCGACTCGATCTTCTTCGCCGACGGGGTCGCCCTCTGGGGCAAAGCCCGCTACAACGCCGTCGGCGGATTCGAACCCCTCACCCTGCTCTCCGCCATCGCCGCCGTCACCGAGCACATCGGGCTGATCGCCACCGTCTCCACCACCTTCAACGAGCCCTACAACCTGGCCCGTAAGTTCGCCTCCCTCGACCACATCAGCGGCGGCCGCGCCGGCTGGAACATCGTCACCTCCGGCAGCGCCGACGAGGCCCGCAACTTCAACCGGGACGAGCACCTGGAGCACGGCCGCCGCTACGACCGGGCCCACGAGTTCCTCGAGGTCGCCACCAAGCTCTGGGACAGCTGGGAAGACGACGCGATCGTCCTCGACAAGGAACGCGGCATCTACGCCGACACCGACAAGCTCCACCCCGCCGCCCATCGCGGTGAGCACTTCGGCGTGGCCGGCCCGCTCAACGTGCCCCGCTCGCCGCAGGGCCATCCGCTGCTGGTGCAGGCCGGTTCCTCCGAGGACGGCAAGGAGTTCGCCGCCCGGTACGCCGAGGCCGTGTTCACCGCCCAGCAGACCCTCGCCGACGGCCAGACCTTCTACAAGGACCTCAAGTCCCGCCTGGCGAGGTACGGCCGCGCCGAGGGGGACCTGCTGGTCCTGCCCGGCATCGCACCCGTCATCGGCTCCACCGAGGCCGAGGCCAAAGCCCTGGAGCAGCAGCTCACCGACCTCCAGGTGCCGGAGTACGGCCTCGCTCAGCTCTCCCAGATGCTCGGCGTGGACCTCACCGGACACCCACTCGACGGCACCCTGCCCGAGCTCCCGGAGGAGCGGGACATCAACGGCAACAAGAGCCGTTTCACCCTCGTCGCCGAACTGGCCCGCCGTGACGGCCTCACCCTGCGGGAGCTGATCGCCCGCCTCGGGGCGGGCCGGGGCCACCGGGTCTTCGCCGGCACTCCCGAGCAGATCGCCGACCAGCTGGAGGAGTGGTTCGTCCGGGGCGCCGCCGACGGATTCAACATCATGGCGCCGGTCCTGCCCACCGGCCTGACCGACTTCGTCGACCAGGTCGTGCCGATCCTCCAGCGCCGCGGACTCTTCCGCACCGAGTACACCGGCCGCACGCTGCGCGAGAACTACGGTCTGCCGCGCCCGGCCAACCGCTACGCGAGCGGCGGGGCCTCGCGGGGCGTGCAGGGCGTGCAGGGCAGGTAGGGCGGGTGGGGCGGCCAGGGGCTCAGGCGGGCAGGGTGTTGCGGTGCGAGCGCCGGCGGGCCGCGCTGAACAGGGCCTGGATCTGGGCGCCCGACTGCTCCACGTCGTCGAGCGGCGAGGGGAAGGGCAGCCGTACGTCGCGGTGGCCGCGCCGCTCCTCGAGCCGCAGGGTGATCCCGTACCGGTCCATGGCGACGGGCAGCGCGCGGAGCACCGGGGCGGTGGGCAGCGGCTGGACCAGGCGCAGCAGCAGGGTGACGAGGTCGGGGTGGTCGTCGACGAGGTGCGTGAGCATGCCCGCCTCGTACGGGGCCAGCGGGTCGGGGCGGGCCGCGTCCAGCTCGTCGAGCCCGATGTACGAGCAGCCGCCGTCCGCCGTCTCGAGGACGGCCCGGCCGAACTCCATGCAGGTGCTCTCGTCTCCGAGGCCGGTGCTGTCGCCGCCCGTGTACGGGGTGAGCAGGCGGCCCACGAGGGTCACCCGGGCCCGTACCCGGTCGCGTACCGGGGTCGGGGCGACGTCGGTGAACTCCAGCCGGATCGCGGGCCGGTGCTCGGCGTGCCCGCCCGGTTCGGCGGGGTGCAGGTGCAGCCGGCCCATCGGGTCGCCGCCGTCCAGGTGGCGGACCTCGGTGCGCAGCCCGTCGGTGACCGCGGTCATGGAGTGGGCGGCGGCCAGGATCGACCGCACCCGCTCGGCGTCGGTGGGCAGGGTGGCCGGGGTGGCCGGGGCACCGGACATGCGCATCTGGATCTCTCCATCGTCCCAAGAAGTTAGGTATGCCTAACCTAACCTAATTCCTTCGCGGTGAGTAGCCGTACCGGCTCGTGTCGGTGTTGGGCTGAACGGGTGAAACGCGAGAGGATGGGGGGATGCACATGAAGCACGCGGCCGAGGCGGCCCGGTGAGCAGGTACGACGTCACCGACGAACAGTGGGAGGGGCTCGCGCAGGTGGTCCCCCTGCGCAGCCGCAACGAATGGCCCTCCCGGGTGGACCACCGCACCATCCCCACCGCGCCCGGCGCGTCGGCGGCGGAGCAGCGGCGCTTCGTGGTGATCCGGGTTCAGATCTTCGCGGACGCGCGGGAGGTGGCGGAGTACCTGATCGCGCAGATCCCGGTGCTGCTCGACCTCACCGGGGCCGACAGTGAAGTGGCCAAGCGGATCCTGGACTTCAGCAGTGGCGTGGTCTTCGGACTCGGCAGCGGAATGCACCGCGTGGACCGGAACGTCTTCCTGCTGGCGCCCGTCGGCACCGAGGTCGAGGGGATCGCGGCCGCGGCCGTCCCCCGATCGTAGGAAGGTCGCCACGAGGTAACGGTTCGCCGGGCTCCCGTGGGGCCCGGCGGCCCGTACCGTCCGCCGCATGGACGCCACCCTCCCTCCCGTAGCCGCCCCCGCCGCGCTCCCCGCCCCGCGCACCGCGGCCCCGGCCGCCCTCCCCGCTTTGCCCGCGACCGCCCCCGTCGGGGAGGGCGGCGTCGCGTTAGCCGGGGGCGGGCAGGCGGCCGTGCCCGCGCAGGCGGTCGTGCCCGGGCAGACCGTCGTGGCCGGGCAGGCCGTGCCGCCGCAGGCCGTGCGACTGCACCGGCCCGGCGTCACCGAGCTGCGGCTGTCCGCCTTCGGGCCGCACCGCGGCGCCGCCTTCGCCCTCGGACCCGTCACCCTGTTCGCCGGGCCGAGCGGCAGTGGCAAATCGCAGGCCCTGGCCGCCTACGAGGCCCTCGCCGCGCTCGGTTCCGGAGCCACCCTCGACGAGGCCTTCCCCGACGCGGGCGCCCGCATCCCCGACCGGGCCGTCCCCGACGCCGACCGGCGGCGAGGCTTCCGAATCGGCTGCACGGTCGACGGCCCCGCCGGACCGGTCCGCCTCGACCTCGCCGTGCAGGCCGAGCCCACCCTGCGCGTCGTCGGCGAACGGCTCTCGCAGCCGGGGCAGATCCTGCTCGCCACCGCGCTGCGCGACCCCGGCAGGCGCTCCGTGCAGGGCGCCTGGCTGACCGGCGGCGCCGTCGGCGTCACCCGGGCCCCGCTGCCGGACGACCGGCTCGGCACCGCCCTGCTCCCGCTCCGCGTGGCCGGTGCCACGGCCGGCCAGCGCCAGGTCCTGGCCGCCGCCGAGCAGGTGGTGGTGGCGCTGCGCTCGGTGTTCCCCTGCGACCCCCGGCCCGGGCGGATGCGCGCACCGGTCCCGCCGGGGGAGGGCCGACTGCTCGGCGACTGCGCCAACCTGGCCGACGTACTGCGCCGGACCCGCCATGAATGCGGCACCCGGCACGCGCTGCTGGCCGAGGCCGCCCGTACCGGCTGCGCGGGACCCGTCACCGGTCTGGACGTACGGGCTTCCACCGGCGGCCCGGTCACGGCGGTACTGGACCGCGGCCCCGACCGGCCCGCCACGGAACTGGCCCGCCTCGGCGCGGGCGAACTGCGCTTCCTCGCGCTGGCGCTGGTCCTGCTGACCGGCCCCGGCGTACTCGCCATGGACCCCGCCGCCGAACTGCTCTCCGCGCAGCAGGCCCTGACGGTGCTGGCCGACGGCTTCGACCGCGGCCTGGACCGGCGCCAGAGCGCCGAACTGCTCCGCCTGGCGCTGATGTCGGGCGGGCGGGGCCACGTGCGGCTGGTGGCGTCGGCCGGGGAGGAGACCGCGGAGGCCGCGCGGCTCCTGCCGGGTGTCACGGTGGTAGACCTTTGAGACCTCCCCGCCTGGAGGCGGGGGCCTCCTGGGAGAAAACCGGTGATCCATGGCCGACACGAATGACACGACCGACCCGACCGACCCGACCGACACGACCGACCCGGACGGAGCGGACGGAGGGGACGACGCGAACCGTACGGGCGAGGCCGGCGCACCACACGCCGAGCGGCTGGAGCTGCTGCAGCGCAGGCTCGCCGCATTCGCCGCGGCGCGCGGCTGGGAGCCGTACCACACGCCCAAGAACCTGGCGGTGGCGCTGAGCGTGGAGGCGGCCGAACTGGTCGAGATCTTCCAGTGGCTGACGCCGGAACAGTCGGAGAAGGTCATGGAGAAGCCGGAGACGGCCCACCGCGTGGCCGATGAGGTGGCCGACGTACTCGCGTATCTGCTGCAGTTCTGTGAGGTTCTGGGGGTGGATGTGCTGGATGCGCTCGCCGCGAAGATCGAGAGGAACGAACTCCGCTTCCCCGTGGCGGGTGCATCTCCCTCGGATCGTCACTCTTCGGAGTGATGGACTCCCCCACAATCACATTTGTGTCCACATTTTCCGAATACCCCTGGCTTTACTGACTCATTGCCCTCACTCTGGGTAGTGGTGAGAAGGTGGGATGTCGTGCGGACGGGGGACGGCATATGGATGCGGTACGGCTCATCGCGGCCGGCCGGCACGCGCTGGCACACAGTGGGGCTGCTTGGGACATCGTGGGCGAGGCCTGGCAGGCCCAGGCGCTCGCACAGGGAGTGGGGAGCTATCTGGCGGTCACCGGGCCGCCGGAGATGAGAGCGGAGGCACGGGGGCTGGGTGAAGCGGGAGGCAGAGGCTGCGGGGTGATCGACCGGGCGGCCCTGCGCGGAGAGGGCAGTGCGCCCGAATATCCGGCGCGGGCAGCACAGTTGACGCAGGTGTCGGACGTCCGGCAGGCGCTGCTCGGGCTTCAGGCGCTGCTCGGCGAAGTGGGCATAGCCCTGGTCGGGGTGGCCTGCGGGACGGATGAGGAGACCCTGTACTGGCAGTGCATAGAGTCGATCGACGCGGCTGACGAGTCGAGCGACCGGGTACGGGCGATCCTGCGCCGCATGGCGGTCCGCGAGCGGGGGTCCGCCTCGGGCGTGGCCTGAGGCGGCCAGGCCGCAAGGTGGCGGGACGTCACCCGGGTCCCGCCGCGCGCGACGGGACCCGCGGGGTCTACGAACGGTAGGGCGGCCGCTCACCCTCGGGAGCGGGAGCGGGAGCGGGAGCGGGAGCGGGGGTGCCGGGGGCCGGCGTGCCCGGGGCTCGGTCGGTGGAGGCCTGGAGGTCGGCGTCGAGCTGCGACAGGTCGGCGTTCAGTGCCGCCATCAGCTCTTCCATCTGCTGCAGCAGGCCCTTCGGTGCGCCGCCCCCGGCGGGAACCGCGGACTCCTGTCCGGACTGTCCGGTCTGTCGGTGGGTCTCCGGCACGACCTCGTGGGACATGGCGGCCTCCTCGGCCCTGGCCCTTCCGGGGCGGAAGGGCGCGGTGGACGCACCGGCGATGCTGCCGCCGGCGCGCGGGCCGGGCGGTCCGGCTCCGTCCGAGCCAACGATCCCTTTCCGGGGTGGTCACTGGCGGCGTCCGCGGTGGACCGTCCGGTTGACGCAGATTCACCCTGCAGGGGCGGGAGGGGCAGGATGGGGGGCATGGATCTTCGCATTTTCACCGAACCCCAGCAGGGCGCGAGCTACGACACGCTCCTGACCGTCGCCAAGGCCACCGAGGACCTGGGCTTCGATGCGTTCTTCCGCTCCGACCACTATCTCAAGATGGGCGCGTCCGACGGCCTGCCCGGGCCGACCGACGCGTGGATCACCCTCGCCGGCCTGGCCCGCGAGACCCGCCGGATCCGGCTGGGCACCCTGATGACGGCCGGCACCTTCCGGCTGCCCGGCGTGCTCGCCATCCAGGTCGCCCAGGTCGACCAGATGTCCGGCGGCCGGATCGAACTGGGCCTGGGCGCCGGCTGGTTCGAGGAGGAGCACAAGGCGTACGGGATCCCCTTCCCGGCCGAGCGGATGGCCCGGCTGGAGGAGCAGCTGGCCATCGTGACCGGCCTGTGGGCCACCGAGACCGGCGCCACCTTCGACTACGCGGGCACCCACTACCAGGTGGAGAACTCGCCGGCGCTGCCCAAGCCCGCCCAGGCCAAGGTGCCCGTGCTCATCGGCGGCCACGGCGCTCGGCGCACCCCGCGCCTCGCCGCCCGGTACGCCGACGAGTTCAACATGCCCTTCGCCTCCCTCGCCGACAGCGAGCGGCAGTTCCGGCGGGTCCGGGAGGCCGCCGAGGAGGCCGGGCGCAAGGCCGACGACCTCGTCTACTCCAACGCCCTCGTGGTCTGCGTCGGCAAGGACGACGCCGAGGTCGCCCGCCGGGCCGCCGCCATCGGACGGGACGTGGAGGAACTCAAGGCCAACGGCCTGGCCGGCTCTCCCGACGAGGTCGTGGAGAAGATCGGCACCTACGGCGCCATCGGCTCCTCCCGCGTCTACCTCCAGCTGCTCGACCTCGACGACCTGGACCACCTGGAGCTGATCTCCTCCCAGGTCCTCGCCCAGCTCGGCTGACGGGGACCAGCAGCGATGCCACGCGCGTCCGGCCCGCTCGCCGAAGCCCTGGCCCGGCGGACCGTGCTCCTGGACGGCGGGCTGAGCAACCAGCTCGCCGCCCAGGGCTGCGACCTGTCCGGCGGCCTGTGGACGGGCCGGGTGCTCGCCGAACGGCCCGACCAGGTGGAGGCCGCCCACACGGCGTACGCACGGGCCGGCGCCGAGGTGCTGATCACCGCGAGCTATCAGATCGGCCCCGGCCACCCCCGCGCCGCCGACCTGCTGCACCGCAGCGTCTCCCTCGCCGCCCGCGTCGCCGACGCCGCCGACCACGAGGTGTGGGTGGCCGCCTCCGTGGGCCCGTACGGGGCGGTGCTCGCGGACGGCTCCGAGTACCGCGGCCGGTACGGCCTGAGCGTGCGCGAACTCGCCGCCTTCCACCGCCCCCGCATCGAGGCCCTGCTCGCCGCCCGCCCCGACGTGCTCGCCCTGGAGACCGTCCCCGACCCGGACGAGGCGGAGGCCCTGCTCACCGTCCTCGCGGAAACGGACGCCCCGGCCTGGCTGAGCTACACCGTCGCCGACGGCCGCACCCGCTCCGGCGCCCCCCTCCCCGAGGCCTTCGCCCTCGCGGCGGCCGCCCCGCAGGTCATCGCGGTCGGCGTCAACTGCTGCGACCCGGCGCAGGTCCTGCCCGCCCTGGAAGCCGCGGCCGGCACCACCGCCACACCGCTCCTGGCCTACCCCAACGACGGCTCCGTCTGGGAAGCCGCCACCGGCACCTGGCACCCGCCCGCCACCGAGGCGCGCTGGCCCTGCGCCGCCTGGCACCGGACCGGCGCCCGCCTCATCGGCGGCTGCTGCCGCATCGGCCCGGCCCGCATCGCCGAGCTGGGCGCCGAGGTCGTCGGCTACTGACGCCAGTGCTTGTCCCTGCAGGTGTACACGCGACCGTTGTACGTGCCGGTGGCCCCGGCGGGGGAGCAGAACGCGCCGGGCCTGATCGTGCCGACCCCACCCGACCCGCCCGAGGTGCCACCCGAGTCGTCGTCCTCGGTCGGCTCGGGCTCGGGCTCTGGCGTGGGGGTGGGCGTGGGCGTCGGCTTCGGGCGCAAGGCGGTTCCCTTCCCGGCCGGGCACGTCGTACCGGCCGCGACGAGATGGACGCTCGCCGAAACGGCCTTCGACGCCAGCGCGGTGCCCGCCTCGGGCTCCTGGAAGCACACGACCCACTGCGTGTGGTCGGCCGCCAGCGGCACGTCCTCGTACGCGCTGCGCGCGGTCAACTCGGTGTCGAGCACGGCTTCCACCGCCCGCTCCGCCGGCGCGAAGGCAGTGCCGACGACCTGGGGCATCACGGGGGCGGGGGTCGGTGACGTCGCCGCGGCCGCCGGCGCCGAGGGCTGGGGCGTGACCGTCGCCGCGGCGGCGGGCGGGGACTTGGAGTCCTCGTCCGTCTTCTCCGGCGCATCCGGGGTCAGGAAGACCACCAGGAACCAGACGCCCGACAGCACCGTGGCGATGATCTTCTTCTTCTGGTTCCACTGGCTCACCCAGACCAGTGCGATGCCCGCCGGGGGAAGCAGGAAGAGAGCGGCGATGATCAGCGCCGGGTGCTGCCACCAGCGTCGCATCGGCTGCCAGGGCGTGCGGGAGTGAGGCGGAGGGTACACGGGGCTCCAAAGCGCACAGGGGAACAGTGGCGTTCAAACCAGAGCAGCGTGTCAAAACGCGACGGCTTGTGTAGGGGAAACGTGAAGATCGCATATGGCTGATGGCGGATGCCAGGTCGGCGTCGGGGGTGCGGAAAACGCGTTGGTTCGGGAGCAGGGTCGACACATACTCGGACGTGTGTTCCTGACGATCTCCACCACCGGCTCCCCTGAACGACCCGCGACCGACCTGGGCTATCTGCTGCACAAGCATCCCGGGAAGACGCAGGCCTTCTCCACCTCCCACGGCACCGCCCACGTGTTCTACCCCGAGGCCACCGCGCAGCGGTGCACGGCGGCACTGATGCTGGAGGTGGATCCCGTCGCGCTCGTGCGGCGCGGACAGGGCAAGGGCCGGGGCGGAGCGCCCGACGCCGCGCTCGCCCAGTACGTCAACGACCGCCCGTACGCGGCGTCCTCGCTGCTCGCCGTCGCGCTCGGCAAGGTGTTCCGCAGTGCGCTGGCGGGCCAGTGCACCGCCCGCCCGGAGCTCCCGGAGCAGGCGCGGACGCTGCGCGTGGAGATCCCGGCGCTGCCCGCGCGCGGCGGGACGGAGCTCGTGCACCGGCTGTTCGACCCGCTCGGCTGGGACCTCGTACGGGCCGAGCCGGTACCGCTCGACGAGCGGTTCCCCGCATGGGGGGACTCCCGGTACGTACGGCTCGTCCTGGAGGGCGAGGTACGGCTCGCCGACGCCCTGCGCCAGCTGTACGTCCTGCTGCCCGTGCTCGACGACGCCAAGCACTACTGGATCGCCCCCGACGAGGTGGACAAGCTGCTGCGCGCCGGAGACGGCTGGCTGGCCGCGCACCCCGAGAACGGTCTGATCAGCTCCCGCTACCTCGCCCGCCACAAGCGGCTGACCCAGGACGCCCTTGAGCGCCTGGAGCTGGTCCGCCTCGCCGAGGCCGACGGCAGCGAGGTCGAGGAGCTCGACAACGCCGTCGACGAGTCGCGGGACACGGAGGAGCGGCCGGTACCGCTCGCCGTACAGCGGCGGGACGCGATCCTCGCCGCCCTGCGCGCCGCGGGCGCCCAGCGGGTCCTCGACCTCGGCTGCGGGCAGGGGCAGTTGGTGCAGGCGCTGCTCAAGGATCCGGCGTACTCCGAGATCGTCGGCATGGACGTGTCCGTGCGGGCGCTGAACCTCGCGGCCAAGCGGCTGCGGCTGGAGCGGATGGGGGAGCGGCAGAGCTCGCGCGTCCGCCTGCTCCAGGGTTCGCTCGCCTACACCGACAAGCGGCTGGCGGGCTACGACGCGGCCGTGCTCAGCGAGGTCATCGAGCACCTGGACCCGGAGCGGCTGCCCGCGCTGGAGTACGCGGTGTTCGGTTCGGCCCGACCGCGGACCGTCCTCGTCACCACGCCGAACGTCGAGTACAACGTCCGCTGGGAGTCCCTGCCCGCCGGGCACGTCCGGCACGGCGACCACCGCTTCGAGTGGACCCGCGAGGAGTTCCGCGCCTGGGCCGGCGCCGTCGCCGAACGGCACGGGTACGGCGTCGGGTTCCTGCCCGTCGGGGACGACGACCCCGAGGTCGGGCCGCCGACCCAGATGGCCGTCTTCACCCAGACCGACACCACCACCGACACCATCACCGACAGCACCACCGACACCCCGAAGGAGGGCGAGGCAGCATGACCGTCGAGACCGAGACCCACCGCGTACTTCCCGTCACGGACCTGTCCCTCGTCGTCCTGATCGGGGCCACCGGATCGGGCAAGTCCACCTTCGCCCGCAAGCACTTCAAGCCGACCGAGGTCATTTCCTCCGACTACTGCCGCGGGCTCGTCTCCGACGACGAGAACGACCAGAGCGTCAGCCGGGACGCCTTCGAGGTCCTGCACTTCATCGCCGGCAAGAGGCTGGCCGCGGGCCGGCTCACCGTCGTCGACGCGACCAGCGTCCAGGCCGAAGCCCGCCGCGGCCTGGTCCAGCTCGCCCGCGAGCACGACGTCCTGCCCATCGCCATCGTCCTCGACCTGCCCGAGGAGGTCTGCGCCGAGCGCAACGCGGCACGCCCCGACCGGTCCGGGCTGCCGCGGGCGGTCATCCAGCGCCACCGCCGCGATCTGCGGCGTTCGCTGCGCGGACTGGAACGCGAGGGCTTCCGCAAGGTGCACGTGCTGCGGTCCGTGGAAGAGGTGGAGGCCGCCGAGGTCGTCCTGGAGAAGCGCTTCAACGACCTCACCCACCTCACCGGCCCCTTCGACATCGTCGGTGACGTCCACGGCTGTTCCTCCGAGCTGGAAACCCTGCTCGCCAAGCTCGGCTACGAGGACGGGGTGCACCCCGAGGGGCGCACCGCGGTCTTCGTCGGCGACCTCGTCGACCGCGGCCCGGACAGTCCCGGCGTCCTGCGCCGTGTCATGGGCATGGTCGCGTCGGGCAACGCGCTGTGCGTCCCCGGGAACCACGAGAACAAGCTCGGCCGTTACCTGAAGGGCTCCAAGGTCCGCACGGCCCACGGCCTCGCCGAGACGATCGAGCAGCTGGAGCGGGAGCCGGCGGAGTTCGTCCAGGAGGTACGGGAGTTCATCCGCGGCCTCGTCAGCCACTACGTGCTCGACGGCGGCAGGCTCGTGGTCTGCCACGCCGGGCTGCCCGAGAAGTACCACGGCCGCACCTCCGGCCGGGTCCGCTCGCACGCCCTGTACGGGGACACCACCGGCGAGACCGACGAGTTCGGCCTGCCCGTGCGCTACCCGTGGGCCGAGGACTACCGCGGCAAGGCCGCCGTGGTCTACGGCCACACCCCGGTCCCGAACACCGCCTGGATCAACAACACCATCTGCCTCGACACCGGGGCCGTCTTCGGCGGGAAGATGACCGCCCTGCGCTGGCCCGAGCGCGAACTGGTCGACGTACCCGCCGAGAAGGTCTGGTACGAGCCGGTCAAGCCGCTCGCCGCCGAGGCGCCGGGAGGACTCGACGGCCGGCCGCTGGACCTGGCCGACGTGCACGGGCGCCGGATCGTGGAGACCCGCCACCTGGGCAACGTCACCGTCCGCGAGGAGAACGCGGCGGCGGCCCTGGAGGTCATGAGCCGCTTCGCGGTCGACCCGCGGCTGGTCCCCTACCTGCCGCCGACCATGGCGCCGACCGCGACCTCGCGGGAGGACGGCTACCTGGAGCACCCGGCCGAGGCCTTCGCCCAGTACCGCAAGGACGGCATCGCGCAGGTGGTGTGCGAGGAGAAGCACATGGGCTCCCGCGCCACCGTCCTGCTCTGCAAGGACGCCGGCGCGGCCCGCGAGCGCTTCGGCGTGGGGGGAGCCTCCCGCGCCGAGGGAAGCGGGGCAGGGCCCACCGGTTCCGTCTACACCCGCACCGGGCGGCCGTTCTTCAAGGACCCCGAGGTCACCGAGGAGGTCCTGGCCCGGCTGCGCACGGCCGTCACCGACGCCGGGCTGTGGGAGGAACTGGCCACCGACTGGCTGCTGATCGACGGCGAACTGCTGCCCTGGTCCCTGAAGTCCGGCGGCCTGCTGCGCAACCAGTACGCCGCCGTGGGCGCGGCCTCGGGCGCCGTCTTCCCGGACGCGATCGCCGCCCTGGAGGCGGCCGCCGCCCGGGGCGTCGACACCGGCGAGCTGCTGGAGCGCCAGCGCGGCCGGGCCGCCGACGCGGCCGCCTTCACCGAGGCGTACCGGCGCTACTGCTGGACCACGGACGGGCTGGACGGCGTACGGTTCGCGCCGTTCCAGCTGCTGGCCGCGGCCGGGCGGTCGCTGGCCGCCGTCCCCCACGACGAGCAGCTGTTCTGGCTGGACCGGCTGGTCGCCGCCGACGAGGCGGCGGGCACCGGGCTGCTGCGCCGGACCGGCCGGATCCTGGTGGACACCGCGGACGAGGACTCCGTACGGGCGGGCACCGACTGGTGGCTGGAGCTGACGGCGGCCGGCGGCGAGGGCATGGTCGTCAAGCCGCTCCAGGCGTACGCCCGGGACGGCAAGGGCCGCCTGGTCCAGCCCGGGGTCAAGGTCCGCGGACGCGAGTACCTGCGGATCATCTACGGTCCGGAGTACACCCGCCCCGACCACCTGGAGCGGCTGCGCGAGCGCTCCCTCGGCCACAAGCGCTCGCTGGCCCTGCGCGAGTACGCGCTCGGGCTGGAGGGGCTGGACCGGCTGGCGGCCGACGAGCCGCTGTGGCGCGTCCACGAGGCCGTCTTCGCGGTGCTCGCCCTCGAGTCGGAGCCCGTCGACCCGCGGCTCTGACCCCCCCCCGGGGCGCCCCGGGAAGGTGCACGCGCGTAAAGCGGAGGCCCCCGTACGGCCGCGAATTAGGTCGTATGGGGGAACTTTCGCGGAGAACGCCGGGAAAACCACCGGCGGGATCGTTCATCCAGGGCAGCGGACTGTCCGCGACCCTGGAAGGACGGAACATCACCTATGAAGATGACCGCGCGCGGAAGCTTTGCGGCGCTCTTGACCTGTATGGCGGCGGCCGGAGCGGCCACCCCGGCCGCGGCCGACTCGGTCCCGGTCGGAGTCCCGCTGGAGGCCGTGGAGACCACGCTGGGCGTCGACGCCCCCCGCGTGGCCACCGGGGTGCCGGTGCCGGTCGTCGGAGCGCCCGAGGCGCCCCGCTTCCACTCGGGGGAGCTGCTCCCGACCCCACTGCTCCCCGCGGTCCCGATCGTCACGGAGGTCGGCAACACCCTCATCACCTCGCCGGTGCCGAACCTGCTGGGCGAGCCGTCGACGGACGGCGAGGGCTCCCTGGACGCGCCCGCGACCACCATGCGCGCCCGTACCCCCGGCGCGACCCTCGGCCTTCCGCTGACGATGCCGGACGCCTCCAACTCGGGGGTGCCGAACCTGACCCTGCCCAAGCTGGGCCTGGTGGGCCCCGAGCTCGTCGGTGCCCCGTCGGCACTTCTCGGCCTCGGTACCCCTCGCTGAGCGGACGCCACGTCAAAAAGCCGTCCGGTCTGGGAACGTGTACGCCATGGGATTCCATGTCGACTCCGAGACCGGGCGGCTTCGCCGCGTCATCCTCCACCGGCCCGACCTGGAGCTGAAGCGGCTCACCCCGAGCAACAAGGACGCGCTCCTCTTCGACGACGTGCTGTGGGTGCGCCGGGCCCGCCAGGAGCACGACGGCTTCGCGGACGTGCTGCGCGACCGGGGCGTGGCGGTCCACCTCTTCGGCGACCTGCTGTGCGAGGCGCTCGACATCCCCGAGGCGAGGCACCTCGTGCTGGACCGGGTGTTCGACGAGAAGGAGTACGGGCCGCTCGCCACCGACCACCTCAGGGCGGTCTTCGACGGGCTGGGCTCGGCCGAGCTGGCGGAGGCGCTGGTCGGCGGGATGACCAAGCGGGAGTTCCTGGAGCGGCACGCCGAGCCGGTGTCGGTGCGCTTCCACGCCATGGAACTGGACGACTTCCTGCTCGGGCCGCTGCCCAACCACCTGTTCACCCGGGACACCTCCGCCTGGATCTACGACGGGGTCTCCATCAACGCGATGCGCTGGCCGGCGCGGCAGCGCGAGACCGTCCACTTCGAGGCGATCTACAAGCACCACCCGCTCTTCACCTCCTCGGGCGCCTTCCACTACTGGTCGCAGGGGCAGGCCGACTACCCCTCGACCATCGAGGGCGGTGACGTGCTGGTCATCGGGAACGGCGCGGTGCTGATCGGGATGAGCGAGCGGACCACCCCGCAGGCGGTGGAGATGCTGGCGCGGGGGCTGTTCGCCGCCGGGTCGGCGACGAGCATCGTGGCCCTCGACATGCCGAAGCGGCGGGCGTTCATGCACCTGGACACGGTGATGACGATGGTCGACGGAGATACGTTCACTCAGTACGCGGGACTCGGCATGCTCCGCTCCTACACGATCGAGCCGGGCGCCGGGGCGCACGAGCTGAAGGTGACCGACCACGCGCCGGAGCACATGCACCGGGCCATCGCGGCGGCGCTCGGGCTGGACGCGATCCGGGTGCTGACCGCGACGCAGGACGTGCACTCGGCGGAGCGCGAGCAGTGGGACGACGGGTGCAACGTGCTGGCCGTCGAGCCGGGGGTGGTGGTCGCGTACGAGCGGAACGTGACGACCAACACCCACCTGCGCAAGGAGGGCATCGAGGTCATCGAGATCCCGGGCAGCGAACTGGGCCGGGGCCGGGGCGGGCCGCGCTGCATGAGCTGCCCGGTGGAGCGTGATGCGGTGGCCTGACCCGGCCCGTGCGGCGGAGGCGGGTCCGGTGGGGTGACCGGGGGTGGGCGGCGGAGGCGGGTCCGGTGGGGTGACCGGGGGTGGGCGGCGGATGCGTGAGGCCCTGCTCACCATCCGCATATGAATGCAAGGGATCGTATAGACTTCCAATCACCATCCCCTGTCACCGTGACGCTGGAGCGATCCCATGGCCACCGACCTCGTCGGCCGCAGTTTTCTCAAGGAGCTCGACTTCACCGCCGCCGAGTTCCGCGGCCTGATCGAGCTCGCCGCCGCACTCAAGGCGGCCAAGAAGGCCGGGACCGAGCGGCCCCTGCTCCAGGGCCTGAACATCGCGCTGATCTTCGAGAAGACCTCCACGCGCACCCGCTGCGCCTTCGAGGTGGCCGCCGCCGACCAGGGCGCCCGTACGACCTACCTGGACCCCTCCGGCTCGCAGATGGGCCACAAGGAGTCGGTCAAGGACACCGCGCGGGTGCTGGGCCGGATGTTCGACGGGATCGAGTACCGGGGCGACAGCCAGGACGCCGTCGAAGAGCTCGCGGCCCACGCCGGGGTCCCCGTCTTCAACGGGCTGACCGACGACTGGCACCCCACCCAGATGCTCGCCGACGTCCTCACCATGACCGAGCACTGCGCCAAGCCGCTGGACCGGATCTCCTTCGCCTACCTCGGCGACGCCCGCTTCAACATGGGCAACTCCTACCTGGTGACCGGCGCGCTGCTCGGCATGGACGTGCGGATCGTCGCGCCGAAGGCCTACTGGCCGGCCGAGCCCGTGGTGGCGGCGGCCCGCGAGCTCGCGGCGCGGAGCGGCGCCCGGATCACCCTGACCGAGGAGATCGCCGAGGGCGTGGCCCAGGCCGACTTCGTGGTGACCGACATCTGGGTGTCCATGGGCGAGCCCAAGGAGGTCTGGGACGAGCGGATCGCCGCGCTGTCCGGGTACGCGGTGACCATGGACGTGCTGCGGGCCACCGGCAATCCGGACGTGAAGTTCATGCACTGCCTGCCGGCCTTCCACGACCTCGGCACCAAGGTGGCCCGGGAGATCCACGAGCGGCACGGGCTGGAATCGCTGGAGGTGACGGACGAGGTGTTCGAGTCCGCGCACTCCGTCGTCTTCGACGAGGCGGAGAACCGGCTGCACACCATCAAGGCCGTGCTCGTCGCGACGCTCGCGAAGCCCGGCGCGATGCCCGGCGCGGAGTCCGGGGCGGAGTCCGGAGCGATGCCCGGCGCGGAATCTGGCGCATAGTCATACGCGCGCCGGGAGGGTGAACCACACCGCCTTGCCCCGCGGGGTGGGCCGGTGGCCGCAGGCGGAGCTCAGGGAGCGGATCAGCAGCAGTCCGCGGCCGTGCTCCTGCCAGGGGTCGGGGTGGGGCTCATCCGCGCGGGCCGTCAGATTGCCGGGCGGCTGCGGATCGCCGTCGTGGACCTCCACCTGGCAGCCGCCCGCCAGCAACTCCACGACCAGCTCGATCGGGGCGCCCGGGCGGGTGTGCTCGACGGCGTTCGCGACGAGTTCCGCGGTCAGCAGCTCCGCCGTGTCGCTGTCGGCGGGCGCGGCGCCCTCGGCCAGCGCGGTACGCACGAGGGCGCGGGCCAGGGGAACGGCGGCCGGCGTATGGGGCAGGGCGATCCGCCAGGCGGAGGCGTCGGGCACGGCAGGACCCTCCGTTCCTGGGGCGCGAGGGGGCGGGGAGGTGGACGCAGCGGGAAATCCCGGTTTCAACCATACGAAGCCCCCCTTGCGGCCCCGTAGGGCACCCCGGCCGAACCCGCCAGGGACCGCGGCGCCCGGGGGAGAGGTCCTTCGCCTCGTGTGGCGGACGGCCGGGACGACATGTCGCGCTTCTGTGACGGCAGTCACGATCAGGTGATACCGTCGGTCGTGTGAGCCCCTTCACCGGTTCCACAGAAGCGACCGAACGGTGGCGCCACCTGCGGGTGACCCGGCAGGACGGCGTGGCCACCGTCACCCTCGACCGCCCCGAAAAACTCAACGCACTGACCTTCGGCGCCTACGCCGACCTGCGCGACCTGCTGGCCGAACTGTCCCGTGAGCGGTCCGTCCGCGCCCTCGTGCTCGGCGGCGAGGGCCGCGGCTTCTGCTCCGGCGGCGACGTCGACGAGATCATCGGCGCCACCCTCGCCATGGACACCGCCCAGCTCCTCGACTTCAACCGGATGACCGGCCAGGTCGTCCGCGCCCTCCGCGAATGCCCCTTCCCGGTGGTCGCCGCCGTGCACGGAGTGGCCGCCGGAGCCGGAGCCGTCCTCGCGCTCGCCGCCGACTTCCGCATCGCCGACCCCACCGCCCGCTTCGCGTTCCTCTTCACCCGCGTCGGCCTCTCCGGCGGGGACATGGGGGCCGCCTACCTGCTGCCCCGCGTCGTCGGCCTCGGTCACGCCACCCGGCTGCTGATGCTCGGAGAGCCCGTACGGGCACCCGAGGCCGAGCGCATCGGCCTGCTCAGCGAGGTCACCGAGGAGGGCAAGGCCCACGTACGGGCCGCCGAACTCGCCGCGCACCTCGCCGCCGGACCCGCCCTGGCCTACGCCCAGACCAAGGCTCTGCTCACCGCCGAGCTCGACATGCCGCTGGCCGCGTCCGTGGAGCTCGACGCCAGCACCCAGGCCCTGCTGATGACCGGGCAGGACTACGCGGAGTTCCACGCGGCCTTCACCGGGAAGCGGCCGCCGGAGTGGAAGGGCAGGTAGGAGGATGACGACGCGCCACATGTCCTCCGACGCCATGCGGGTCGCCGTCGTCGGCGGCGGACCGGGCGGGCTGTACGCCGCTTCGCTGCTGGCCCGCCAGGGCCACCGCGTCGAGGTCTGGGAACGGAACGCGCCGGACGACACCTTCGGCTTCGGCGTGGTCCTCTCCGACGAGACCCTCGGCGGGATCGAGCAGGCCGATTCCGTGGTGTACGCGGCCCTGAGCGCGGAGTTCGTGCGCTGGGACGACGTGGACATCGTGCACCGCGGACGGCTGCTGACCTCCGGCGGCCACGGTTTCGCCGCCCTCGGGCGGCGCCGGCTCCTGGAGATCCTGCACGAGCGCTGCGCCGGGCTGGGCGTCCGCCTCCGCTTCCGCGCCGAGGCCCCCGACGCCTTCGCCCTGGCCGCCTCCCACGACCTGGTGGTGGCGGCGGACGGGGTGCACAGCGCGACCCGGGAGGCCGGAGCCGACCACTTCGCGCCGACCGTGACCGGCGGGCGCTGCCGCTACGTCTGGCTCGCCGCCGACTTCGCCTTCGACGCCTTCCGCTTCGAGATCGCGGAAACCGAGCACGGCGTGATGCAGTTGCACGCCTACCCCTATGCGCCGTGCGCCTCCACCGTCATCGTCGAAATGCGCGAGGAGGTGTGGCGGGCGGCCGGCTTCGACCTGTGCGACGAGGAGGAGTCGGCAGCCCGCTGCGCCAAGATCTTCAGCGAGGCCCTGCACGGGCGCCCGCTGCGCGGCAACCGCTCGGCCTGGACGCAGTTCCGTACCGTCGTCAACGAGCGGTGGTCGCACGGCAACGTGGTCCTGCTCGGCGACGCCGCCCACACCGCGCACTTCTCCATCGGGTCCGGCACCAAACTGGCCGTCGAGAACGCCCTCGCCCTCGCCGAGGCGGTCCGCACCGAGCCGGACGTACCGGCGGCGCTCGCCGCGTACGAGGCGGCGCGCCGGCCGGCGGTCGCCAGCACCCAGCGCGCCGCGGCCGCCAGCATGCGCTGGTTCGAGGAGATCGCCGGCTACACCGGCCAGCCCGCCCGGCAGTTCGCCTTCAACCTGCTCACGCGCAGCCGCCGGGTCACCCACGACAACCTGCGCCTGCGCGACGAGCGGTTCACCCGGTCCGTGGAACGGGACTTCGGCTGTCCCGACGAGCGGACCCCGCCGATGTTCACCCCCTTCACCCTGCGGGGCCTGACCCTGCGCAACCGGGTCGTCGTCTCACCCATGGACATGTACTCGGCGCGGGACGGGGTCCCCGGCGACTTCCACCTCGTGCACCTGGGCTCGCGGGCCCTCGGCGGAGCCGCCCTGGTCATGACGGAGATGGTGTGTGTCAGCGCCGAGGGCCGGATCACCCCCGGCTGCACCGGCCTCTACACCCGGGAACAGGCCGCTGCCTGGCAGCGGATCACCGAGTTCGTCCACACCTCGGCGCCCGGCACCGCGGTCGGCGTCCAGCTGGGGCACTCGGGCCGCAAGGGATCCACCCGCGTGATGTGGGAGGGGATGGACGACCCCCTCCCCGAGGGGAACTGGCCGCTCGTGGCCGCCTCCGCACTGCCCTACCGGCCGGGCGTCTCCGCGGTCCCGCACGCCCTGACGCCGGCGGAGATGGCCGGCATCCGCTCGGAGTTCGCGGCCGCCGCCGTCCGCGCCGCCGACAGCGGCTTCGACCTGCTCGAACTGCACTGCGCCCACGGCTACCTGCTCTCCGGGTTCCTCTCACCGCTGACCAACCACCGCACGGACGCCTACGGCGGCAGCCTGGAGAACCGGCTGCGCTTCCCGCTGGAGGTCTTCGACGCGGTCCGCGCCGTATGGCCCGAGGACCGGCCGATGACGGTCCGCCTCTCCGCCACCGACTGGGCACCGGGCGGCACCTCCCCCGAGGAGGCGGTGCGGATCGCGGCCGCCTTCGCCGCCCGCGGCGCGGACGCCATCGACGTCTCGACCGGCCAGGTCGTCGCCGACGAGGCCCCGGAGTACGGGCGCTCGTACCAGACCCCGTACGCCGACCGGATCCGCAACGCGCTGGGCGTCCCCGTCATCGCCGTCGGCGCCATCTCCTCCTGGGACGACGTGAACTCCCTGCTCCTGGCCGGCCGCGCGGACCTGTGCGCCGTCGGCCGGCCCCACCTCTACGACCCCCACTGGACCCTGCACGCGGCCGCCGACCAGTCCTACGAGGGCCCGGCCGCGCCCTGGCCCCTGCCCTACCGGGCGGGCAGCCGCACACCCCCGACGGGCCGCGGCTGAGGCCGAAGGCCGCTCACGCCCGCACGAACTCGGCCCGGTCCTCGACCGGGGTGTAGCCCAGGCGCAGGTAGATGCCGTTGCTCGTCGGGTTGGCCAGGTCCGTGAAGAGCAGCACCTCGCGGGCGCCCGCCGCGTACGCCGCTCCGCTCGCCGCGTGCGTGACCCCGGCGGCGTAGCCGCGGCCGCGGAGCTCCGGCGGGGTGTAGACCGGGCCGACGCGGGCGGCCGCACCGATCGTGCGGGAGAAGGACGCCAGCGACACGGGGGCCCCGGCGTGCTCCCAGAGCAGGATGCCGCCGTAGGAGATCCGGTCGCGCAGCACGGCCTCGGAAGCGTGGCCCGGTTCGCCCACCTCCTCGTTGAAGGCCGTGATCCACTCCAGCAGCAGCGGGAGGTCCGCCTCGGCGGCGGGCCGGGCCCGCCCGGCCGGGGCGGGATCCGGGGCGACCAGCCCGGCCAGCCGGTAGAGGCGTATCTCCTCCGCGACCCGGCTGGGCCGCCCCCAGGCTTCCGCCAGCACCTCCGCGTCCGGCCGGCGGGCGTTGAACCCGCGGATCCCGGCCAGCAGCGGCTCGGTGGCGAGCGCGGACGCCAGCGCCCGGACCGCCTGCGCGGGCAGCGCCCCGACCAGCAGCGGGTAGGGCGGGGTGCACAGGATGCCCCCGGCGACGGAGCCGTCGGCGCCGGTCCACCAGCCGAAGAAGGGATCGGCGGAGCCGAAGGCGTGGAGCCCGCGCCGCTCCAGGGCGTCCGCCGTCGTCAGCAGGACGGTGTTCGACACGGGCTGCGCAGCCACGGAGGGGCGCGCCGCGGCCAGGAAGGCCGCCAGGTCTGCAGTGAAGGTCCAGGTCATGGCCCATCCTGGCGCGGCGCCGGGTCGCCGCGCATCCCGGTTTTCAGGGGCCGTCGCCCGGGCCGGTCACGGCTGCGCGAAGCGGGCGCCCGCATCCCGCAGCCGGGCGTGGAGCTCGGCGAACACGGCCGCCGCGCGGTCGCCCGGCCAGTCCGCCGGGAGCAGTTCGCTCGGCAGCCCCGGGTCGGCGTACGGCAGGCGGCGCCAGCTGTCCAGGGCCAGGAGGTAGCCGCGGTAGGCCTCCTCCGGCGTCGGCTCGGGGCCCGACTGGAGGGCGCGCAGGGCGGGTTCGTGGAGGTCCAGGAACTCCTCGTGCTGCTTGGCCAGGGCCGTCAGGTCCCACCAGCGGGCCACGGCCTCGGCGGTCGGCGCGAAGCCGAGGTGCGCGCCGCGGAAGAGTTCCACGTACGGGGTCAGGTGCAGCCGCGCCAGCGTGTGCTCGGTCTCCCCGTACAGCCGGGCCGGAGCGATCCACACGCCGGGCGCCACCGAGCCGAAGCCGAGCCGGGACAGCCGGGAGCGCAGCAGGTGCCGCTTGTGCCGCTCCTGCTCCGGGACGGAGAACACGGCCACCAGCCAGTCCCCGGCCGCAGCTGCCTCGGCTTCCCCGGCTGCTCCTTCGGCGGTCCGCCCGTAGATCCTGCGGTCGCCGTCCTCCAGCAGCTGCCGCGCCTCCGCGGAGAGCTCGTACGCCGCCGAACCGTCCGCCGTGCGCGCGGGCAGCAGGAAGCCGCGCCGCTTCAGCCGGGAGACCGACGAGCGGACCGACGGGGCGTCCGTGCCGGCCGCGCCCAGCAGCCGGATCAGCGCGGACACCGGGACCGGCCCCTCGAAGGCCCGCCCGTAGGCTCCGTAGAACGTGACGATCAGAGATCGCGGAGTGTGCTCGACCACGGTTTCACTCTAGATCCCGCAGCCTGAACCGTTGCAGCTTGCCCGTGGCCGTCCGGGGGAGGGCGGGCAGGAAGACGAAGGAGCGCGGGCACTTGTGGGGGGCCAGTTCGGCCCGCATGAAGGTGCGCAGCTCCTCCTCCGTGAGCACCACGCCCTCACGCGTGACGGTGTACGCCACGACGACCTGCCCGCGTCGCTCGTCCGGGCGGCCCACCACCGCGGCCTCGACCACGTCCGGGTGGCGCAGCAGGGCCTCCTCCACCTCGGGGCCCGCGATGTTGTACCCAGCAGAGACGATCATGTCGTCGGCGCGGGCGACGTAGCGGAAGTAGCCCTCCGGATCGCGTACGTAGGTGTCGCCGGTCAGGTTCCAGCCGTCCCGTACGTACTCTGCCTGCCGCGGATCGGCCAGATAGCGGCAGCCGACGGGGCCGCGCACGGCCAGCAGGCCCGGCTCGTTGTCGGGGACCGGGCGGCCGGATCGGTCCACGACCCGCGCCTGCCAGCCCGGGACCACCCGGCCGGTGGTACCCGGCCGGATGTCCTCGTCGGCGGCGGAGATGAAGATGTGCAGCAGTTCCGTGGCCCCGATGCCGTTGATGATCCGCAGGCCGGTGCGCTCGTACCAGGCCCGCCAGGTCGCGGCGGGCAGGTTCTCCCCGGCCGAGACGCAGCGGCGCAGCGCGGAGAGGTCGTACGCGCCCACGTCGTACGGGCCCAGCGCGTCCAGCATCGTCCGGTAGGCGGTCGGCGCCGTGAACAGCACCGTCACCCGGTGCTCGGCGAGCGCCGGCAGCAGGTGGCGCGGGCCCGCCTCCTCCAGCAGCAGCGCGGACGCCCCGGCCCGCAGCGGGAAGACCACCAGCCCGCCCAGACCGAAGGTGAACCCGAGCGGCGGGCTGCCCGCGAAGACGTCGTCGGGGCGGGGGCGCAGCACGCTGCGGGAGAAGGTGTCGGCGACGGAGAGCACGTCGCGGTGGAAATGCATGCACCCCTTGGGCCGTCCGGTGGTTCCGGAGGTGAAGGCGATCAGGGCGACGTCGTCGGCGGAGGTCGCCACGGCGGGGAACGGCCGGCCGGCGTGGCCTTCGGCCAGGCGCAGCAGATCGTCCGGGGCCTCGCCCCCGTACGCGGTGATCCGCAGCCCCGGCACCTCGGCCTTGGCCAGGTCGTCCAGCACGCCCACGTGGCACAGTGCGTGGCCGACCCGGGCCATCGCGCAGACCGTGGCGAGCTCCTGGGCGCGCTGCTGCGGCAGTACGGTGACCGCCACCGCGCCCGCCTTGACCACCGCGAGCCAGCAGGCGGCGAGCCAGGGGCCGGTGGGGCCGCGCAGGAGCACCCGGTTGCCCGGGACGACGCCCAGATCGGCCGTGAGCACGTGGGCGATGCGGTCCACGCGTTCGCGCAGTGCGCCGTACGTCCACACCTCGCCCGCGGCGCTGCGGAAGGCCGGCCGGTCGCCGCCCCGGTCCCCGAACCGGGCGATGGTGGCGTCGAGGAGCTCGGCCGCGCAGTTCAGGCAGTCCGGATAGGCCAGTTCGGGGAGTTCGAAGAGGAGGTGCGGCCAGGTGTCCGGGGGTGGCAGATGGTCGCGCGCGAAAGTGTCGGCGTGAGCGGAAGGCTTGAGATCCAAGGCGGGTTCGCCCCCTTGTGACGGTCCCGGACGGGGTGGAGCCGGCCGGGCGGTCTCCCCCGGCCACCGCTGGGGAGCTACCCCCCTCGCAGCGTATCGTGATGGTGACGGCAGTCAACAGGACGCGATAGAAGCGGGGATGTTCGGATGAACGGATTCGCGCTCGGGGCGGACCAGGAGGAGTGGTGCGGGCAGTTGCGCGCACTGGCGGCGCAGCGGCTGAGGCCGCTCGCCGAGAAGGGGGAGCCGGGCCGGGTCAACCGGCCGCTGCTCGCGGAGCTGGGGGAGCTGGGCCTGCTGGAACGGGTGTTCACGTCGGGCGCGCTGGAGCTGTGCCTGCTGCGGGAGTCGCTCGCCTACGGCTGCACGGAAGCCGAAACGGCGCTCGCCCTCCAAGGGCTGGGGGCGTACCCGGTGCTGCGGGCGGGCAGCGGAGCCCAGCGCGAGCGCTGGCTGCCGCAGGTACGCGCCGGGCGGGCGGTGGCGGCCTTCGCGCTGAGCGAGCCGGGGGCGGGCTCCGACGCGGCGGCTCTGGCGCTGGCGGCGGCCCCCGATTCCGGCGCCTCCGCCGCCTCGGGCGTCTCCGGTGGGGGCTGGCGGCTCAGCGGCGAGAAGTGCTGGATCTCCAACGCCCCCGAGGCGGACTTCTACACCGTGTTCGCCCGGACGGGCGAAGGGCCGGGAGCCAAGGGGGTGTCGGCCTTCCTGGTCCCGGCGGACCGCCCCGGGCTCACCGGCGAACCGCTCGACATGCTGTCCCCGCACCCCATCGGCTCGCTGGCCTTCGACGGCGTCCCGGTCGGCCGCGAGGACCTGCTCGGTGAGCCCGGGCAGGGCTTCCGGGTGGCGATGGACACGCTGAACCTGTTCCGGCCCAGCGTCGGGGCGTTCGCGGTGGGCATGGCCCGCGCCGCGCTCGACGCGACGCTCGCGCACACCGCGGACCGGGCCGCGTTCGGGGGGCGGCTGAGCGACCTCCAGGCGGTGGCGCACCGGGTGGCCGAGATGGCCACCCGTACCGAGGCCGCGCGGCTGCTGGTGTACGCGGCGGCCGGCGCCTATGACGGGGGATCGGCGGACGTCCCGCGCCGCGCGGCCATGGCCAAGCTCCTGGCCACGGAGACCGCCCAGTACGTGGTGGACCACGCGGTCCAGCTGCACGGCGCGGTCGCGCTGCGCCGGGGGCACCTGCTGGAGCACCTCTACCGGGAGGTGCGGGCGCCAAGGATCTACGAGGGGGCGAGCGAGGTGCAGCGCACCATCATCGCGAAGGAGCTGTACCGGGGGGTGGGCGCACGATGAGCCTCGAGCGGATCAACCCGGCGGAGCTGTCGCCGCCGACGGGCTTCTCGCACGCGGTGGCGGCGACCGGTTCCAGGCTGGTGTTCCTGGCCGGCCAGACGGCGCTGGACGGGTCGGGGAAGGTGGTGGGGGAGACCCTGCCGGAGCAGTTCGAGCGGGCCCTGGCCAACTTGCTGACGGCGCTCGCCGAGTCCGGCGGAGCCCCGGGGGACCTGGCCCGCGTCACCGTCTACGCGGTGGACGTGGCGGCGTACCGGGGCTGCGCCGGGGAACTCGGCCGGATCTGGCGGAGGTTGGCGGGCCGCGACTATCCGGCGATGGCCGTCATCGGCGTGGCCCGCCTCTGGGACGAGCAGGCCCTGGTCGAACTCGACGGGGTCGCGGTCCTGGCGTAGGCCGTCAGCGGCGGGCCTGCCGGCGGCGGTACTCGTCCGTGGGGACGCCGCCCACGCCCCAGTCCTCCAGCGCGACTTCGTCGATCAGGACGAAGGTGGTGGCCGGGTCCTTGTCGAGGACTTCGACCAGGAGGTCGGTGATCCTGGCGATGATCTCGGCCTTCTGGGCCGGGGTCGCGCCCTCACGGGTGATCTTGACGTTGACGTATGGCATGGCGGCGGCTCAGACCGTGCGGCCGGTGACGTGGCCGCCGTCCACGCGCAGGGCGTGGCCGGTCACGAAGTCCGCGCCCGCGAGGTACAGCACCGCCTCGGCGATCTCGGAGGCCTCCCCGACCCGGTCGAGGAGGGCGAGCCCGCCGAAGCCGTCCACGTCGGAGCCCTCGTGCAGCGGCGTGCGGATGATGCCGGGCGAGACGAGGTTGACGCGGATGCCGTCGGCCGCCAGCTCCGCCGCCAGGCTGGTGGTCAGCCCGTGCACACCGGCCTTGCTGACCACCGGCGCGCTGGCCGGGAAGCCGGCCAGCCCGTGGTCGACCAGGACGGTGCCGATGTTGACGATGCTGCCGCCCTGGCCCTGCGCGCGCAGCGCCCGCACCACGGCCTGGGTGGTGAGGTAGGTGCCCTTGAGGTTGCCCGTCAGGAAGCCGTCGAGTTCGGCCTCGGTGACCTCGGTGAAGGGCTTGGGGGCGAAGGTGCCGGCGTTGTTGACCAGGACGTCGATGCGGCCGAAGCGGTCCATCGCCGTACGGACGAGGGCCTCGCCGGTCTCCCGGTCGGCGATGCTGCCCGCGACCCACGCGGTCCGCTCCGGATGGCCGAGGCCGGCGGCGGCCTTGGCGAGGCGGTCGGCGTCGCGGCCGTTCAGCACGACGTCGGCGCCGCTCGCCAGGAAGGCCCGGGCGATGTCGAGGCCGATGCCGCTGGAGGATCCGGTGATGAGAGCAGTGGTCATGGTGGGTGCCCTTCGGGGTGGATCGCCGGACTGGTCCGTCCGGCTGACACCCATGAACCTATGGACCCTCAACCCATAACACCACGACGTAGATTGGAGCGTGTGATAATCCAGGGTTATGGATGTGGATCTGCGTGACCTGGAGCTCCTCGACGCCACCGCCGAGGCTGGCTCCCTGACCGCCGCCGCCGAGCGGCTCTACGTCAGCCAGCCGGCCCTCAGCCAGCGGCTCACCCGCCTGGAGGCCCGCCTCGGCATGCAGCTGTTCGACCGCAAGGGCCGCCGCCTGGTGCCCAACGCGGCGGGCCGCCGGCTGCTGGTCGCCGCCCGCCAGATCCTCGGGGAACTGGCATCGGCCTCCCGTGACCTGCGGGAGATCCGCGACGGGCGCGGCCGCCGGGTCCGCTTCACCGCGCAGTGCAGCACCACCTTCCCGTGGCTGCCGCCCGTGCTGCGCGCCTTCCGCGAGCGGGAGCCGGACATCGACGTGCGCATCGAGGCCGTCGCCGACGACGCCCCGATCCCGGCGCTGCTCGCCGACCTGGTCGACGTCGCGCTCGTCACCAAGCCGGACCTGCAGATGGACCGGGTGTCCCTGACCAAGCTGTTCGACGACGAGATGATGGCCGTGGTACCCGCCGCACACCCGTGGGCCTCCCTCGCGCACCTGACCGCGCGGGACTTCGACGGCGCCGACCTGGTCCTGTACGACGGCTACGACCAGAACCGCATCCCGTCGATGCCGCTGCCGATCCCGGCCGGGGCCCGGCCCGGCCGGATCACCATCATGCCGGTGGTGACCGACCTGGTGATCGAGATGGTGGCGGGCGGCCAGGGCGCGACCGTGCTCCCCAACTGGGTGGCCGCCCCGTACACGTCCTCCCACGGCCTGGCACTGGTCCGCATCGGCGAGGAGCCGCTGACCCGCACCTGGTTCTGCGCCACCCGGACCGGCCCCCGCCCGCCCCACATCGAGGCCTTCGTCGAGGAACTCACCACTCACCTCACCGCCCCGATCAGCGGTTAACCGAGGCTGAACTCGTGATGTCGCAGGGGGCTGACGGCCGGTCGGTGCAGTCGCCGCAGGGGCGGGCATGCTGACGTGCGGAGCCTGTCGACATCGTGATCCACACCATTTTCGATCGCACGTACGATGCTCGACATGATGGCCTTGTCCGTGGACACAACCTCGCAAAGCTTCGCCCTCGGCGAGATGACCGGACTCCTGTCCGTCGCTCTCATCGGCATCGTGCTGCTCTGGAAGCTGAGCAGCTCCTGGCGCGCTCCTTCAACCCCGCCCGGCGGCGACCCTGCCGAAACCGCCCGGACGGAATCTCAGCGCCGTCTGATCGTTATCGGAGCCACCGTACTCATTGCCGCCGTCGCCGGAGTGAAGGCCACGGTCTCGTACAACCCCGAGCCCCGAGCCTCCGAGGCCGGAGCTGCTGATCCGCCCCACGCGAATGCCGACGTACCGCGCTCCATCGCCTTGCCGGGCAGCTTCGCGGACTTCCGACTGATGACGGGTGCGGCCGAAGAACGGACCGGAGCCCAGGTGATGGCCGGCCGCAAGCTGCCCGAGGGGGCGAAGGCCGGGTACTACGACAGGGACGGAGATGAGAACCTTGAGCTCTTCGTCCTCGTCCGGAGCGCGGAATGGGACCCCGGGTTGTATGACGAGAAGGCGACCACGTCGATCTCGCAGGAGTTCCGCAACTTCTTCTCCGCCGCCAAGGCCGGCGAAGTGACCGGCTTCGACGCAGGGCCCTACGGCGGGAGCCTCAGCTGTGGGCTCTCACGGGGTGTGGACGGCGACCGGTCCGTGTGTGCCTGGAGTGACGCAACCACCTTCGGTGCCGTGCGGTTCGTGCAAGAAGCCGACCTCGCCGAGGCCGCCAAGACCACCCTCGCCCTCCGCAACGCCGCCACGCACTGACGGACCGGGCGCCGTGCGGCGCGCTCCGCTCAGCCCTCCAGCAGGCGGCCCATCCACTCCTCGATGCCCGCCACCGTGCGCGGCAGGGCGCCCGACATCAGGCGGGCGCCGTCCGCCGTGATGACCAGGTCGTCCTCGACGCGCACCCCGATGCCGCGCAGCTCCGGCGGGAGGGTCTCGTCGTCCGGCTGGAGGTACAGGCCCGGTTCCACCGTCAGGACCTGGCCCTCCTCCAGGACCCCTTCCAGGTAGGCCTCCGCGCGGGCCTTCGCGCAGTCGTGGACGTCCAGGCCCAGCATGTGCCCGCTGCTGCACAGCGTGTACCGCCGGTGCAGGTCGCCCCGCGCGTCCTTCAGGACGCCCCACTCCGCCAGGCCCTCCGCGATCACCCGCATCCCGGCCCGGTGGAAGTCCCCGAAGCGCGCGCCGGGGCGCAGCGCGGCCATGCCCGCCTCCTGGGCCGCCAGGACCAGTTCGTACACCTGCCGCTGGACGGAGGTGAAGCGGCCCGAGAGGGGCAGGGTGCGGGTGATGTCCGCCGTGTACAGGGTGTCCGTCTCCACGCCCGCGTCCAGGAGCAGCAGTTCGTCCCCGTTCAGCCGTCCGTCGTTGCGGATCCAGTGCAGCGTGCACGCGTGCGCGCCCGCCGCCGCGATCGTCTCGTACCCGGTGCCGTTGCCCTCGGCGCGGGCGCGCAGGTCGAAGACCCCCTCGATCCACCGCTCGCCGCGCGGGTGCGCCAGGGCGCGCGGCAGGGCCCGTACGACGTCTTCGAAGCCGGCCGCGGTGTGGTCGACCGCCAGCTGGAGCTGCTCGACCTCCCAGGCGTCCTTCACCAGGCGCAGCTCCGACAGAGCGGCGGCCAGTTCCGCGTCGGCGGACGCGTCGCGGCCGGCCGGGGAGCCCAGCAGGTCCAGGTGGGCGCAGCGGATGCCGGTGAGGCGCTCCGCCTCCGCCAGGTCCGGGCGGCGGCCCACCCAGAACTCCCCGTAGCGGCGGTCGCGGAAGAACTCCTCGTTGCCGTCGCCGCGCGGCGACCGCGGCCGCAGGTACAGCACCGCCTCGTGCGCGTGCGGGCCCGACGGTTCCATGACCAGGACGTGGCCCGCCTGGTCCTCGCCCGTCAGGCCCGTGAGCCAGGCGTACGCGCTGTGCGGGCGGAAGCGGTAGTCGCAGTCGTTGGAGCGGACCTTCAGCCCGCCCGCCGGGATGATCAGCCGCTCGCCCGGGAAGCGGGCCGAGAGCCGTGCCCGGCGGGCCGGGGTGACGGCATGGCCGGGGACCCGGTCGGAGCCGGGCAGCGGGGAGGCGGCCCACTGGCCCGCCATGAAACGGGACAACTCCGGGGATACCGGCAGGTCATGGCTGCCCGTGTGGAGGCGGGACGGAGCGTCGGTCACGGGGTCTCCCTCAAGAAGGCGCGAACTGGTGGGCGCACAGGTCTTGTCAGTGCAATTTCACATTACTATGTTACAGCTCACACCGCGGCACGTGAATCCCCGTCAAACGCCGCGTGACGCAGGGCCGTTCACCGCACCACCCCCCACTTCAGCCTCTCCACCAGGAGTTCCGGTGTTCAAGCACAGAGCTGTGCGCTCGTCCCTCCTTGCCTCCGCCGTCGCTGTGACGCTCCTCGCCTCGGCCGGGCAGGCCACCACGCAGGCCGCCGGCGCCCCGGTCCCGGCGACCTTCGCCGGCCCCCAGGCGGACCCGGCGCCCGCACCGAACCCGTTCGACGAGGTCGACCACCTGGCCAACGCGTCCGAGGCGACCCCCGCCCCCGCCCCGGCGCCCGGCGGGCAGGCCATCACCGGACAGGTCCCCGGCGCGGCCACGGCCGCCGCCGCGCCCGCCGAGCGCACCGAGAAGAGCCGCAAGGCGGCCGAACAGGCGGCCCCCGTCGCCCGCAGTGTCGCGGCGGGCGTCCCCTGCACCCTCGACGGGATCAAGAACCTCGGCCCGGAGCAGTTCGCCGACTTCCTCGCCGACCAGGCGGTCACCGCCGACGGCTGCCTGCGCGGCCTCATCTGGACCTGGGACACGCGCCTCGTCCCGGTGATGTCGGACGCGCACGTCCAGGCCGTCTCGCGCCGGATATCCGGCCTGGCCGCCGCCCACGACGGCCGCAACTCCTCCCACCTGGAGGAGATGTTCACCTACCTGCACGCGGTCGCCTACCACGACCACTCGCGCTCCGAGATCGACGTCACCGACGCGCCGACCGTGAACGCCATGCGCCAGGCCGTCGCCGACTTCGGCAACGCCGCCCGTACCTTCGACGTGACCGCCTCCAACGCCCGCACCCTGCGCGAAGCCCTGTACGCGGCCAGCGCGCCCGGCCTGCGCCAGCACCAGCTCGGCCTCATCAAAAAGGTCCTGGCCACCATGGACGCGGCCCACCCGGCCACCCACCTCGACGCCGGCTGGGCGGGTGCCGCCCTCGCCGCCCTCTCCGTCAACTACCTGGGCGTCTACCCGGGCAACCAGGACACGGCCTTCCACGCCGCCGTGGCCGCCGACGCCTCCTACCGCGCCGCCTTCAAGGCCTTCGCGCACCACACCCACCTCAAGGGCACGGGCAACGCCTGGGTGGCGCGCGACGCCCTCGGCGAGTACGGCCGCTTCGGCCAGGTCGAGGGCCTGCGGGACCAGGTCGTCGCCGACCTCGGCGCCATGCTCGAGCCGGTCAAGGCCGCGCTCGGCACCGAGCCGTGGGCCAAGGTCGTCTCCTGGCTCAACTTCTACGAGGCGTGCAAGCCGTACGGGGTGTGCAAGGAGGACATCGAGAAGCAGATCTTCCCGAACACCTTCGTCTACGACAACGGCGCCATCAAGGTCCGCACCGGCCTCGACCGGGCCACCGTCGACCAGCTCTACTACGCCAGCAAGCAGGTCAAGACGCAGTACCACCGGGTCCTCGGCACCGACCAGCCGCTGGCCGGCGACCCCAACACCACGCTGAACATCGTGCTGTACGCCTCCCGCGCCGACTACGAGAACTACCACCCGATCCTGACGGGCTACGACACCAACAACGGCGGCATCTACATCGAGAACGGCGCCACCTTCTACACCTACCAGCGCCGCGTCCCGCAGGACTCCTCCCTCACCCTCGAGGAGCTCTTCCGCCACGAGTACACCCACTACCTCAACGGCCGCTTCGCCGTCCCCGGCTTCTTCGGCGAAGGCCCCTGGTACGAGGGCGACCGGACGACCGCCATGGACGAGGGCACGGCCGAGTTCTTCGACGGCGCCACCCGCGACAACGGCATCGCCGTCCGCAAGTCGCTGGTCAAGAGCATCATCAACGACACTGCCGGCGGCGGCCCGCGCATGTCCGTCGAGCAGCTGCTGAACGCCACGTACGACGGCGACGGCTTCCGCTTCTACAGCTACGCCGGCACCTTCTTCGAGTTCCTGTGGACCGAGAAGCCCAGCCTGCTGCGCGAGATGTACACGCACCTGCGGGCCGACGACGTGGCGGCCTACGACGCCTGGCGCCACCGCCTGAGTTCCGACACCTACCTCCAGCGCGACTACGACCGCTTCCTGGACGCGCAGATCGCCAAGGTCGACCAGCTCTTCGTGCCGAACACCACCTACACCCCCAACGACCAGCTGCGCGATTCCGCGCTCGCGTCGGTGAAGTCCTCCTTCGCGACGGCCACGTACAACACGCCGGACTGCGTGGAGAACGGCGACCCCGGCAAGCGCCGCTTCACCTGCACCGGACGCATCACCGCGAACCTGAAGAACTGGCGCAGCGACGACCAGAACTTCAAGGACATGTCCGAGACGGTCGACTACTTCATCCTGGACCGCGCCGGCGCGGCCTCCAACAACCTGGCCGACATGAACTGCTCCTTCGGCCCGGTGGAGATCTGGACCAACAAGGTGGCCGGATCCTCCGACTACAGCTGTGAGGGCCCGCTCCGCAGCTGATCCGTTCCGGACCGGTCCCGCACCCCGGGACCGGTCTGGGCAGCTCCTAAAGAATGTGACATATTACTGCCGTGCTCATCAGACACCCCTTGGACGCCGTCATCATCGGCGCCGGCGTCGTCGGAGCGGCCTGCGCCTACTACGCGTCCCGCGCCGGACTCTCCGTGGCCGTGGTCGACCGCGGCCCCGTGGCGGGCGGCACCACCGGCTCCGGCGAAGGCAACCTGCTCGTCTCCGACAAGGAGGCCGGCCCCGAACTCGACCTGGCCCTCCTCTCCACCGGGCTCTGGCACGAACTCGCGGCGGTCCTCCCGCAGGAGATCGAGTACGAGGCCAAGGGCGGCCTCGTCGTCGCCCCGGACCGGGCTTCGCTCGATGCCCTGCGCGCCTTCGCCGAAGGCCAGCGCAAAGCCGGGGTCGAGGCGCTCGAGGCGGACCCCGAAGACCTGCGCGGCCTGGAACCCCATCTGGCACGAGGCCTCGCGGGCGGCTTCCTCTACCCGCAGGACGCCCAGGTCCAGCCCGCCCAGGCAGCGGCCCGGCTGCTGGCCGCCTCGGGCGCCGAACTCCACCTCGGCGAGGAGGTGACGGGCTTCGTGCGCTCCGGGGAGGCGATCGCCGGGGTCCGCACCGCACGCCGCGAACTCCTGGCCCCCGCCGTGGTGAACGCGGCGGGCACCTGGGCCGGCGCCGTCGCGGAACTCGCGGGCGTGAGCCTGCCCGTCCTGCCGCGCCGCGGCTTCGTCCTGGTGACCGAGCCGCTGCCCCGAGTGGTCCGGCACAAGGTCTACGCCGCCGACTACATCGCGGACGTGGCCAGCGGCTCCGCTGCGCTCCAGTCCTCGGCGGTCGTGGAGGGCACCCCGTCCGGCCCGGTCCTGATCGGCGCCACCCGCGAACGCGTCGGCTTCGACCGCACCCTGTCCACCGAGGCCCTGCGCCGCCTCGCCACCCAGGCGGCAGCCCTCTTCCCGTTCCTCGCGGACACCCGGATCCTGCGCACCTACCACGGCTTCCGCCCCTACCTCCCGGACCACCTCCCGGCGATCGGCCCGGACCCCCGCCGCCCCGGCCTGCTCCACGCCTGCGGCCACGAGGGCGCAGGCATCGGCCTGGCCCCGGCAACGGGCCTCCTCATCGCGGCGACTCTGACGGGCGGCGCACCAGAACTCGACATGCACCCGTTCCGGCCGGACCGCTTCGGGGGACCACCCGCCGGGGCCGGGGACGGGCCGGGGTGATGTCCGGGACGTAAAACGTGATGTGTGGCGCTCTTGCGAGCCCGCACCCAACGAAGCCCCGTCGGGGCGCCATACATCATGAGTCCCGGACATCACCCCGGCCCGGCCCCGGACCCGGCCCCCACGCACCACCCCGAGGAGGACCCCTGATGCGACGCAGCCCCCGCTCCCTGGTCGGCGGCACCCCTTCGGCCACCCACACCCTCGCGTTCGACGGCCGCGAACTCCCCGCGCAGGCGGGCCAGTCCATCGCCGCCGTCCTCTGGGCCGCCGGGATCCTCGCCTGGCGCACCACCCGCGACGGCGGCGCCCCCCGCGGCGCCTTCTGCGGGATCGGCAGCTGCTACGACTGCCTCGTCACCGTCAACGGCCGCCCGAACCAGCGGGCCTGCCTGGTCCCCGCCCGCGAGGGCGACACCGTCACCACCCAGGAGGGAACAGGCCATGCCGACCTCGCCGTCTGACTCCGCGGCCCCCGCGGACCTCGCGGCCCTGCCCGACGCCGAGCACCCCGCCGACCTGGCCATCGTCGGCGCCGGCCCCGCCGGCCTCGCCGCGGCCGTCACCGCCGCCGACCTGGGCCTGCGCGTCACCGTCCTCGACGCGGGGGAGCGCCCCGGCGGCCAGTTCTACCGGCACCCCGCGCCCGCCCTCGGCGCCGCCCGCCCCGAGGCCCTCCACCACGCCTGGCCCGACTTCGCCACCCGCGAAGCCGCCCTGCGCGCCCACGCATCGGCGGGCCGGATCACGTACCTCCCGCTCCACCACGTGTGGACGGTGGTCCCAGGCGGCGACGGAACCTGGACCCTGCACGCCCTGGGCGGAGCCGAGGAGCGCGCCGCAACCGTACGGGCCGCCGCCGTACTCCTGGCCACCGGCGCCTACGAACGCCAACTGCCCTTCCCCGGCTGGACCTTGCCCGGAGTGATCGGCGCCGGCGGCGCCCAGGCCATGCTCAAGGCCGGGCTGGTGCTGCCCGGCCGGCGCGTGGTGGTCGCCGGCAGCGGCCCGCTGCTGCTCGCCGTGGCCGGATCCCTCGCCGCCGCCGGAGCCACCGTCCCCGCCGTCGTCGAGGCCGCCGCCTACACCGCGTACGCCGCCCGCACCCCGGTCCTGCTGCGCAACCCCGGCAAGCTCGCCGAGGCCGCGGTCTACGGCGCCGCGCTCGCCCGGCACCACGTCCGGCTCCTCACCCGGCACGCCGTCACCGAGGCCCACGGCACCGACCGGGTCGAGGCCGTCACCGTCACCCGCCTCGACCGCGACTGGCGCCCGCTGCCCGGTACCGCCCGCCGGATCCCGTGCGACGCGCTCGCCGTGGGACACGGGCTCGTCCCCCAGCTGGAACTCGCCACCGGCCTCGGCTGCGCCACCCGCCGCAGCCCGGACGGCACGGTCGCCCTGGACCTGGACGACGCCCAGCGGACCTCGGTCCCCGGCATCTGGTCGGCGGGGGAGACGGGCGGCATCGGCGGCGCCGGACTCGCCCTCACCGAGGGGGAGATCGCGGCGCACGCGATCGCCGGATGCCCCGTTCCCGCCGCGCTCACCCGCACCCGCTCGCGGCTGCGCGCCTTCGCCGGCGCGATGGCCGCCGCGCACCGCCCCGGCAGCGGCTGGACCGGCTGGCTCCGGGACGACGCCGTCGTGTGCCGCTGCGAGGAGGTGCCGGCCGGCCGGATCCGCGAGGCCGCGGGGGAACTCGGCGCGCGGGACGCCCGTACCGTCAAACTCCTCACCCGCGCGGGCATGGGCTGGTGCCAGGGCCGGATGTGCGGCCCGGCCGTGGCCGCCCTCGCCGGCGAGGACCCCGCCCCCGACCGGCGGCCGCTGTCCTGCCCGGTCCCGCTGCGCCGGCTCGCCGAACTTCCCCCGGACGGGCGCTGATCCGACCTGCCCCGGCCCTTGTGGCCGACTCGCACCCGCTAGTAAAATGTCACACACCACACTAGGGAGTCATCTCATGACCGACGCGCCCACCCCCGCGCCCCGCACGACGACCGGCACCCCCGCCGGCATGCCCGCGGGCACGACCACCGTCACGACGCCCGGCACCCCCGCCGGCCCGGACACCCGCCCCCGCCCCTGGCACGGCATCATGGTCGCCACCACCCTCCCGCTGCGCGAGGACCTCAGCGTCGACTACGACGCCTACGCCGCACACGTGTCCTGGCTGATCGCCAACGGCTGCGACGGCGTGGTCCCCAACGGCTCCCTCGGCGAGTACCAGACCCTCACCGACGAGGAGCGGGCCCGCGTCGTCCGTACCGCCGTCGAAGCGGCGGGCGACGGCGCCCGCGTCATGCCCGGCGTCGCCGCCTACGGCAGCGCCGAAGCCCGCCGCTGGGCCGAGCAGGCCGCCGAGGCCGGGGCCGGCTCCGTCCTCCTGCTGCCGCCCAACGCCTTCCGGGCCGACGAGCAGACCGTGCGCGCCCACTACGCGGAGGTCGCCGGCGCCGGGCTGCCCGTCGTCGCGTACAACAACCCGTACGACACCAAGGTGGACCTGGTCCCCGCCCTGCTGGCCCGGCTGCACGCCGACGGATCCATCGTCGCCGTCAAGGAGTTCAGCGGGGACGTGCGCCGCGCCTACGAGATCGCCGAACTCGCCCCCGGCCTGGACCTGCTCATCGGGGCCGACGACGTGCTCCTCGAACTCGCCCTCGCCGGCGCGGTCGGCTGGATCGCCGGCTACCCCAACGCCCTCCCGCGGTCCTGCGCCACCCTCTACCGGGCCGCCGTCGCCGGTGACCTCGCCACCGCCCTGCCGCTTTACAAGTCCCTGCACTCGCTGCTGCGCTGGGACTCCAAGACCGAGTTCGTGCAGGCCATCAAGGTCTCCATGGACCTGGCCGGCCGGCCCGGCGGGGCCACCCGCCCGCCGCGCTTCCCGCTCACCGGCGAGACCGAAGCCGCCGTCCGCGCCGCCACCGAAAAGGCCCTCGCCGAGGGCCTCAACTAAGCAGACCGGGGGGAACCCATGCGTACGCGCCACGTCTACCACGCGGTGGACTCGCACACCGAGGGCATGCCGACCCGCGTCATCACCGGAGGCATCGGGGTGATCCCCGGCGCCACCATGGCGGAGAAGCGGCTCCACTTCATCGAGCACATGGACCACGTGCGGACCCTGCTCATGTACGAGCCGCGCGGGCACGCCGCGATGAGCGGCGCCATCCTCCAGCCCCCCACCCGGCCCGACGCCGACTTCGGCGTCCTCTACATCGAGGTGTCGGGCCTGCTGCCCATGTGCGGGCACGGCACCATCGGCGTCGCCACCGTCCTGGTGGAAACCGGCATGGTCCCGGTCGTCGAGCCGGTCACCACCGTCCGGCTCGACACCCCGGCCGGACTGGTGGGCGTCGACGTCCGCGTGGAGGACGGGGCGGCCACCGCCGTCACCCTCACCAACGTGCCGTCCTTCTGCGCCGGCCTCGACCTGAAGGCGGAGGTACCCGGCTTCGGCACGGTCACCTACGACCTCGCCTACGGCGGCAACTTCTACGCCTTCGTCGAACTCGACGCGCTCGGACTGCCCTTCGACCGGGACCGCAAGGACGACCTGCTCGCCGCGGGCCTCGCGCTCATGGACGCCGTCAACGGGAGCGGCGACCGCCCCGTGCATCCCGAGGACCCCTCCATCGCCGGGGTCAAGCACGTCTACCTCGCCGCCCCCGGCTCCGACGCCCGCCGCTCCCGGCACGCCATGGCCATCCACCCCGGCTGGTTCGACCGCTCGCCCTGCGGTACGGGCACCAGCGCGCGCATGGCCCAGCTGCACGCCCGCGGCCGGCTCGGCCTCGGCGCCGACTTCGTCAACGAGTCCTTCATCGGCACCGAGTTCACCGGCCGGCTGGTCGGCGAGACCACCGTCGGCGGGCTTCCCGCCGTGGTCCCCACCGTCACGGGCCGGGCGTGGATCACCGGCACCGCCCAGTACTTCCTCGACCCGACCGACCCCTTCCCCGGAGGCTTCCGCCTGTGATCACCGTCCGCACCACGGACTACCACACCGCCGGCGAGCCCTTCCGCATCGTCGACACCGCCGCCGAAGGGATCCCGGCCGTGCCCGGGGACACCGTCGCCGAGCGCTGCGCCACCGCCATCGGTCCCGGAGGCTCCGGGACCGCTCCGCGCCGGGGCGCGCTGGACGACGTACGCCGCATGCTCGTGCAGGAGCCGCGCGGGCACGCCGGCATGTACGGGGGCTTCGTCGTTCCGGCCGACGACGACGGGGCCCACTTCGGGGTGCTGTTCTGGCACAAGGACGGCTACTCCACCGCGTGCGGCCACGGCACCATGGCCCTCGGCGTCTGGGCGGTGGACACCGGCCGGGTCCCGGCCCCCGACGACGGGTCCGCCCAGGTGCGCATCGACGTACCGTCCGGGCGGGTCGCCGCGACCGTGCACCGGGACGGCGGCCGCACCACCGGCGTCACCTTCCGCAACGTCGCGGCGCGGGTGGGCGCCCGCAAGGTGCCGGTGGCGACCACCCTCGGCATGGCGGAGGTGGACATCGCACACGCCGGGGCCTGTTACGCCTCGGTCCGCGCCCGGGACCTCGGCCTGGACGTCACCCGGGCCGCCCTGCCCGACCTGGTACGGGCCGGGCGGGAGATCCGGGCCGCGCTGGCCACCCACCCCGCCACCTGGCACCCCGGCAGCCCGCTCCTCTCCGGGGTCTACGGGGTGATCCTCCACGAGGAGCTCCCCGACACTCCCTTCGGGCCGCACCAGCGCAACGTCACCGTCTTCGCCGACGGGCAGATCGACCGCTCGCCCTGCGGCTCCGGCACCTCGGCGAGGCTCGCGCTGCTCGCCGAGGACGGACGGCTCGGCCCCGGCGAGGACCTGCTGCACGAGTCGGTCACGGGCACGGTGTTCACCGGGCGGATCCTTCCCGGTGGCGTCACCGAGGTCACCGGCACCGCCTACCGCACCGGCGAACACGCCTTCACGGCGGACCCGTACGACCCGCTCGGCGCCGGGTTCACCCTGTGAGGAGTCACCCCGTGCGGGTTCACCCTGTGATGGCGCAGCTGGGCGCCGCCGACCTGGCCGGGCTCCTGACCCCGGCCGCGGCCGCCGACGCCCTGGCGGACGCCCTGCTCGGCGGCCTCGACCCCGAGGCCTGCCCGCAGCGCACCGCCCTCCCCGTACCCGGCGGGGGTGAACTGCTGCTGATGCCGGCCGCGTCCGGCACGTACGCCGGGGTGAAGATCGCCGGGGTCGCGCCCGGGAACCCGGCCCGCGGGCTGCCCCGGATCACCGGGTCCTACCTCCTGCTGGACGGGCCCACCCTGCGTCCGCTCGCCCTGCTCGACGGCGCCGCGCTGACCGCCCTGCGCACTCCGGCGGTCTCCGCGCTCGCGCTGCGCCGACTGGCCCCGGCCGGGCGGCCGTTGCGGCTGGTGCTCTTCGGGTCGGGGCCGCAGGCGTACGGACACCTGGAAGCGACGCTCGCGGTGCGGGAGCTGGCCGAGGTGGTGGTGGTCGCCCGGCGTCCCGAGGGCGCGGAGCGGCTCGCCGCGTACGCCCGCACCCTGGGCCCGGACGCCCGTACGGGCACCCCCGCGGACGTGGCCGGCGCCGATCTGGTCATCTGCTGCACCACGGCCCGCGAACCCCTCTTCGACGGGCGCCTCGTCGGCCCGGCCGCCACGGTCGTCGCCGTCGGGTCGCACGAGCCGACGGCACGGGAGACGGACACCGCGCTCGTGCGACGTGCGGCGGTGTACGTGGAGTCGCGGGCGGCAGCCCTGCGCGAGGCGGGGGACCTGCTGGTTCCGGAGGCCGAGGGGGCGATCGGGCCCGGCCACATCACCGGCACCCTCGCCGACCTCGTCACGGGCCGGCTGCCCGCGGGCGGGCCGCAGGGTTGTCCACAGCTCTTCAAGAGCGTGGGCATGGCCTGGGAGGATCTTGCCGTGGCGGTCGCGTTGTTCCGGGCCGCCGGGGCGAGCAGAGAAACGTGACATTGTACGCTGTTCCTCTGCCCATCAGCGGTGTCGGGCGTCTCGGAGGAAGAGCAATGGGTGACCTGAAGCAGCACAGTCTCATCAAGGCCCAGGAGCGGCTCCGCGACCAGGTCGGCCACGCCCTGCGAGCAGCGCTGATAGCGGGCGAGCTGCGCCCCGGCAGTGTCTACTCGGCCCCCGGCCTCGCCGCCGAACTCGGCGTTTCGGCCACCCCG
Source organism: Streptomyces sp. NPDC046303 (assembly GCF_055588085.1). NCBI lineage: Bacteria > Bacillati > Actinomycetota > Actinomycetes > Kitasatosporales > Streptomycetaceae > Streptomyces > Streptomyces sp. NPDC046303. The sequence continues at coordinate 74,756 of NZ_JBVJFA010000018.1, forward strand.
GTGCGCGAGGCGATGCTCGACCTCGCCCGCGAGGGCCTCGTCGAGCCGGTCCGCAACAAGGGGTTCCGGATCACCGAGGTCAGCGAGCGCGACCTCGACCAGTACACCGAGCTGCGCACGATGATCGAGGTGCCGACCATCGGCCGGATCACGAAGATCGCCACGGTCGAGCAGCTGGAGGCGCTGCGCCCCATCGCCGAGGAGATCGTCACCAGCGCGCGCGAGCACAACCTCATCGGCTACCTGGAAGCGGACCGCCGCTTCCACCTCACGCTCCTCGGCCTCGCGGGCAACGACCGCCTCGTGGAGACGGTCGGCGACCTGCGCAAGCGCTCCCGGCTGTACGGGCTGACCGGCCTGGACGAGGCGGGCAAGCTGGTGTCCTCGGCGGAGGAGCACCTCGAGCTGCTCGACCTGATGCTCTCCGGTGACGCGGCGGCGGCCGAGGCCTGCATGGTCCGCCACCTCGGCCACGTCCGCTCCCTCTGGGCCCAGGGCCGCGACGAGCCGGTGGGCCGCACCCCGGGCGGACTCGGCTCGGGAGTCACGCCCTAAAGAGGCTTTGCCCTGGCGGGGGGTGTGCGGCAAAGGTCCGGCCGGCCAGGGCAGGCGGTGTAACCGCCGCGTCCAGGACGGCCCGCCCCGGCCGGTCACCGGGGCCGCGCCGGCCTGGGGCGCCGCCCCCAACACCCAAGCCGGCACCGGGATTTGGACACGGCTGGATAACGGGTCGCTCAACCCCTTGTCAGTACAATTTCACATTACTATGTTACCCGTCACATCATAGAGCGCGGCCCTTCACTGGAGTGACCCATGACCAAGCGCACCCAACTCGTCCTCGCCACCGCCCTGGTGGCCGCTCTCGCACTCGGTGCCTCGGGCTGCTCCGACACCAAGAAGGGCTCCGCGGGCGGCGGCGCCTCCAACCCCGCCGCCGCCAACGACGGCAAGGTCCTCGGCGGCACCCCGGTCAAGGGCGGCACCCTCACCGTCCTGTCCAACCAGGACTTCGCCCACCTCGACCCCGCCCGCAACTGGGTCATGCCGGCCATGGACTTCGGCACCCGGCTGCTCTACCGCACCCTCGTGACCTTCAAGGCCGAGCCGGGCAAGGGCGGCAGCGAGCTCGTCCCCGACCTCGCCACCGACCTGGGCACCCCCTCCAACGGCGGCCGCACCTGGACGTTCACCCTCAAGGAGGGCGTCAAGTACGAGGACGGCTCACCCATCAAGGCCCAGGACATCAAGTACAACGTCGAGCGCTCCTTCGCCCCCGACCTCACCGGAGGCCCCGACTACGCCGCCCAGTACCTGGCCGGCACCGAGGGCTACAAGGGCCCGCTCCAGGGCCGGCACCTCGACTCGGTCAAGACCCCCGACGACCGCACGATCGTCTTCGAACTCAAGCGGCCCGTCGCCGAGTTCTCCGCGACCGCCACCCTGCCGACCTTCGCGCCCGTGCCCCAGTCCCAGGAGAAGGGCACCCAGTACGATGCCCGCCCGTTCTCCTCCGGCCCGTACAAGATCGAGTCGTACGACCGGGACAAGAAGCTGGTCCTGGTCCGCAACGAGCACTGGGACGCCGCGACCGACACCGTGCGCAAGGCCTACCCGGACAAGTTCGTGGTCGTCATGGGGCTCAAGGGCGGCCAGATCGACGACCGGATCATCGCCGGCGAGGGCGCCGACGCCTCCGCCGTCCAGTACGCCGACATGCGGCCCGAGAGCGCGCCGAAGGTGCTCCCCAAGCCGGAGGTCAAGGCGCGGCTGCTCGCCGAGTCCCAGGGCTGCACCGAGATGCTCCACCTGAACAACTCCCGGGCGCCCTTCGACGACCCCAAGGTCCGCGAGGCCATGCAGTACGCCGTCGACAAGGAGGCCGTGGTCACCGCGGGCGGCGGCCCGGCGCTCAACGAGGTCGCCACCGCCTACCTGCCCCCGGCCCTCTCCGGCGGAAAGCAGGCCGACACCCTCAAGATCGCCCCGGCGGGCGACCCGGCCAAGGCCAAGGAACTGCTCAAGGCCGCGGGCAAGGAGACCCTGAAGGTCTCCCTCGCCGTCTCCACCGGGGACAAGGGCAAGGCGGAGGCCATCCAGCAGGGCCTGTCCCGCGTCGGCGTCGAGGTGGTCGTCGACACCATCGACCCGGGCGCGTACTACGACGTCATCGGCGACCTCTCCACCACCCCCGACATGACGCTCAGCGGCTGGTGCCCCGACTACCCCTCCGGCTCCACGTGGATCCCCTTCGTCTTCGACGGGCGCACCATCAAGGAGAAGGGCAACCAGGGCAACAACGCCCAGTTCCGCGACGAGGCGACCATGAAGAGGATCGACGAGATCAACGCCATGGCCGACGCCAAGCAGGCCAACCAGGCCTGGATCGACCTCGACGCCGAGATCATGAAGAAGTCCCCGGCGATCCCCCTCCTGCTGGAGCGCAAGCCGCTGCTCGTCGGCCCCAACATCGCGGGCGCCTACGGCCACCCGGTGTGGACCGGCACCATCGACTACGCCACCGTCGGCCTCAAGGACCCCTCGAAGAGCCAGGGTTGAGGAATCCGGAGCGACCGACACCATGACCACCACCGCACCGACCCCCGGCGCCGGTCCGACCCCCGGCGCCGGTCCGACCCCCGGCGCCGGTCCGACCCCCGACGCCGGTCCGACCCCCGACGCCGGCAAGGGCCCGCCCACCGCGGCGGCCCCCGGCAGCAGCCCCTGGCAGCTCGCCCGGCGGGAACTGCGCCGCCGCCCCGCCGTCCGCGTCAGCCTCTGCGTCGTCCTGCTCTTCGTCCTCATGGCCGTCACCGCCCCCTGGCTGGGCGCGCTCGGCGGCTGGTCCCCGGAAGAGTTCGACAAGACCGCCGTCGACCCGTACCTGGGGGGCCTGCCGCTCGGCTCCCTCGGCGGGATCAGCGCCGAGCACTGGCTCGGCGTCGAACCCGTCACCGGCCGGGACCTCTTCGCCCGCGTGGTCCACGGCGCGCAGGTCTCCCTGCTCATCGCCTTCGCCGCCACCGCCATCGTGGTCCTCGCGGGCACCGCCGCCGGAATCGCCGCCGGCTACTTCGGCGGCCGCACCGACGCCGTCCTGTCCCGGCTGATGGACCTGACCATGTCCTTCCCGTCCCTCATCTTCATGATCGCGATGCTGTCCGTGGCCAAGGACGTCAACCGCATCGTCCTCATGACCGCCGTCATCGGGGTCTTCGGCTGGCCCGGCGTCGCCCGCGTCGTCCGCGGCCAGACCCTCTCCCTCAAACACCGCGAGTACGTGGACGCCGCCCGCGTCGGCGGTTCGAGCTCCTGGCGCATCCTGACCCGCGACATCCTCCCCGGAGTCTCGGGCCCGGTCATCGCCTACACCACCCTGCTCATCCCCGGCATGATCAGCACCGAGGCCGCGCTCAGCTACCTCGGCGTGGGAGTCCGCCCGCCCACCCCCTCCTGGGGCCAGATGATCGCCGAGTCCGTCGCCTTCTACGAGACCGACCCCATGTACTTCGTCATCCCGAGCGTCTTCCTCTTCCTCGCCGTGCTCGCCTTCACCCTGCTCGGCGACGCCCTGCGCGACATCCTCGACCCGAGGGGCGGCCGCAGTTGATCCTCTACCTCGCCCGCCGGCTCCTCGCCCTGGCCGGTGTGCTCCTCGCCATCGCCGCCGTCACCTTCCTCATCTTCTACGTCCTGCCCTCCGACCCGGCCGCCGCCGCCTGCGGCAAGACCTGCAGCGCCGAACGCCTCGCCGACGTACGCGCGTACCTGGGCCTCGACCAGCCCCTGTGGCGGCAGTTCACCGACTTCCTGACCGGCATCTTCACCGGCCGCACCCTGGGCACCGGCCAGTACGCCGTCCAGTGCGACTTCCCCTGCCTGGGCTACTCGTACGAGAACTCCCTGCCCGTCTGGGACCTGCTGATGGACCGGCTCCCCGTCTCCGCCTCCCTCGCCGTCGGCGCCGCCGCGCTGTGGCTGGTCCTCGGCCTCGGCGCCGGGGTCACCGCCGCCCTGCGCAAGGACACCGCCACCGACAAGGCCCTGATGGTCGGGGCCGTCGCCGCCGCCTCGCTGCCCGTCTACTTCACCTCCGTGATGCTCATCTACGGCGTCATCCGCATCGCCGGCCTCCTGCCCTACCCCACCTACCAGGCCTTCACCGACAACCCGCTCGCCTGGGCCTCGAACCTGCTGCTGCCCTGGACCGCACTCGCGCTGCTCTACGCCGCCATGTACGCGCGCCAGAGCCGGGGTTCGATGATCGAGGCGATGGCCGAGCCGTACATCCGTACCGCCCGCGCCAAGGGCATGCCCGAGCGGACCGTCGTCGTCAAACACGGCCTGCGCTCCGGGATGACCCCGATCCTCACGATCTTCGGCATGGACCTGGGAGGGCTGCTCGCCGGAGCGGTCATCACCGAGTCCATCTTCGGACTGCCCGGCATCGGGCGGCTGTTCTACGGGGCGCTGGTCAGCTCGGACCAGCCCGTGGTCCTCGGGGTCACCCTGCTCGCCGCCTTCTTCATCGTCGTCGCCAACCTCGTCGTCGACCTCCTGTACGCCGTCGTCGACCCGAGGGTGAGGTACTGATGGCCGAGCACACCACCGCCCCGCTCCTCGAAGTCCGCGATCTGGGCGTCACCTTCACCACCCCGCACGGCACCGTACGGGCCGTGGACTCGCTCGGCTTCACCGTCGAGGCGGGCCGAACGCTGGGCATCGTCGGCGAATCCGGCTCCGGCAAGTCCGTCACCTCGCTGGCCGTCATGGGCCTGCACCGGGGCGCGGTCGAGGTCACCGGCTCCGTGGCCCTCTCCGGGCGAGAACTGACCGGCCTGTCCGGGCGGGAGCTGTCCGCGATCCGCGGCCGCAAAATGGCGATGATCTTCCAGGACCCGCTGTCCAGCCTCCACCCCTACTACACGGTCGGCGAGCAGATCGCCGAGCACGTCCGGGTGCACTTCAAGGCCGGGCGGGCCGCCGCGCGCAAACGCGCCGTCGACATGCTCGGCGAGGTCGGCATCCCGGAGCCGGCCCGGCGCGCGGGGGAGTACCCGCACCAGTTCTCCGGCGGCATGCGCCAGCGCGCGATGATCGCCATGGCCCTGGCCTGCGAGCCCGACCTGCTCATCGCCGACGAACCCACCACCGCCCTGGACGTCACCGTCCAGGCACAGATCCTGGAGCTGATCGCCAGGCTCCAGCAGGAGCGCGGGCTCGGCGTGGTGATGATCACCCATGACCTGGGTGTGGTCGCCCGCGTCGCCCACGAGGTGCTGGTCATGTACGGCGGCCGGGCCGCCGAACAGGCCCCGGTCGACGAACTGTTCGCCGAGCCCGCGCACCCCTACACCCGGGGCCTGCTCGATTCGCTGCCCCGCCTCGACACCGACGACGACGCACCGCTGCCCTCCATCCCCGGCTCCCCGCCCTCCCTGCTCGCCCCGGGCCCGGGCTGCGCCTTCGCCCCGCGCTGTCCGCGCGCCGCCGCCCGGTGCAGCAGCGAACGCCCCGAACCGGAGCCGTACGGGGAGGCCGCCACCCCGGCGCGGACGGTGGCCTGCCACTTCGCCGGCGCCCGTACCGCTGAGGAGGCGGCCCGATGACCGCGAAGACCGACCCGCTCCTGTCCGTACGGGACCTCACCATGACCTTCCCCGGGAAGCGGTCCGTGACCGGGCGCCGGGGGGCGCCCGTGCGCGCCGTCGACGGGGTCTCCTTCGACCTGGCGGCCGGTCAGACCCTGGGCCTGGTGGGTGAGTCGGGCTGCGGGAAGTCCACCACCGGCCGCATGCTGGTCCGGCTCCTCGAACCCACCGCGGGCAGCGTCACCTTCGACGGAAAGGACATCAGCCGCCTCTCCCCGTCCGCCATGCGCCCGCTACGGAAGAACATCCAGATGGTCTTCCAGGACCCCCACTCCTCCCTCAACCCCCGCCAGACGGTGGCCCGCATCATCTCCGACCCGCTCCTGGTCCAGGGCTGGAGCGCGGGCGACGCCCGCCGCCGCGCGGGCGACCTGATGGACCTGGTGGGCCTGATCCCCGAGCACATCGACCGCTACCCGCACGAGTTCTCCGGCGGCCAGGCACAGCGCATCGGCATCGCCCGCTCGCTGGCCACCAGCCCCCGCCTCGTCATCGCCGACGAGCCGGTCTCCGCCCTCGATGTCTCCGTGCAGGCCCAGATCGTCAACCTGATGGAACGGCTGCGCGCCGAACTGGGTCTCGCCTACGTGTTCATCGCGCACGACCTCTCCGTCGTCAAACGGGTCAGCGACCGCGTGGCGGTCATGTACCTCGGCAGGATCGTCGAAATCGGCGACAAGCACTCCCTCTACGAAAACCCCCAACACCCCTACACCCGGGCCCTGTTGTCCGCCGTCCCGCTTCCCGACCCGGCAGCGGAACGCCGCCGCGAGCGGATCGTCCTCCTCGGCGACCCCCCGAGCCCGGCCGCCCCGCCCCCCGGCTGCACCTTCCACCCCCGCTGCCCCAAGGCCCAGGACCTCTGCCGCACGGAGCGCCCGCTCCTGCAGCTCGCCGCCTCCCGCGAGGTGGCCTGTCACTTCCCGGGTGACTGACGGGGAGCACGGGAAGGGCAGGGCCCCGGAGCCAACGACGCCTCCGGGGCCCTCACGCCGGCTCGATGTTCCCGACGGCGGTCGTGAACTCCCGCCCGGACGGGCCACGAACATAGGCGAGTTCGACCCAGTGCTCGACCCCGGTGGCGGACACGTTCTCGTTCACCACGGCCATCAGCACGCCCTCGACACCGGACGCCACGTCGCGGACCCGCCGACGCAGCAGCCGATGCGGCACGTACTCGTACCGCTCAGTCATCGGACGGCCCGTCGAGACCGCCGATGAACCGCTCCCAGCCGACGAGCGCCCGATCCAGAAGCTCGGCGCTGGGCTCGCGCGCGGTGGCCAGGCCTGTCCAAGGACCGTCCGGGGTGTCGATGCAGAGCACTCTGCGAGCGCGACTGTGAATGTCGTGGTGGGCCACCGGGGTCACTCCCTACCGTGGTCAGCGGATGATGGAGACACCATGACGGGCTAGAAGTCCGGTTGCGAGGGCTTTCATGCGGACTTCTGTCGCTGTATAAGAGGACTTCTCTACAGCCGAACCGGTGAATCGTGGCCCCCCGGAGGTCTTCCTGGGACAGTGGTCATCTACCCATAGCGCTATGGAGGTTGGAATGACCCGGCCGACCGGCAACACCCGGCTGCGAGCCGCTCGAATGGCTGCTGGCTACCGCTCCCAGCAGGACCTCGTGGACGCCCTCGCCGCCCATGGCGTCACCGTCGGAATCCGGCAGGTCCGCCGCTGGGAGTCCGATAACCCGCCCCTGCCGTACCCCGAGGTCCGTCAGGCCCTTACCGAACTCCTCGGCCAGGACCTGGCACAGCTTGGATTCATGCTGCCGAGCGGGGCAGCACCCGGCCGCCGCACGGCCGCAAGCGCGCTACCGCCCCCGAACCGTGGGCCCGTCCGGACCCCGAATGCGCTCCAGCCGGCCAGTTCCGCAGTGGACTGCCTAGCTGTCACCCGGGCTCACCGACGCCTGTACTGGACCGTTGCTCCCGCCACGCTTCACCCTGCCGTCAGTGCTCACGCGGCGCTCGGGGCAGCTCTGCTGGAAGCCACCGCAGGCCGTACGCGACTGACTCTGGGTGCGGCCCTCGCGGAGTCCTGGCTCCTCGCGGGCCGGATCGAGTTTTTCGACCTCCGCGAGCCCGATCGCGCGGGGGACACGTGGGTGCGCGCGCTCCAGGCCGCCGGGGAAGCAGATGACACACTGCTCGGCGCCGCCACCCTTGCTCATATGGCGTTCATCCCCGGATGGGCCGGGAACCAGCAGGCCGCGGCTGAGCGCATGGTGGCCGCGCGCACGTACGCCCGGCGCGGCCCGGCTTCTGCAGAGTTCCTGGCTTGGCTCGATGCGGTCGAGGCCGAGTGTGAGACCCGCTGCGGCGACACCAGGACCGCACTGAACCTCATCGCGCACGGGGAGGATCTCCTCGCGGCCGGAAGTGAGCACCCGAACCCTGAATGGATGGACTGGTTCAGCCCGGTCAGGCTCCAGGCGTTCAAGGGGAACACGCAGCTGCGTGCCGGGCATCTGCCGCAGGCGCGAGAGACCCTTCTGCACGTCCTGGAAGAGCTCCCGGCGGACGCCGACAAGCAGCGCACCGTGGTGCTCGGTGATCTCGCCGCAGTCGAGGCCGCGGCCCGCGCTCCGGAGGCAGCCGTCGAGTACGCACTGCGCGCTCTGGAACTCCTGGAAACACACTGGTACGCCACTGGCCTGGAGCGGGTGCGGGAGGTGCGGCGCGCGCTGGTGCCGTGGCAGCACCAGCAGAGCGTCCGCGACCTCGACGACCGGCTGTACGGGTGGGGCGCGGTGGTCAGCGCTCTCGCGCGTTGAACTCCGAGATGAGGCCCGGCAGTTCCGCCAGGCTTTCCACGCGGAACGTGGGCAGCGTGAGGGCCTCCTCGGAGGTCCACTGAATCGTGGCCCACGGGCCGCGGTGGATGAGCGCGGTGTGCATTCCGGCCTGTTTGCCGGGGCGGAGGTCGTTGTCGACGCGGTCCCCCACGTAAAGGATCTCCTGCGGCGCGAACGGCACCGCGGCGGCCACCCGGACGAAGAACTCCGGGTCGGGCTTGCTGGCGCCCCAGTCGTCCGAGGTGCCGATCAGGTCCACGTCGTCACTGAAGAGATCCCGCAGAATGCCGCCCGCGCGCACGGTCTGATTCCCGGCGATGCCGAGCCACAGCCCGTCGGCACGCAGCTTGGCGAGCGCCGGCCGGACGTCGGCGTAGAGGTCCGACTCGTCGAAGTGTTCCGGCTGACCGGCTGCGGCCCGTGCGTCTCTCTGCTCGTACAGGTCGAAGTGGGGCTGGAACTCCTGGAACACCTCACGGTAGTCGCGGCCTTGGGCGATGACGGCACCGAACATCGAGGCGAACGTATGACGCGGGACGCCGAGCCAGTCGGCCCACGTGCCGTACTCCCGCGTCTCGTCCACGAGGCATTCGCCGACGTCGAAAACCACAGCGCGAATCGTCATGCGGGCAGCTTAGGCCCCGGAGCCAAGGACGGCTCCGGGGCCCCGTGCGTCGAGGTCAGGCCAGTTCGCGCTTGAAGAACTCCAGTTCCAGGGCCATCACCCGCTCCCTCGTCCCGCCCGGGGTCATGTGCGTGACGCCGGGCAGGGCCAGGAGCTGGTGGGGGCGGCCCGCTGTCGTGAGGGCCTGGGACAGGCGCAGGGTGTGGGACGGGTGGACGTTGTCGTCGGCCAGGCCCGTGACCAGGAGGAGGGGGCGGGTCAGTTTCGGGGCGTCGGGCAGGAGGGAGTCCCGTTCGTAGACCTCGGGGTTGTCCTGGGGCAGGCCCAGGTACCGCTCCGTGTACGCCGTGTCGTACTGCCGGAAGTCGGTCGGTGCCGCGCCCGCGGCCGCCGCGTGGAAGACGTCGGGGCGGCGCAGTACCGCCATGGCCGACAGGTAGCCGCCGTAGGACCAGCCGCGGATGCCGACCCGGCCGAGGTCGAGGTCGGGGTGGCGGGCGCCGAGCGCGTGGAGCGCCGCGACCTGGTCCTCCAGGGTGACCTCCGAGAACCCGCGGTACATGGCGTGCGTGAAGGCGGGGGAGACGTACGGGGTGCCGCGGTTGTCGACGGTCATCACGGCGAAGCCCTGGTCGGCCCACCACTGCCGGGCCTGCCAGCGGCGCGGCTCGGCGGACACGTCCTGGAAGCCCGGGCCGCCGTAGCTGTCCATCAGGACGGGCAGCCGCCGCCCGGGGACGTGGTCGCGGGGGAGGACCAGGGCGGTGGGGACGCCGTGCTCGGTGACCCGCTCCAGAACCGGAACCACCCGGTACGGCAGCGGCTGGGACAGGTCGCCGGGGGTGAACTCCCGCCCGTCGGCGGTGCGTACGGTACGGCGGACGCCGTCGGCGTCGGCGGAGGTCAGCAGCAGGGTCCCGGCCGAGGCGGACACGCTGTGCACCCCGGGCCCGTCGGCGAGCGGGTTCGCCTCCCCGGTCGCGAGGTCGAGCAGCAGGACCTGCTGTTCGGCGGGGTCGCGCATCCCGGCCTCGACCAGCAGCCTGCCCTCGTGGACCCCGGCCACGCGGCGGACCTGCAGCCCGTCGCCGGTGAGCAGCTTCCCGTCCACCGCGAGGGCGCGGGCCCCGCCGCCGGTGGGGGCACCCCCAGCGGTGGCCGGGGGAGTGTCGGCGGCGGTCAGCATCCGCCCGTCGGGCAGGCGCGCCGGGGTGCCCGGAACCAGGGGGTCCACCCACTGCGGGTGCGTGGTGCGCGACAGCTCCCGGGTACGGCCGGTCGCCGGGTCGGCGGACAGCAGCAGCACGTTCTGCTGGAGCCGGTCCTGGACCGTCAGCAGGATCTCCTCGGGGGAGTCCCAGCCCGCGTCGGAGACGTACGGGTAGGTCTCGGCGTCCCAGTCGAGCCGTACCCGGTTCCCGTCCGGGCCCAGCACCCAGAGCTGGACGTCGGCGTTGGGCCCGCCCGCCTGCGGGTACGCGAAGTCCTCGGGCGGGAGCTCCGGATGCGCGGGGTCGGCGAAGTACCGCCGCTGGAGGGCGGATTCGTCGACGCGGGCGGCCAGCAGGGTGACCCCGTCGGGGGACCACCAGTGTCCGCGCGCGCGGCCCAGTTCCTCGGCGGCCGCGAACTCGGCGACGCCCCAGCGGGCGCCGTCGTCGGGGCTGACCCGGCCGCCCGGGGCGACGTACAGGGCGTCGCCGCTGACGTACGCGGTGCGGGAGCCGTCGGCGTTGGGGCGGGGGTCCAGGGCGGGTCCGGCGGCCGGGACCGGCGCGGGCCGTCCGGTCCCGTCGGCGGAGACCTCGTACAGCCGTCCGTAGAGCGCGAAGACGGCGCGCCGGCCGTCGCCGGAGAGCGCGTACGAGCCGATGCCGGCGGCGACGAGGCGTATCCGTTCGCGGAGCCGGCGCTCGGCGGCGGGGAGCTCGCCCGGCTCGGGGCACAGATCGCGGGGATCGGCACGGCAGGACTCGGTGCCGGTGGCCGTGTCGAGCACCCAGAGGCTGTCGAGGGGGTCGGTGGCGCCGGTGGACCGCAGGAACCAGAGGAGCCGTCCGTCGTCCCCGAAGGCGAAGGCGCGCGGGGCGCCGTACGTGAATCGGGCGGTGGTCGCGGAGAGCCTGAGGAAGTCATCCATGATCGTAGTGTGACATGTGAAATATCACATCGCCTAGGCTGTTCGAGTGGTGACCCTCCGCATGCGGGCTTAGCGTCGACAGGGTGGACCCGAACGCAACGCCGACCAGCACCGGGACCGACGGCAAGGTCCGAGGGAGCGGGAACGGACTCGCCCTGTTCGTCATCGCCTCCTGCCAGCTGATGGTGGTCCTCGACATCACCATCGTGAACATCGCCCTGCCGCACATCCAGACCGCGCTCGACTTCTCCACCGAGAGCCTCTCCTGGGTGGTCAACGCCTACACGCTCACCTTCGGCGGTCTGCTGCTGCTCGGTGGGCGCGCCGGCGACATCCTCGGCCGCAAGCGGGTCTTCATCTCCGGCATCCTGCTCTTCGGTCTCGCCTCCCTCCTCGGCGGACTCGCCCAGAACGCAGGCCAGTTGATGGCCGCCCGGGCCCTCCAGGGCGTCGGCGGCGCCATCGCCTCCCCGACCTCCCTCGCGCTGATCACCACCACCTTCCGCGAAGGCCCCGCCCGCAACCGGGCGTTCGGCGTGTTCGCGGGGGTCTCGGCCGGGGGCGGCGCGATCGGGCTCCTCGCGGGCGGCATGCTGGTCACCTGGCTCGACTGGCGCTGGGTGCTGTTCGTCAACGTCCCGATCGCCCTGCTCATCGTCGTGCTGGCGGCGAAGGTGATCCGCGAATCCGAACGCCACCCTGGACACTTCGACTTCGCCGGCGCGCTGCTGTCCACCCTCGGCATGGTCGCGCTCGTCTACGGGTTCATCCGTGCGGCCCAGGACGGCTGGCGCGACCCGTGGACCCTCGCCTCTTTCGGCGCCGCGGTGGTCCTGCTGACCCTGTTCGTCCTCAACGAGCGGCTCTCGCCCCAGCCGATCACCCCGCTGCACATGTTCGCCGACCGCAACCGGGCCGGTACGTACGGGATCATGCTGTTCCTCGCCTGCGCGATCTTCGGCATGTTCTTCTTCCTGACGCTCTTCGTGCAGATCGTGCTCGGCTTCAGCCCGCTGCGGGCGGGCCTCGCCTTCCTGCCGGTGAGCGCGGTGGTCGCGGTCGGCGCCGGCATCACCTCGCAACTGCTGCCCAAGTACGGCCCCAAGCCGTTCATGGTCGGGGGCGCGCTGTGCTCGGCGGTCGGACTCGCCTGGCTGACGCAGACCGACGTCCACTCGACGTACCCGGGCAGCATCCTGGGCCCGCTGCTGATCTTCGGCCTCGGCATGGGACTCCAGTTCGTCTCGCTGACGCTGATGGCCCTGTCCAACGTCCCCGACCGGGAATCCGGCGCGGCATCCGGCCTGCTCAACACCATGCAGCAGGTGGGCGGTTCGCTCGGCCTGTCGATCCTGGTCACCGTCTTCGGCACGGCCAGCCGCAACGAGGCCAAGGACCAGGTGCCGGGCTTCCTGCGTACGGCCGACCCCGGCCAGAAGGCGTACTTCGAGCGCACCGGTCAGTTCCCGAAACCCTGGAGCGACCAGGTGCTCACCTCGGGCATCAGTGCGGCCTTCGTCGTCGCGGCCGTGTTCACCCTCGTGGGGGCGGCCATCGCGCTGTTCGTCATCCAGGTCCGGCCCTCCGACGTCGAACGTCTGCAGGGCAACCACACCCCGAGCAAGGTCTAGCCATGGCCACCGAACTCATGAAACCCGCCGACCCGGCGGAACCGGGGCGACCGACGGAACCCCTCGTGTCGCCCGTCAGCTCGCACAACGAGTGGGACCCCCTCGAGGAGGTACTCGTCGGGCGGCTCGACGGCGCGCGGATCCCCTCCAAACACCCGGTCGTGGCCTGCAACATCCCGCCCTGGGGGGCGCGGCTGCAGGGGCTCGCCGCCGGCGCGAAATATCCGCGCATGCTGCTCGAGCCGGCGCAGCGCGAGCTCGATCAGTTCGTCACCCTGCTCCAGGACCTCGGCGTCACCGTCACCCGCCCGGACGCCCTCGACCAGGGGCGGCGCTTCGGCACTCCCGACTGGTCCTCGCGCGGATTCACCTGCACGTGTCCGCGCGACAGCATGCTCGTGATCGGCGACGAGATCATCGAAACCCCGATGGCGTGGCCGTGCCGCTACTTCGAAACCCACGCCTACCGCACGGTCCTCAAGGACTACTTCCGGCGCGGCGCACGCTGGACGGCGGCGCCCAAACCACAGCTCACGGACGAACTGTTCGAGGCGGAGTACCGCACCCCCGCGGCCGGCGAGCCGATGCGCTACATCCTCACCGAATTCGAACCGGTCTTCGACGCGGCGGATTTCGTGCGGGCGGGACGCGACCTGTTCGTGACGCGGAGCAACGTCACCAACGGCATGGGCATCGACTGGCTGCGCCGCCACCTCGGACCCGGCTACCGCATCCACGAGATCGAGAGCCGCTGCCGCACACCGATGCACATCGACACGACGTTCGTCCCCCTCGCACCCGGCAAGGTCCTGGTCAACCCCGAATACATCGACGTCGACCGCCTGCCCGAGGCCGTGAGCTCGTGGGACGTCCTGATCGCACCCGAGCCCGACCCGATCGGCGAGCGCCTGCTGAAGATCACGTCCATGTGCGGCAAATGGCTCAGCATGAACGTCCTCATGATCGACGAACACCGGGTGATCGCGGAGCGGCACCACACCGGGATGCTGCGCGCACTCGAGAGGTGGGGATTCGAACCGATCCCGTGCGACATGCTGCACTACGCGCCGTTCGCGGGCTCGTTCCACTGCGCCACCCTCGACGTCCGGCGCCGCGGCACGCTCGAGTCGTACGTCGACTGACGGCCGGCCGGCGAGTGGTGAGACCGCGGTCTGACTGCACTGCGGCCCTGCTCTGACCAGGCACCCAGGCGTTCGGCCCCCGCCTGCACAACGTCAGCACCACACCTCGTCACCCCACTTCTGTCAGGGCGCGTTGATCCCGAGGGTCTGGTTGGTGTTGTTCGTCGCCCCGGGGCTGTGCAGGTTGTTGTTCGTGCTGATGTTGTTGAAGGCCGTGAGGACCCCGTTGATGTTGATGGGGAGGACCGACCCGCCGCCTCCGTTGCCGTTGCCGTTGCCGTTGCCGTTCCCGTTGGGGCAGGTGTCGCCCGTGATGCGGGTGGGGTCGCTCGCCGAGGTCAGGATTCCGTCCTCGGCTCCGCTGGCGGTGATGGTGTTGGTCACGACGGTGCAGGGAGCGTCAGGAGCGACATCCAGGGTGATGTCGAGCGTGAGGGAGGAGCCGGCGGGGAAGGTGAAGTCGCAGACGAATCCCGTCTCGTTGATCAGATCGACGGGGCAGTCACCACTGGGAATGACGCTGCCGGGCGGGGAGTCGATGACGAGAACGCTACGGAACGTGAGTCCCTGCGGATAGTTGTCCGTGATGCGCACCGGGCCGGTGGTTCCCGCGTCGCCGTTGTTGGTGATCACGACGTGGTAGACCCCCTGCCCACCGCGGACGAAGTTCCCCTCGTGGGTCTTCGTGACGGTGATGTTGGGCTGGGCGAACGCCGGCGTGGCCCCGGTGGTGAACGGCAGGGCGATGCTCAGCCCGAGGACGGCCCCGAGGGCGGACAACCGCCGCCTCAGCGTGTGCATGGACATCGTCAGTCTCCTGTCGGTGGTTCGCGTGGGACTACCTGCAGTACGGCAACGCCCTCCGGGCGGCGGGATCACGGCGTGCGGTGGCCGCTTCACCCGTTCGCCCCGGCATCAGTGGGAGCATTCATCCGACTGGTCGGTCCCGGCCGTTGGCGAGGAGGGGCTCCTCGCCACCTTGTGCCCCAGGATCGGAAACAGGCTCTAAGGGCTTTCCCGCAGGGCGTCGCGCAGCCGGGCCGCGTCCGCGCGGGTGTTCATCCGCAGGGCCACCCAGGAGCCGTCCGCGAAGACCAGGTCCACCCGGCACGGCCGCCGGCGCAGCCGCGGCACCCGGCGCACCGCACAGGCGGCGGTGTACGACTCGCGGGCGGGGTCGCCGCGGCCCCAGGGCGGCCGGACCACGACCTTCCCCGCCGCCGCGGCGAAGGTGCCGTACGGGCCCACGGTCTCGGTGCGCCAGTGCGTCCAGTGGAAGCCGTGCAGGGCCAGGGCGAGGCGGCCGGCCTCGCCCTCCCAGCCGCCCCGCAGGGCCGGGCCGTGGAAGAGCCGGCCGACCAGCCGGGCGGCCCGCTCGAACGGGTCGGCGAGCGCGGACACCGCGTCGGCCAGGTCGTCGGGCAGGGCCGTCAGGAAGCGGAAGAGGAAGAAGCCGCCGATCCGGTGGACGAGCCGCTCCGGGGCGGGCGATCCGGGCAGGTGCGACCGCGGGGGCCGCCGCACGCAAGGGGACAGTCTTCCCGGAAGCTCCTCGTCCATCCGGCCATGATGGCCGACGCCCCCGGCCAACCCGGCCAACCGCGGCCAACCCCGGCTAGCCGCCCAGGCGGCGTACCCGGCAGCGCGCCGGACCGTTCGGCCTCAGGGTGATGCCGGCGCTGACCGGGATCTCGGTGTCCACGGCCTCGAACTCGTACGCCCGCAGGATCACCGCCAGCGCGATCACCGACTCCAGCATCGAGAAGTGCTGCCCGATGCAGGCGCGCGGCCCGCCGCCGAACGGGAACCACGCGTAGCGCGGCCGGCCGGCCTCCGCCTCCGGGGCGAAGCGCTCCGGGTCGAAGCGCTCCGGGTCGGGCCAGTGCAGCGGATGGCGGTGCGTCACCCACGGCGCCAGGATCACGTTCGCGCCGGCGGGGATGGCGTGGCCGTCGATCTCGGTGGCGGCGACGGCGTTGCGGCCGATCACCGGGGCCGCCGGGTAGAGCCGCATTGTCTCCTTCAGGACCTGGTTGAGGTACGGGAGCCGGTCCAGGTCGGCGGCCTCGGGCGTACGGTCGCCCAGGACCCGGGTGATCTCCTCGCGGGCCCTGGCCTGTTCCCCGGGGTGACGGGCCAGCAGGTGCAGGGCGAAGGCGAGGGAGGTGGCGGTCGTCTCGTGCCCGGCGAGCAGGAAGATCAGCACCTGGTCGCGCAGTTCGGAGGCCGCGAACGCGCCGTCGTCCGAGCTCTTGGCGGCGGCGAGCAGCGTCAGCAGGTCCTCGCCGGGGGCGCCTGAACCGTCCGCAGAGGCGGGGTCGGTGCGGCGCCGCTCGCCGATGATCTTGTCGCAGACGGCGTAGAGCTCGTCCATCGCCGCGGCCGCCCGCCTGTTGGCCGGTGTCGGCCAGCTGCGCGGGACGTTGGCGGGGGAGTAGCCGCGGCGCAGCACGTAGTCCGTGATGACCGGAAAACACCGGTCCACGACGTCGACGGTGGCCTCCACGTCGGTGCCGAACAGGATCCGGGCGACCGCGCGCAGCGCCAGGTGCATCATCTGTTCGGAGACGTCGACCACGCCGTCCGGGGCCTGCTCCCAGGAGGCGACGACCGCCGCCGTCTCGGCGGCGACGGCCCCCGCGTACCCGTCCACCCGGCGCCGGGTGAACAGCGGCTGCACCAGCCGGCGCTGGCGCAGGTAGTCCTCGTCCTGACTGGTCAGCAGCCCGTTGCCGAAAGAGTCCCGGATCTCCTGGTAGAAGGGGTTGTCCTTGCGGAAGTTGGCCGACTCCGAGGCGAGCACCTGCTGAGCCCCCTCCGCGGAGAACACGCAGTACAGCTCGGCCCGCAGCCCGGGCGGCCCGGCGACGATCCGTACGACGTCCCCGTGCTCGTGCCGGGCCCGCAGATAGGTCCCCAGGGAGTCCGACTTCAGCTCGAAGAGCGACCCCACCAACGGCACCCCCGCCAGAGCCGGGACCTCCGCCCCCGCGCCCGTGCCCACCGCCATGCTGTCCACGCCCCTCGCTCCCGTACCCGTCGCCTGATTCTGCGTGCCCACCGCCGCACCTGGCGAGGCGCCCCACCCGAGGAGGCCGAATACCGGCCACCGGCCCCTAGGCCCCGGGCCGCCCTTCCACCGGCCAGACCAGGACCTCATGGCCATCCGGGTCGATCACCCGCAGGGACCCGAGGATGTCGCGGGGGCCCCGGGGGGTGACCGGCACGTTGTACTTCTCCACCATCGCCGTGATGCGCGCCGGGTCCGAGGTCTGCACGGTGAACTGCAACGGTCCCGCCGTCGGAGTGTCCAGGGGGCCCGACATCTCCAACAGGGCCAGCCACGGCGTCACATAGAGCACCGACCCTCTGTCCTGCACTGGAAGACCGAGCACCTCGCCGTAGAACTTCCGGGTCTCCGCGAGGCTGCGTACGTGGATGGCCATACGGGTCACCGTCGCGGCAGTCGCGCCGGGCGGCTCCTGACGTGCGGGGGCCGGAGCCTCCCCTCGCTTCACTGCGCGGTCAACGTACAGCGACTGGCCGTCGTCCAGGGTCAGTGCGAAGCGCGTGACGTCCTGGCTCTTGCTTTCCAGGCTGTAGTGCCGCACCTGCGTGACAGCGCGGCCGTCAACGAACCGCTCCGTGCTCCTGTTCTCCGCAAGCGAGCCGAGCCACTGGGCCTGTTCCACTTCCGGAAGCTCCTGCCCAGTCGCGCCCGGTGCAGGGAGCGGCTCGACCAAAGCGGCGGCGGTGCGCGAGAGACAGGCCTCGTCCTGCACCTCGCGCATGAGCGGCGCGATCCAGTCCGTGCCGTGCAGGGCGCCGAGCAGCGCGGCGGTCATCGAGGCGAGCGTGTCGGTGTCGGCACGGTCCAGGAACGCAGCCCGGAGAAGCCCCATGGTCGGGCGTACGGAGGAACGCGCGGCCAGGTAGCATGCGGCGGCCGCCGAGACGGTTCCCGCGCCGTTGCGCTTCTTGTCGAAGCAGCCGAGTGCCGCGAGCGTCTGCGCGTCGTCGGCAAGGGCAGCCCGCTCCAGTGATGCCCGTGCCATGGCGAGCAGCTCGTCCATCTCCCGAACGGTGTCGGTCCACGCCGCGTCGAACTCACCACCGGTGGCGTCCGCGAAGGCGGTCGCCCAGCCCTCGGGGAGGGCGGCGCGCGCGAGAACGGGGTCGCGCCACTGCGGCATGCCGGCCACGGCGAGCACGACGTCCCCGTACTCGCCGGCGCCCTGCTGCCGGAGCGTGTGCCGGACGGCCAGGGCGTAGACCACCGCGCCGAGCAGCGCGCGCGGATGCCCGTGGGTCAGTACCCCGTCGGCGACCACGCGCGACACGAGCCGCTCGGGCGAGGGGTCGTCCAGCGTGTGGACGGCGTGGGGAGAGATTCTCATGGCCACGCCATTGGCGCCGGCGTTGAAGTAGGCGCCAGCCTTGGTGCCCTGCCCTTGCCAAGGAGGGGTGCCGGCCTGCCAGCTGCGGCACGCGCTGAGCACGGCCCGGCCGCCACCGCGCTGGTAGAGCGGCCATGCCGGGAGCTCGACGTCGGTGAGCCGACTCAGCCAGTTGTCTCCGCGCAGACAGGCACGAGCCGTGGCGAGCAGCAGCTGGGTGTCGTCGCTGTACTCGCCCGCACCCACCGGGTCCCGGTAGCGGGCGTACTGGCCGCCAGCCCAGCGCAGCCACGGGCGGAAGGCGAGAGCGGGCGCCGTGCTGCGCGAGGCCTGGCCTCCGACGATGCCGCTGCGCTGCTCCTGTGGCCAGCCCAGGGCGTCACCAACGGCTGCCCCGAACAGCAGGCCGCGGGTGCGGTTCAACAGGTCTGCCGGCTTCTGTCCGGTCACCGGTTCTCCCCATTGTTTTGTGGCGGCATCCAAACGGACTCGGTGAGGGGAGGTCCGTGGCGCACGCGGCTGCTCAGTCGGTTCCTATCAAACAGCACCGGCTCCACGAGCCAGGTCAATGGCGGTACTTGTGCCTTGAGCACGCGTAGCCGCGCCAGCTCGTTGTTCACCGCTACATGGCTTGGCATGGCAACGGCAAGCACGTGCTTCAACTCGATGGGGCCCGGTACGAGTACCTCCGCTTGCAAGTTGGTGGCGGCCCCCTGGAGATGGCCCGCTCCGCGAGGCCAGTTGTCGCTCGTCGCGGCGAAGAGTTCCAGCAGTGCCTCCGGGCCCGGGCGCAGCCGCGCGCCGTTCTGTTTCGCGGCGTTGCACGGGGCGAAGAGCGTGCCTTCGCGCAGGGCCAGCCTCACGTCCAGGAACAGGCAGATCCAGTCCGGGTAGCTCTGGTGGTCGGGCTTCTTCCGGGCCTCCGCCAGGTAGTAGCCGTTGGGGAATTGGAAGGTGCAGCAGACCTTGTCGGGCTGGCGGTCGAACCGGTCGCGATCGGTGGGAGTGAACTGCTCAGGTGCCATCTCCGCGAGGTCCTTGCTGCTGCGGATAGCCCCGTCGCGCAGTATGTGCGGGAAGCTGCGGGCAGGGGTGAAGTGGGCGAGCCGGGTGGCCTTGCTCCGCCGCAGGGCCTCCGCCAGGGTGAGGCCGCCGGTGCGGGTCACGGCTGAACCTCCGCGTACAGGTCGGCGCCTTCGGGCAACAGGTGCGATTTCGTCCCGCTGTAGGTGATGACCAGGTCCGACTTGGCGCGGGTGATACCGACGTAGAGCAGCTTCGACTCCCGCTCGTCCGCGTCGTCCACGCCCAGGGCCTTGACCACCTCCGGGAG
Source organism: Streptomyces sp. NPDC046303 (assembly GCF_055588085.1). Lineage (NCBI taxonomy): Bacteria > Bacillati > Actinomycetota > Actinomycetes > Kitasatosporales > Streptomycetaceae > Streptomyces > Streptomyces sp. NPDC046303. The sequence continues at coordinate 94,476 of NZ_JBVJFA010000018.1, forward strand.
CGGCACGGTGTCCTCGGAGCAGAAGGGCATCAGGACCGTGTCGAACTCAAGCCCCTTCGCGGAGTGGTACGTGGTGCAGTACACCCCCGGCGCGTCCCGCCAGACGAACCGCGCGTCCTTCCTGATCCGCTGGACCGCCATACCCGCGCAGGCCTCTTGGGCATCGGCCCAGGTGCGGCCGATCACGGCCACCGTTCCCACCTGGCCCCGCTGCTTGGCGATCGACTGGATCACCGCCACCTCCTGCGCGCGGTCAGCGCACGCGACCAGCGTGGGCAGCGAGCCCTTGGAGCGGGGCGCGACCGGCGGCACGAGCTCGTCGGTCCTGCCGAAGAAGGGCATCTCGCCAAGGGCGATGGCGAATTCGGCAATTGCGGTCGAGTTGCGATAGTTGTCCTTGAACATCTCGACACGGGCCACCTTCAGGCCGCAGGCCCGCCACGACATCCCCTGCCCGTAGATCTGCTGGGCGTAGTCTCCGAAGAAGGTCACGGAGCCCTCGGGGTCAACGACCTCCGCGAGCGAGCGGATCTCCTCCGGCGAAAGGTCCTGGCCTTCGTCGATGATCACGTGCCTGTACATGCGCGGGCCGTCGTCCGCAGCCTGGTGGTCGCGGACGGAGGCAGCCAGGTCGTGCCAGTCGTACGAATGGCCCGCCGCAGCCCGCCGCAGCTGGTATTCCTCGGCGATCTCCCAGACGACCTTGCGCAGCGAGATATTGAGCGGGGTTCGGCGCCCCAAGCGGTCAACGGCCTCATAGGCCTCCCAAGTGCGCAGGCCCATCCCCGAGATCCAGATGATCTCGTCCTCGAACCATCCCGGATCCCTCTCGAAGAACTTGTGTGTCTTGTACTTCGAGGCCACCGTCTTGAGCGCGGACTGGATCAGCTCGCGGCGCTTGTCGGACTGGACGATCGCCTGTCCCTTCATCGCCCCGTGGTGATTCAGGAAGCCGCGGGCGAACAGGGCATAGGTGCGAATGTCGAGCCGGTCGGTTTCGGCGCCGAGATGCTTGAGGTAGGCGACGAGTGCGTTGTTGTAGGTCACGAGCAGCGTCTTGCCGGATCCCGCCACATCTGGATCCGACAGGTACAGCGCCCGCAGCATGGCCATCACGGTCTTGCCGGTTCCCGCTGTACCGAGAACCACGTGATGGCCGGCCGCTGGCAAGTACGCCACGTCCGACTGCCGTCCCACCGGCTCCGGAAGGCCCATCCCCACCCCTTCAGCTCTGAGGCACCGTCAGTGCCTCTGTGAAGGATGCCTGTTCTGCCCGGATGGTCCAGATGGTTTTACGCCAAGGACCCCGCCCGGGGTGGGCGGGGTCCTTGGCCAGGTGTTCTAGATGTCGCGGAAGATTTCGATCTGGGCGCCCACCGAGTTGAGGCGCTCGGCCAGTTCCTCGTAGCCGCGGTTGATGACGTAGACGTTGCGGAGCACCGAGGTGCCCTCCGCTGCCATCATCGCGAGGAGGACCACCACCGCCGGGCGCAGGGCCGGCGGGCACATCATCTCTGCCGCGCGCCAGCGGGTGGGGCCCTCGACCAGGACGCGGTGGGGGTCCAGGAGTTGGAGGCGGCCGCCGAGGCGGTTGAGGTCGGTGAGGTAGATGGCGCGGTTGTCGTAGACCCAGTCGTGGATCAGGGTCTGGCCCTGGGCCGCGGCGGCGATGGCCGCGAAGAACGGGACGTTGTCGATGTTCAGCCCGGGGAACGGCATCGGGTGGATCTTGTCGATCGGGGCCTCGAGCTTGGACGGGCGGACCGTGAGGTCGACCAGCCGGGTGCGGCCGTTGTCGGCGCTGTACTCCGCGGAGCGGTCGTGGTCCAGGCCCATCTCCTCCAGGACCGCGAGCTCGATCTCCATGAACTCGATCGGGACCCGGCGGATCGTCAGCTCCGACTCCGTGACCACCGCGGCGGCGAGCAGGCTCATCGCCTCGACCGGGTCCTCGGAGGGGGAGTAGTCCACGTCCACGTCGATGTTCGGGATGCCGTGGACGGTCAGGGTCGTGGTGCCGATGCCCTCGACCTTGACGCCCAGGGCCTCCAGGAAGAAACACAGGTCCTGGACCATGTAGTTGGAGGAGGCGTTGCGGATGACCGTGACGCCGTCGTGCCGGGCCGCGGCGAGCAGCGCGTTCTCGGTGACCGTGTCCCCGCGCTCGGTCAGCACGATCGGGCGGTCCGGCGAGACCCCGGTCGCGACCCGTGCGTGGTAGATGCCCTCGGTCGCGGTGATGTCCAGGCCGAAGCGGCGCAGGGCGATCATGTGCGGCTCGATGGTGCGGGTGCCGAGGTCGCAGCCGCCCGCGTACGGGAGGCGGAACCGGTCCATGCGGTGCAGCAGGGGTCCCAGGAACATGATGATGCTCCGGGTCCGGCGCGCCGCGTCCGCGTCGATGGCCTCCATGTCGAGGCGCGCCGGCGGGATCAGCTCCAGGTCCACGCCGTCGTTGATCCAGCGGGTGCGCACGCCGATGGAGCCCAGGACCTCGAGGAGGCGGTAGACCTCCTCGATGCGGGCGACGCGCCGCAGCACCGTGCGGCCCTTGTTGAGCAGCGAGGCGCACAGCAGTGCGACGCAGGCGTTCTTGCTCGTCTTGACGTCGATGGCACCGGACAGCCGACGGCCGCCGACGACGCGCAGGTGCATCGGGCCGGCGTAGCCGAGAGAGACGATTTCGCTGTCGAGCGCTTCGCCGATGCGGGCGATCATCTCAAGGCTGATGTTCTGGTTGCCGCGCTCGATCCGGTTCACGGCGCTCTGGCTGGTGCCGAGCGCGTCCGCGAGCTGGCTCTGTGTCCAGCCGCGGTGCTGCCGTGCGTCACGGATGAGCTTGCCGATGCGTACGAGGTAGTCGTCTGCCATGGCTGCACCGTATCTCAGATATGAGATGTTGATCGCGTGGGGTACGCCGAACGGGTGTTACCGACCGTCAGATGCCATGGTGCGGCCGGTGGTCACGTTGCGCCATTTGCAGTTGTCTGCCCCATTTGGCAGGCCTGCCGGTCAGGACCCGCCGCCGCATCCGCACGCACGGTGCCGGCCGCCGTGCACCGCCGTGTACGAGGCCGGGCGCGGCCCGGATCCCGCGCGGGCCAGGCGCGCCGCGGCCGCCCGGCCGGTCGCGGACTGCGCGTCGTGCACCACCCGCCCGCCGACCAGCGTCATCCGTACCTCCGTGCCGCTGATGTCGGCCACCGGGCAGCGCGTCACGTCCCGGTCCAATACCACCAGATCCGCCGCCTTGCCCTGCTCCACCGTGCCCGTCAGCCCCTCCTGCCGCAGCTGCCAGGCCGTGCCGGCGGTGTGCATCCGCAGGGCCGACGTACGGCTCAGGCCCTCCAGTTCCCGGTACAGCTCGCCCTCGCCCCCGGCGCCCTGCCGGTCGATCGCCGTACGGATCTGGTTCCACACCTGGAGCGCGTCCACCGGCCAGTCGGAGCCTCCCGCCAGCCGCGCCCCCGCCTTCTCCAGACTCCGCGCCGGGTACATCCAGCGGTGCCGCTCGGGCCCGATGTACGGCAGCAGTGCCTCCATCGTCCAGGTGTCCTTCGCCGCCCACTGGAGTTGCATGCAGGCCGTCACCCCCAGCTGCGCGAACCGCCGCAGATCGGCCGGGTCCACCAGTTGCAGGTGGGCGACGGCGTTGCGCGGGTCGCGCTGTCCGGTGGCCCGGCGTGCGTACGCGTACCCGTCGAGGGCCGCGCGTACCGCCCGGTCGCCCAGCCCGTGCGCGTGCATCTGCCAGCCCGCCCGGTTGAAGGCCGCGGTCAGCCCGCCGTATTCGGCCGCCGAGGTGTACAGCTCCCCGCGGTTCTGGGTGGGTTTGCCGTTTCCGTCCAGGTACGGTTCCAGCAGCGCGGCCGTCTGTGCCGGGTACTCGATCACCCCGTCCAGGAACACCTTGATCATCCCGAAGCGCAGTCCGCCGACCCCCTCGAACTCCCTCCGCAGCCCGCGCGCGTACTCCAGCGCCGCCGCCGGGTCCTTGGCCTGCCCGGCGTCCAGCCGGATCGCGGGCACGATCCGCTGCGGCAGCTTCCCGGCCTGCGACAGCGCCTGGTAGAGCTCCAGTTCGTGCCGCCCGACCAGGGCGTCCATCATCGTGGTGATCCCGGAGGCGGCGGCCAGGTCCAGTACGCGGGCGCAGGCCGCGACCAGTTCGGCCCGGGAGGGCTCGGGGACGTGCCGCGTGACCAGGCCCTGTGCGTCGTCCTTGAGCACACCCGTCGGCCGGCCGTCGGGCCCCTTCACGATCTGGCCGCCCACCGGGTCGGGGGTGGCCGCCGTGATCCCGGCGATGTCCAGCGCCCGCTGGTTGGCCCACAGGTTGTGCCCGTCACCGCCGACCAGGGCGATCGGGCGGCGGGTCGCCAGCGCGTCGAGCATCGAGTGGTGCGGGACGGTGCCGGTCGGCAGCAGCCCGACCGGATTCCAGTCCTCCACCACCAGCCAGCGGTCCGGCTCCGCCCCCGCGCCCCCGGTCCCGCTGTCGGCCAGGAACCCGGCCAGGATCTCCCGCAGTTCGGCCTCGGTGGTCTGCGCCCCCTCCAGCGAGGGCCGCAGCGAGCGGTCCCCGGCGCCCAGCGGGTGCACGTGCCCGTCGTGGATGCCGCTCATCACGGTGTTGCCGCCCGCGTCCACCACCTCGGTGTCCCGGCCCGTGAACCGGCGCAGCGCCGAGCCCTCCCCGGTGGCCAGGATCCTCCCGTCCCGCCCGACGGCCACCGCGTCGGCCGGCCGGCCGCCCGGAGCGACCCCGCTGAACACCCGCGCGTTGTGGATGACCAGGGCGGCCGGGCCGCGCCCCGCAGGCGACGCGGCCGAGGCGCTGCCGGCCGCCGCGCCGAGCAGGCCCGCGGCCCCGGCGGCCCCGGCGGCCACGAGCAGCCCCCGCCGGGACAGGGAGGAAGGAGACGGAGAAGACGGAGACGGAGAAGACGGAGACGGAGAAGAAGGCAGGGAAGGAGACGTCATGACCCATCCGATCGTCGGTGTGGCCAGGACACTCGGTGATTAACCCCGTAACCAGAACCCACCCCGAACGACGGAATCCGTACGATGGCCCGCGTGCCCGGACCGACCATCGCCGACATCGCGCGCGCCGCGGAGGTCTCCACCGCGACCGTGTCGCACGCCCTCAACGGCACCGGCCGCCTCGGCGACGGCACCCGCCGCCGGGTCCGGGAGGTGGCCGCCGCCCTCGGCTACGGCACCCACCGCGGCCCCCGCACCCGCACCCTCGGCCTCGCCGTCACCACCTACGCGGACTGGGCCTGGGACTTCGCGGGCGTGGCCTACTTCTCCCGGCTGCTCACCGCCGCCACCTCCGCCGCCCACTCCCACGGCTACGCCCTGACCAGCCTGCCCGCCGACCGCGCGGCCGAGCCCCTGTGGCACACCCTCGCGGTCGACGGGATGCTGCTGCTCGACAGCCCGGAGGGCGATCCGGTGCTCCGGGCCCTGCGGGCGCGCGGCCTGCCCGTGGTCTTCGACGGGCGGCCCGCCGACCCGCGGCCCGGCGACGTGTGGGTGGACAACGACCACGAGGCCACCACCCGCGAGGTGCTCGACCACCTGGCCGCCTCCGGGGCCCGCCGCACAGCCCTGCATTCCGCCTTCGGGCGGGAGTCCTACACGGCCGCCGTCACCGCCGCCTACACGCGCTGGTGCTCGCAGCGCGGTCAACGCCCGCTCGTGATCCCCTTCCGTCCCGAGGACGTCCAGGGCCGCGCCTTCGACCGTGCCTTCGCCGCGCCCGCGCCCGGCCGCCCCGACGCCGTCTACAGCCTCTACGATCCGGGCGGCCACCAGGTGCTGGCCGCCGCCGAGCGCCACGGAATCCGTACGCCCGGGGACCTCTTGCTGGTCTGCGCGAGTGAGGACCCGGCGTACGAGGCGCTCGAGCCCGCCGTGACCACCGTCACCCTCAACCCCGAACGGATTGCCGAGGCGGCGGTGTCCGCGCTGGTGGCGCTGGTCGAATCCGGGCATGCGGAATGGCCGGGACAGCGCACGGTCCCCGCATGCCTGCGGGTGCGTGCCTCGTCCCTGGCCCCGGACATGTACTAGAGTTATCTCGACATCGAGATATCTGCCGAAGGCGAACCGCAGCCGCCCCCGCTGGTAAGGGTTACCTAACTTAGCCTTACCTTAGCGGATTGGCCAAGGGGCGTGGCGGCAGGATGCGGTCATACGCGCGAAATTCATGCATGAAGGAGACTGTCGTGTCGGCGAACAGCTTCGACGCCCGCAGCACGCTGCAGGTGGGCGACGAGTCGTACGAGATCTTCCGGCTGGACAAGGTCGAGGGCGCCGCGCGCCTTCCCTACAGCCTGAAGGTCCTGCTGGAGAACCTGCTCCGTACCGAGGACGGCGCCAACATCACCGCCGACCACATCCGGTCGCTCGGCAACTGGGACTCGCAGGCCCAGCCCAGCGAGGAGATCCAGTTCACGCCGGCCCGCGTGATCATGCAGGACTTCACCGGCGTTCCCTGCGTCGTGGACCTCGCCACCATGCGCGAGGCCGTGAAGGCCCTCGGCGGCGACCCGGCGAAGATCAACCCGCTCTCGCCCGCCGAGATGGTCATCGACCACTCGGTCATCGCCGACAAGTTCGGCACGAAGGACGCCTTCGCGCAGAACGTCGAGCTGGAGTACGGCCGCAACAAGGAGCGCTACCAGTTCCTGCGCTGGGGCCAGACCGCCTTCGACGACTTCAAGGTCGTCCCCCCGGGCACCGGCATCGTCCACCAGGTCAACATCGAGCACCTGGCCCGCACGGTCATGGTCCGGGGCGGCCAGGCCTACCCCGACACCCTCGTCGGCACCGACTCGCACACCACCATGGTCAACGGCCTGGGCGTGCTGGGCTGGGGCGTCGGCGGCATCGAGGCCGAGGCCGCGATGCTCGGCCAGCCGGTCTCCATGCTGATCCCGCGCGTCGTGGGCTTCAAGCTGACCGGCGAGCTGCCCACCGGCACCACCGCCACCGACCTGGTGCTGACCATCACCGAGATGCTGCGCAAGCACGGTGTCGTCGGCAAGTTCGTCGAGTTCTACGGTGAGGGCGTCGCCGCGACCTCCCTCGCGAACCGCGCCACCATCGGCAACATGTCGCCGGAGTTCGGCTCCACCGCCGCGATCTTCCCGATCGACGACGAGACGCTGAAGTACCTGCGCCTGACCGGCCGCGACGCCCAGCAGGTCGCGCTCGTCGAGGCGTACGCCAAGGAGCAGGGTCTGTGGCTGGACCCGGCCGCCGAGCCGGACTTCTCCGAGAAGCTGGAGCTCGACCTCTCCACGGTCGTCCCCTCCATCGCCGGCCCGAAGCGCCCGCAGGACCGCATCGTCCTGGCCAACGCCGCCGAGCAGTTCGCGCTCGACGTGCGCAACTACGTCGAGGACGACGACGAGGCGGGCAAGGAGTCCTTCCCGGCCTCCGACGCCCCGGCCACCGTCAACGGCGTGCCGACCCGCCCGACCCTGGTCACCCTGGCCGACGGCTCCTCCTTCGAGATCGACCACGGCGCCGTCACCGTCGCCGCGATCACCTCCTGCACCAACACCTCGAACCCCTACGTCATGGTCGCCGCGGCGCTCGTGGCGAAGAAGGCGGTCGAGAAGGGCCTGTCCCGCAAGCCGTGGGTCAAGACCACCCTGGCCCCGGGCTCGAAGGTCGTCACCGACTACTTCGACAAGGCCGGCCTGACCCCGTACCTCGACAAGATGGGCTTCAACCTCGTCGGGTACGGCTGCACCACCTGCATCGGCAACTCCGGTCCGCTGGACGAGGAGATCTCGAAGGCGATCAACGAGCACGACCTCGCGGTCACCTCGGTGCTCTCCGGCAACCGCAACTTCGAGGGCCGCATCAACCCCGACGTCAAGATGAACTACCTGGCCTCCCCGCCGCTGGTCGTCGCGTACGCCATCGCGGGCTCCATGAAGGTGGACATCACCACCGAGGCCATCGGCACCGACACCGAGGGCAACCCGGTCTTCCTCAAGGACATCTGGCCCTCCGAGGCCGAGGTCAACGACGTCGTGGCGAACGCCATCGGCGAGGACATGTTCAGCAAGTCCTACCAGGACGTCTTCGCGGGCGACGCCCAGTGGCAGGCGCTGTCGATCCCCACCGGCAACACGTTCGAGTGGGACCCGCAGTCCACCTACGTCCGCAAGCCCCCCTACTTCGAGGGCATGACGATGGAGACCACCCCGGTCTCCGACATCGCCGGCGCCCGCGTGCTGGCGAAGCTGGGCGACTCGGTCACCACCGACCACATCTCCCCGGCCGGTGCGATCAAGGCCGACACCCCGGCCGGCAAGTACCTCACGGAGCACGGCGTCGAGCGCCGCGACTTCAACTCGTACGGTTCCCGCCGCGGCAACCACGAGGTCATGATCCGCGGTACGTTCGCCAACATCCGCCTGCGCAACCAGATCGCGCCGGGCACCGAGGGCGGCTTCACCCGCGACTTCACCGTCGAGGGCGCGCCCGTCTCCTTCATCTACGACGCCTCGCAGAACTACCAGGCCGCCGGCATCCCGCTGGTCATCCTGGCGGGCAAGGAGTACGGCTCCGGCTCCTCCCGCGACTGGGCGGCCAAGGGCACCGCGCTGCTCGGCGTCAAGGCCGTCATCGCCGAGTCCTACGAGCGCATCCACCGCTCCAACCTGATCGGCATGGGCGTCCTGCCCCTGCAGTTCCCCGAGGGCGCCACGGCGGCCTCCCTGGGCCTCACCGGCGAGGAGACCTTCGCCTTCACCGGTGTGGAGGAGCTGAACAACGGCACCACCCCGCGGACCGTCAAGGTCACCACCGACACGGGCGTGGAGTTCGACGCGGTCGTCCGCATCGACACGCCGGGTGAGGCGGACTACTACCGCAACGGCGGCATCATGCAGTACGTGCTCCGCAACCTGATCCGCGGCTAAGCACCACCGCGGGCCGGTCCGACGGCGCCTGAGGGCCGCATCCCCATCAAGGGGATGCGGCCCTTCCGTTCTTCTGGCGGCCGGCGCAGGTGACGGCCAGGTCTCAACTCGGAAAAGCTGGCCGCCATACGTGTGCATGATCTTGCTCACGTGAGCGGAAGTGGACTATACCTGTGCGCGTCCGGATCACCGCGCGACGAGCGGCCCGGGCCGGGGGGATGGGCGGGGACCTGCGGTGATGCCCGCATGCACGGCAACCGCCGTGCCGTCCCGGCCTCCTTCACACTTCTGACGAAGGCGAGGACATGAGCATGGGATCCACTGGTGAGGGCCTCGGGCGCCGCGATCTGATCAAGCGCTCCGCAGCACTCGGACTGATCACGGTGCCGACGATGAGCTTCCTGTCCGCCTGCGCCTCCGGCGGCGAGCAGAGCACGAAGGGCCCGGACAAGGGCGTCGTCTCCAAGGAGAACCCCTTCGGCGTCGCCAAGGGCAGCAAGCTGGACGTCGTCGTCTTCAAGGGCGGGTTCGGCGACGACTACGCCAAGGCCTGGGAGGCCGCCTTCGACAAGAAGTGGGGCACCACCAGCTCCCACCTGGGAACCCAGGAGATCACCGCCAAGCTCCAGCCGCGCTTCAACGGCGGCAACCCGCCGGACGTCGTCGACGACTCCGGCGCCCAGCAGATCAAGCTGGACGTCCTCGCCAAGGGCAACCAGCTCGCCGACCTCACCGCCGTGCTCGACGCCCCCTCCCTCGACGACCCGAGCAAGAAGGTGCGCGACACCCTGGTCGCCGGAGCCGTCGAACAGGGCATGCTGGGCGGCAAGTTCGTGACCCTGAAGTACGTGTACGCCGTCTTCGGCTTCTGGTACTCCGGCAAGCTCTTCAAGGAGAAGGGCTGGACGCCGCCGAAGACCTGGGACGAGTTCCTGGCCGTCTGCACCAAGGCCAAGGAGGCGGGCATCGGCGGCCTCGCCCACCAGGGCAAGTACCCATACTACATCAACGTGGTCATCATGGACCTGATCGCCAAGAAGGGCGGTCTGGACGCCATGAAGGCGATCGACCACCTCGAGCCGAACGCCTTCGAGGGCAACCCGGCCGCCCTCGCCGCGGTCGAGGCGGTCTACGAGGTGGTGGAGAAGGGCCTGCTGATGCCCGGCACCAACGGCCTCACCCACACGGAGTCCCAGACCGCCTGGAACCAGTACAAAGCCGCCTTCATCCCCTCCGGCTCCTGGCTGGAGAACGAGCAGCTGAAGCAGACCCCGGAGGACTTCGACATGAAGTTCCTGCCGGTGCCCCTGCTCGCTGACAGCAAGCTGCCCTTCGAGGCCATCCGGGCCGGCGTCGACGAGCCCTTCATCGTCCCCGAGAAGGCCGCCAACAAGGCCGGGGGCCTGGAGTTCCTCCGCTCGATGCTGTCTCGCGAATGGTCCACGATCTTCGCCCAGCAGGCCAACTCGCTCACCGTCGTCAAGGACGGCGTCGACCCCAGCGTCAAGCTGCGGCCGGGCACCCAGTCCGCCGTGGACGCCCTCAAGGCCGCCGGCACCCACACCTTCAGCTACCGCTACCCCGACTGGTACAGCGAAATGGACACCGAGATCCAGAACGCGTCCAATGAGCTGATGGCGCAGCGGATCCAGCCGAAGGAGTGGATCAAGCGGGCCCAGGCTGCGGTAGACAAGGCGGCCAAGGACCCGAACGCCAAGAACAACCGCCGCAGCTGACACCGCAGGGACGGACACCATGAGCCACGTAGCCCAGAGCAGGGGGAGGGCCGGTTTCATCACCGGCTTCCTCTTCGCGCCCCTCGCGCTGTACCTGACGTTCGTCATCTGGCCGTACGTGCAGACGTTCGGCTATTCCTTCACCAACTGGACGGGGCAGTCCCCGACGTTCGACTTCGTCGGCCTGGACAACTACGCGACGTTGCTGAAGGACGAGGTCTTCCGCGACGCGCTCTGGCACAACCTGCTGCTCCTGGTGTTCGTCCCGGTGATCACCATCCTGCTCGCCCTCTTCTTCGCCTTCATGGTGAACGCGGGAGGGCGCAGCGGGGCGGGCGGAGTCCAGGGCGTCGGCGGCTCGCGCTTCTACAAGGTCGTCTACTTCTTCCCGCAGGTCCTCTCCCTCGCCATCCTCGCCGTCCTGTTCGGCGCGATCTACCGCAGCGACGAGGGCGGCCTGCTCAACGGCTTCCTCATCAAGCTCGGCCTGATCTCCGCGCAACACCCCGTCGAGTGGCTCAACGAGCCCAATTTCGTGCTCTGGTGCCTGCTGTTCGTGGTCGTCTGGCACGGCGTCGGCTTCTACCTCGTGCTGTTCTCGGCGGCCATGCAGTCCGTCCCCAAGGACATCTACGAGGCCGCCCTGCTCGACGGCGCCGGGCGCGCCCAGACCTTCTTCAAGGTCACGCTGCCCCTCCTGTGGGATTCTGTGCAGACCTCCGCGGTCTACCTGGGCATCGCCGCGATGGACATGTTCGTCCTCGTGTCGACCATGACCTCGGGCCAGTTCGGCGGCGGACCCGACCACCACAGCGAGGTCATGGCGACGGTCCTGATGCGCAACTTCCTGTACTTCGGCAAGAGCGGTTACGCCTGCGCCATGGGTGTGGTCATGCTCGTCCTGACCATGATCCTCTCCGTCATCACGCTGCGTGCCACCCGCCGCGAGCGCATCGAGTTCTGAGCGGAGTTCCACGATGACTGCACAGCCCACAGTGGTCAAAGCTCCGGGCGAACGGGCCGCGGAGCGGTCCGGGAAGCCCGGCCGGGCGGGGGAGGGGGGCGGGCGCCGTTCGGAGGGCGTGGTCCTCAACGTCTTCTCGCACGGTTTCCTCGTCCTCTGGGCGATAATGATCGTGCTTCCGCTGATCTGGCTCGCGCTCGGCGCCTTCAAGACCGACGCGCAGATCGGCGGCTCGGCGCTCAGCTGGCCCGCCAACTGGCACTTCGACGCCTTCGGCCGGGCCTGGGACAAGGGCATCGGCGGCTACTTCGCCAACACCCTGATCGTGCTGGTGTTCTCGGTGCCGCTGACCATGCTGTTCGGCTCGATGGCCGCGTACGTACTGGCCCGCTACCCCTTCACGGGCAACCGGGTCGTCTACTACTTCTTCGTCAGCGGGGCGATGTTCCCCGTGTTCCTGGCGCTCGTGCCGCTGTTCTTCATGGTCAAGCGCTTCGACATGCTGAACACCTACCAGGGTCTGATCCTGGTGTACGTCGCCTACTCGATGCCGTTCACCGTCTTCTTCATGCACTCCTTCTTCCGGACGCTGCCCACGGCGATCCACGAGGCGGCGGTCATCGACGGGGCCTCCGACACCCGGATCTTCTTCCAGGTGATGCTGCCGATGGCCAAGCCCGGCCTGATCAGCGTCGGGATCTTCAATGTGCTGGGCCAGTGGAACCAGTACATCCTGCCCGCCGTGCTGATGCAGCCGCAGACGAGCGGCGAGCCCGAGCGCTACATGCTCACGCAGGGCCTCGTCCAGCTCCAGTACCAGATGGGCTACGAGACCGACCTGCCGGTGCTGTTCGCCGGAGCCACCATCGCGATCATCCCGATGCTGGCGGTCTACCTGTCCTTCCAGCGCCAGATCCAGGCCGGGCTGACCTCGGCCACCCTCAAGTAGGGACGACCGCCCAGCCGACCGCCGAGACCGAAGGATCCAGCGAGAGGTTGCCGACGGCTTCCTCGAGCGCCCTGCCCTTCTCGCCCTCGGCGGTCAGCAGTGCGGAAACGGTCACCTTGCCGGGGTCCGGCCCGTCGCGACGAACATCCCGGCCCCGGCCAGGCAGCCCACGGCCGCCGAACACCACAGGGTGCGGGGCCCCCTGGGCGGCGACGCGCGAGCCGTCGTACGGGACCTCGGAGACCTCGCCGATGAATTACAGCCAGGTGTTGAACCGGCGGATGTACCAGGTCTTCACGAGCTGGGTGAGCGTGCAGTAGGCGAGCAGCACGCCGATCAGCCATGGGAAGTAGCTCGCCGGCAGGGCGACGAAGCCCAGTGCGGAGGCCAGCGGCGAGAAGGGCAGCCAGAGCCCGGTCAGCACCGCGAGGACCGTCATCACCATCACCGGCCGGGAGGCGCGGGACTGGACGAAGGGGATCTTCCGGGTACGGATCATGTGGACGACCAGGGTCTGCGAGAGCAGGCCCTCGATGAACCAGCCGGACTGGAAGAGCGACTGGGTCGCCTCCGTGTTGGCGGCGAAGACGTTCCACATGATCAGGAACATCGAGATGTCGAAGACGGAGCTGACGGGGCCGATGGTGACCATGAAGCGGAGGATGCCCTTGGCGTCCCAGTTGCGGGGCCTGCGCAGGTATTCCTTGTCCATCCGGTCCCACGGGGTCGCCAGCTGCGCGATGTCGTAGACCAGGTTCTGCATCAGCAGCATGATCGGCAGCATCGGCTGGAAGGGGATGAAGGCGCTCGCCACCAGCACCGAGAAGACATTGCCGAAGTTCGACGACGCCGTCATCTTGATGTACTTGATCGTGTTGCCGAAGGTGGTCCGGCCCTGTTCCACGCCCTGCTCCAGGACGGTCAGGTCCTTCTCCAGCAGGATGATGTCGGCCGACTCCTTGGCGATGTCGACGGCGGTGTCGACCGAGATGCCGACGTCGGACTCGCGCAGCGCCGCCGCGTCGTTGATGCCGTCGCCGAGGAATCCGACGGTGTGTCCTTCGGCCTGCAGGGCCCGCACGATCCGCGCCTTCTGGACCGGGTTGACCTTGGCGAAGACCGTCGTACGGGCGGCCAGCGCGCGCAGCGCCGGCTCGTCGAGGCCGTCGGTCTCGGAGCCGAGCACCACGTGGCCCACGTCGATGCCGACGTCGGCGCAGACCCGGGCGGCCACCAGGTCGTTGTCGCCGGTGACGACCTTGACCGCGATGCCCTTGCCGGCCAGGCCCCGCAGGGCCCGGGCGGCGTCGGCCTTCGGCGGGTCGAGGAAGGCGAGGAAGCCGATCAGCGTCAGCCCCTCCTCGTCGGCGACCGTGTAGGCGGGGCGCGCCACGGCGATCGTGCGGGTGGCGACGGCCAGGACCCGGAGCCCCTTGCGGTTGTCGTCCTCGGCGATGCGGGTGACGTTCCGGCGCAGCCGCTCCGTCAGCTCGACCCGCTCGCCGCGGTCGGTCATGTGCGTGCAGAGGTCCAGGACCTCCTCGACCGCACCTTTGGTGATCATGACGTGGTCGCAGCGGCCGGGACCGCCCACGATCCCGTTGCGGTTGAGCACGACGGACATCCGGCGCCGGGCGAAGTCGAAGGGGATCTCGTCGACCATCGAGAACCGTGCGTCGACGACAACCTCCTCGGCCTCGCCCACGCGGTCGATGACCGCCTGGTCCATCAGGTTCTTCAGACCGGTCTGGAAGTGCGCGTTGAGGTAGGCGTACTCCAGCACCTCGTCGTCCTCGTCGCCGTGCACGTCGAGGTAGCGGTCCAGGACGATCCGGTCCTCGGTGAGGGTGCCGGTCTTGTCCGTGCAGAGCACGTCCATGGCGCCCAGGTTCTGGATGGCGTCCAGCCGCTTGACGACCACCTTGCGCTGGGACATGGCGACCGCCCCGCGCGCCAGGTTGGCGGAGACCACCATCGGGAGCATCTCGGGGGTCAGGCCGACCGCGACGGCGATACCGAAGAGGAAGGCCTGGTCCCAGTCGCCTTTGGTGAGCCCGTTGACGAGGAAGACCACCGGGACCATGACCAGCATGAAGCGGATCAGCAGGAAGCTGACCTTGCGCACGCCGTTGTCGAAGTTGGTCTGCGGGCGCTCGCCGACCAGCGAGCCGGCCATCGAGCCGAAGTAGGTGTCGGCGCCGGTGGCGACGACGACTCCGGTGGCGGTGCCCGAGGTGACCGAGGTGCCCATCAGGCACAGGTTGTCGGCCTCCACCGGGTCGGTGGCGTCTGCCCCTCGCTCCGTGGCGGAGACCCCGGGGCGCCCCTGGTCCTCGGCGCGCGTGTCGGCCTTGGCGACCGGCAGGGACTCGCCCGACAGCGCGGCCTGCCCGACCATCAGGTCCTTGGAGGTGATCAGCCGCAGGTCGGCCGGGATCAGGTCGCCGGCCGCCAGCTTGACCACGTCACCCGGGACCACCTGGTCCATGGGCACTTCGAAGGTGGTGGGCGCGGAGCCGCTGCCGGCCCGGCGCTGCACCGCGCAGGTGGTCGTCACGAGCTTCTTCAGCGCGTCGGCGGCGCGGCCCGAGCGGTACTCCTGCCAGAAGCGCAGCAGACCGCTGACGGCCACCATCACGGAGAGGATGACGACGCCCGGGTCCGCGGGGTCCTGCCAGTACATGACGGCGGCCAGGAAGACCAGGACGCCGATGAAGGGGTTCACGTACGCCTTGCCCAGCTGGACGAACCAGAGCGGGGTGCGCTCCTGGGCGACGGCGTTGCGGCCGTGCCGCTCCAGGCGCAGCGCCGCCTCGGCGTGGGTGAGGCCGTCCGGCGAGGTGTCCACGGACTGCAGGGCGTGGGTGGCCGGACGGGCGCTGAGAACGGTGAGGCGCTCGCCGACGAGGCGGGTACGGGACTCCAGCTCGGCGGCCTTGCGCTCGCGGCGGGTCCGGCCCGGCGGCGCGAGCTTCACGGGAGTGCGCGGGGTGAGCATGGTCATGACGAATACCTCCCTCCACGGCATCCGGGCAGCGCGAAGCCGCACGGTCACGCGGAGTGATCATGGGGCGGCGCACGGTGCCGCGGAGGGTCCACGGGATGCGCCGAGGGCATGGATGACGTATGCCTGACAGAAGGATCAGGACATGCGGAAAGAAAGGGGGAAGCCGGAAAAAGCGGACACACGGAGGTGCGGTGGATCACCGCGGCCGTGGGCGCTCAGGAAAGGGCCGGCTGATCGGCGGATCGGCGGATCGACGGATCAGCCCGCGAGGGCGAGAGCGCGGCAAGGACTTCGATCGGGACTCATCCCGAACACCTCCTCGCATAGCGCTGTCACGTACGGGCGCGGTCCGGCCGAGAGGCCGCAGAGGACCGGCGCCTCAGCGACCGTAGCACGATCGCGACGACCGTTCTCTCCCTCTTGTGGCCGATAGTGACGTTTTGGTGCTGTGTCAGCCTCTTGACGTCTGGATGCGCAAAGGCTCGACTTAAGGTTCACAAGTTGGAGAGACGTCGGGGTCTCGGAGCGTGAAGCGGTTCCCCGGCCGGGGGGCGACGGCTGGCCGTCGCTTATGGGCAGGAGTGGATGAGTCGTGCAGACTCCCGGATCGCAGTCCTCGCTGCATCGCGCGAATCTCGAACGGGTCGTGCGAGCGGTGCGGCTCGCGGGTTCGCTGACCCAGGCGGAGATCGCCCGCACCACCGGACTGTCGGCGGCCACGGTCTCCAACATCGTCCGTGAGCTCAAGGAGGGCGGGACCGTCGAGGTCACCGACACCTCGGCGGGCGGCCGGCGGGCCCGCAGCGTGTCGCTCAGCGGCGACGCGGGCATCGTGATCGGCGTGGACTTCGGCCACAACCACCTGCGGGTGGCCGTCGGCAACCTCGCCCACCAGGTGCTGGCCGAGGAGGCCGAGCCACTGGACGTGGACGCCTCCTGGGTGGAGGGCTTCGACCGGGCGGAAGCGCTGGTCGGACGGCTGATCGCGGGCATCGGGGTGAGCCTGGGCAAAGCGATCGGCGTCGGCCTCGGCGTCCCCGGCCCCATCGACGTGGAGTCCGGAACCCTCGGGTCCACCGCGATCCTGCCGGGCTGGGCCGGGATCAACCCGCGCGAGGAGCTCGCGCGGCGCCTCGGCGTGCCCGTGTACGTGGACAACGACGCGAACCTCGGGGCCCTCGGTGAACTCGTATGGGGGAGCGGGCGGGGAGTAAAAGACCTCGCCTACATCAAGGTGGCCAGCGGCGTCGGCGCCGGGCTGGTGATCAACGGTCAGATCTACCGCGGCCCGGGCGGCACGGCGGGCGAGATCGGGCACATCACCCTCGACGAATCCGGCCCGGTCTGCCGCTGCGGGAACCGCGGCTGCCTGGAGACCTTCGCCGCGGCCCGGTACGTGCTCCCGCTCCTGCAGAGCAGCCACGGACCGGAGTTGACGATGGAACGGGTGGTCGAGCTGGCCCGCGAAGGGGACCCGGGATGCCGCCGGGTCATCGCCGACGTGGGCCGCCACGTGGGCAGCGGCGTGGCCAGCCTCTGCAACCTCCTGAACCCGAGCCGGGTGGTGCTCGGCGGCTCCCTCGCGGAGGCGGGTGAACTGGTCCTGGCTCCCATCCGTGAATCAGTCGGAAGGTACGCGATTCCCAGCGCGGCCCGCCAGCTTTCGGTGCTCACGGGCTCTTTGGGCGGTCGGGCCGAGGTGCTGGGCGCACTGGCCCTCGTGCTCAGCGAAATGGGCGATTCGACGCTTTTGTCAGATCATGGAAGTGGAGTGCGAACTCCAGCCGCCATGTCTTCAGTTAGATAACGGATGGCACCGTTGTCATCTCGTTAAGGATTCACTCCTTGACGGCAAACTTGCGGCCGGGGTTGACTCACATCCACCTCGGCCGCAGTGTTGCGGCCTCGTCAGGGAGGTTCAAGTAATGAACACGCGTATGCGCAGAACCGCTGTAGCCGTCGCCGCCGGTGCCATGGCCGTCTCGCTCGCCGCCTGTGGCAGCGCCAAGGAAGCCGGAGACAAGACCAAGGAGACCGGCGCCGCGGCGGGTGATGCGATCAAGGTCGGTCTCCTGCTCCCGGAGAACCAGACCGCGCGCTACGAGAAGTTCGACAAGCCGCTCATCGAGAAGACGGTCAAGGAGCTCACCGGCGGCAAGGGCCAGGTCGTCTACGCCAACGCCAAGCAGGACGCGACCACCCAGAACTCCCAGGTCGACACGATGATCACCAACAAGGTGAACGTCCTCATCGTCGACGCGGTGGACTCCAAGGCCATCGCCGGCTCGGTCAAGAAGGCCAAGGACGCCGGCATCCCGGTCGTGGCCTACGACCGCCTGGCCGAGGGCCCGATCGACGCCTACACCTCCTTCGACAACGAAGAGGTCGGCAAGGTCCAGGGCAAGGCGCTGCTGGAGGCGCTGGGCGACAAGGCCAAGGACGGCCAGATCGTCATGATGAACGGCTCGGTCACCGACCCGAACGCCAAGCTCTTCAAGTCCGGCGCGCACTCCGTCCTCGACGGCAAGGTGAACATCGGCAAGGAGTACGACACCGTCGAATGGAAGCCGGAGAACGCCAACACCAACATGGCGGCCGCCCTCTCGGCGCTCGGCAAGGAGAACGTCATCGGCGTCTACTCCGCCAACGACGGCATGGCGGGCGGCATCATCACCGCCCTCAAGGCCGCCGGCCTGTCCACCCTGCCCCCGGTCACCGGCCAGGACGCCGAACTCGCCGGAGTCCAGCGCATCGTCGCGGGCGAGCAGTTCATGAGCGTCTACAAGCCGTACGCCCCCGAGGCCGAGGCCGCGGCGAAGATGGCCGTCGCCCTCGCCAAGGGCGAGAAGGTCACCGGCGTCACCACCTCCACGGTCGACAGCCCGACCACCAAGGGCGTCCCCGCCGTGCTGATCCCGGTCGTCTCGCTCACCAAGAACAACATCAAGGACACCGTCGTCAAGGACGGCGTCTACACGGTCGACGAGATCTGCACCGACAAGTACGCGGCCGCCTGCGCCACCCTCGGCCTGAAGTAAGGCCCCCTGCCGCCCACGAGGCGGCCCCCGTGCCTGACCGGCGCCCCGCACCTTCTTCCCCGCCACCGCGGGGCGCCGGGCAGAAACGTTCCCCCTAAGTCTTTATTTCCCCCATTCGCCCCGCTCCTGCTCTTTTGCACGACATCCCC
This sequence comes from Streptomyces sp. NPDC046303, assembly GCF_055588085.1. Lineage (NCBI taxonomy): Bacteria > Bacillati > Actinomycetota > Actinomycetes > Kitasatosporales > Streptomycetaceae > Streptomyces > Streptomyces sp. NPDC046303. The sequence continues at coordinate 113,267 of NZ_JBVJFA010000018.1, forward strand.
GCCGGTCAGGCGGCGAAGGAGATGGTTCATGTGTCCGCTGCGCCCGTGCTGGCGTTGCGAGGGGTCTCGAAGCGGTTCGGCGCCGTTCAGGCCCTGACCGACGTAGAACTCGAGATCCACTCCGGTGAAGTGGTCGCCCTCGTCGGCGACAACGGCGCCGGCAAGTCCACGCTGGTCAAGACGATCGCCGGCGTGCACCCCATCGATGACGGCGTCATCGAGTGGGAGGGCCGCCCGGTCTCCATCAGCAAGCCCCACGACGCCCAGAACCTGGGCATCGCGACGGTCTACCAGGACCTCGCCCTGTGCGACAACATCGATGTCGTCGGCAACCTCTTCCTCGGCCGTGAGCTCAAGCGCCGCGGTGTCCTGGACGAGGTCGAGATGGAGCGCCGTGCCCGCGAGCTGCTGACCACGCTGTCCATCCGGATCCCCAGTGTCCGGATCCCTATCGCCTCGCTCTCCGGCGGTCAGCGCCAGACCGTGGCCATCGCCCGGTCGATGCTGGGCGAGCCCCAGCTCGTCATCCTCGACGAGCCCACCGCCGCCCTCGGCGTCGAGCAGACCGCACAGGTTCTCGACCTCGTGGAACGGCTGCGCGAGCGCGGCCACGCCGTCATCCTCATCAGCCACAACATGGCCGATGTGAAGGCCGTCGCCGACAAGGTGGCGGTCCTGCGGCTGGGCCGCAACAACGGCGTCTTCAAGGTCGCCGAAACCTCGCAGGAAGAGATCATCTCCGCCATCACCGGAGCCACGGACAACGCCGTGACCCGCCGGGCGGCCCGCACCGGGGAGGCCGGCAAGTGAGCACCGAGAATCCAGCCACCGACAAGCACCACGCGCACGCCGAAGCGGTCGCGGACCTGGCCAACCCCGCCGCCCCGGCGGACGCCATTCCCGCGGTGGACCCCCGCCTCCTGGTGCGCGAGCAGGGCTTCGGCGGCTACGTGACCGAGTTCGGCCGCAAGCTGAAGGCCGGCGACCTGGGCTCCGTACCGGTCGTCCTCGGCCTGATCATCATCTGGTCCATCTTCCAGGGCCTGAACTCGAACTTCCTCTCCCCGGAGAACCTGACCAACATCGCGATCACGATGGTCGCCACCGGCATGATGGCCGTCGGCATCATCTTCGTGCTGCTGCTCGGCGAGATCGACCTCTCGGTCGGCTCGGTCAGCGGCGTCTCGGGCGCGATCGTTGCCGTCCTCGCCGTCACCAACGGCGTGAACGAATGGCTGGCCATCCTCGCGGCCATCGCCGGCGGCGCCCTGATCGGCTCCATCCACGGCTTCTTCTTCGCCAGAATCGGCGCCCCGGCCTTCGCGGTCACCCTGTCGGGCCTGCTCTTCTGGTCCGGCGCCATGCTGCAGATCCTCGGCAGCAACGGCACGATCAACCTCGACTCCGAGGGCGTGGTCGGGCAGCTGACCACGTACTTCTTCTCGGAGGTGGCCGTCGGCTACGGCCTGGCGGCGGTCGCGGTGGCCGGATACTTCCTCGCCACCTTCTTCGACAACCGCCGCCGTGAGGCCGCGGGCGTGCCCTCCCGGCCGCTCGGCGAGATCCTGCTGCGCACCGGCCTGCTCGCGGTGTTCACCTTCGGTCCCGCGATCGTGTTCAACCAGTACAAGGGCCTGCCGCTCGCGGTGGTGCTGTTCGTGCTGGCCCTGGTCGCCACGGACTTCGTCCTGCGCCGCACGACCTTCGGCCGAAACGTTTTCGCACTCGGCGGCAGCGTCGAGGCCTCCCGCCGCGCGGGCATCAGCGTCACCCGGATCCGCATCACGGTCTTCGCCATCGCCGGCACCTTCGCCGCCATCGGCGGGCTCTTCTGGGCCTCCAAGATCGCGGCCGCCAACCAGAGCGCCGGCGCCGGCGACCTGCTGATGAACGTGATCGCGGCGGCCGTCATCGGCGGCACCAGCCTCTTCGGCGGCCGGGGCCGGACCTGGAACGCCCTCCTCGGCGTCATGGTCATCACCTCGATCCAGTACGGTCTGGCCCTGGAGGGCATCGCGACTCCGATCCAGTACATGATCACGGGTGCCGTACTGCTGGCCACCGTGGTGATCGACTCGGTCACGCGCAAGACACAGAAGACGGCCGGACGGGTCTGACCCCCGCCCGGTCGCCCGGGTCGCCGGTAAGACCCGTCACAGTGCCCGGTGCCACTTCGTGTGGCGCCGGGCACCCGTGCGTACAAGGCGGGGTGCGAGCCGCGTACGCCTGTGCGGGTATACGCCCGTTTGTGAGGTGTGACCCCGGGGTGGTGCGTACATGTATGACAAAGGTGTGACCCTCCCGGGGCGGCCCGATGACCGCGCCCGCCGACGGAACATTAGACTCGACAGACCAGCAAGCAACTGCAAGGAGGCACGGGTGCTGCTGACCCGCATCAAGGGACCGCGCGATCTGGACCGGCTCAGCCAGGAGGAGCTCGACCAGCTCGCCGCCGAGATCAGGTCCTTCCTCGTCGACGCCGTCTCCAAGACCGGCGGGCACCTCGGCCCCAACCTCGGGGTGGTCGAACTGACGATCGCCCTGCACCGGGTCTTCGACTCGCCCAAGGACAAGGTCCTCTTCGACACCGGCCACCAGGCCTACGTCCACAAGCTGCTCACGGGCCGCCAGGACTTCGCGGGCCTGCGCACCAAGGGGGGCCTGTCCGGCTACCCCTCGCGCGCCGAGTCCGAGCACGACGTGATCGAGAACTCGCACGCCTCCACCGTGCTGGGCTGGGCCGACGGCATCGCCAAGGCCAACGAGGTGCTCGGCCGCGAGGACCACCACGTCGCCGCCGTCATCGGCGACGGCGCGCTGACCGGCGGCATGGCCTGGGAGGCGCTGAACAACATCGCCGCCGCCAAGGACCGCCCGCTGGTCATCGTCGTCAACGACAACGAGCGCTCGTACGGCCCCACCATCGGCGGCCTCGCCAACCACCTGGCGACCCTGCGCACCACGGACGGCTACGAGCGCTTCCTCGCCCGCGGCAAGGACCTCCTGGAGCGCACGCCGGTCGTCGGCAAGCCCCTCTACGAGACCCTGCACGGCGCCAAGAAGGGCCTCAAGGACTTCATCGCCCCGCAGGGCATGTTCGAGGACCTGGGCCTGAAGTACATCGGCCCCATCGACGGCCACGACATCGAGGCCCTGGAGTCGGCCCTGCAGCGCGCCAAGCGCTTCAGCGGTCCGGTCATCGTGCACTGCCTCACCCAGAAGGGCCGGGGCTACACCCATGCGGAGCAGGACGAGGCGGACCGTTTCCACGGCATCGGCCCGATCCACCCGGACACCGGCCTGCCCGTCTCCACCGACGCCGCCAGCTGGACCTCCGTCTTCGCCGACGAGATGGTCAAGCTCGGCAAGGAGCGCGAGGACATCGTCGCGATCACCGCGGCCATGCTCCAGCCGGTCGGCCTGAAGAAGTTCGCGGACGCCTACCCCGACCGCATCTTCGACGTCGGCATCGCCGAGCAGCACGGCGCCACCTCGGCGGCGGGCCTGGCGACCGGCGGCGCCCACCCGGTCTTCGCGGTGTACGCCACCTTCCTCAACCGCGCCTTCGACCAGGTCCTGATGGACGTGGCCCTGCACAAGTGCGGGGTCACCTTCGTCCTGGACCGCGCCGGTGTCACCGGCACCGACGGCGCCTCCCACAACGGCATGTGGGACATGTCCATCCTGCAGGTCGTCCCCGGCCTGCGCCTGGCCGCCCCGCGCGACGCGGAGCAGCTGCGCGCCCAGCTGAACGAGGCCGTCCTCGTCAAGGACGCGCCGACCGTGGTGCGCTTCTCCAAGGGCGTCGTCGGCCCGGCCGTCCCGGCCGTCGGCCGCATCGGCGGCATGGACGTCCTGCGCACCCCGGCCCCCGAGGTCACCCTCCCGGACGTACTGCTCGTCTCGGTCGGCGCCCTCGCCCCGATGTGCCTGGAGATCGCCGACCTGCTGGACAAACAGGGCATCACCACCACCGTGGTGGACCCCCGTTGGGTCAAGCCGGTCGACGAGGCGCTGGCCCCGCTCGCCGAGCGCCACCGCGTGGTCGTCACCGTCGAGGACAACGGCCGCGCCGGCGGCGTCGGTTCCGCCGTCTCCCAGGCCCTGCGGGACGCGGGCGTCGACGTACCGCTGCGCGACTTCGGCATCCCGCAGCGGTTCCTCGACCACGCCTCCCGCAAGGAGGTCATGGCCGAGATCGGGCTGACCGCTCCGGACATCGCCCGGCAGGTCACCGGCCTGGTGGCCAAGCTCGACGGGCGCTACGACAGCGAGCCGGCCGCCGCCGTCGACTAGGACGCGTACCGGCCACCGGATTCACGCGCGGTTGCACGTCACGGGCCGGGAGATCACCCTTGAAGGGGTGGGCCTCCCGGCCCGTTCGCGTGCGTCACCTTGTTCGGAGGTGCGTTGGTGAGTACGGATTTGAACAGTCCTTTCCGCACCAAGTCGGTCGAGCAGTCCATTCGCGACACCGAAGAGCCGGAACATGCGCTCAAGAAGTCGCTCTCGGCCTGGGACCTGACCATCTTCGGCGTCGGCGTCATCATCGGCACCGGCATCTTCGTCCTCACCGGCAAGGTCGCCAAGGAGACCGCCGGCCCCGCCACCGCGCTGGCCTTCGTGGCCGCGGGCGTGGTGTGCGCGCTCGCCGCTCTCTGCTACGCCGAGTTCGCGTCGACCGTCCCCGTCGCCGGTTCGGCGTACACCTTCTCGTACGCCTCGATCGGCGAACTCCCGGCCTGGATCATCGGCTGGGACCTCGTACTGGAATTCGCCCTCGGCACCGCGGTCGTCGCCGTCGGCTGGTCGGGCTACGTCCGCTCGCTGATGGACAACGCCGGGATCCATCTGCCCCTCGCGCTCCAAGGGCCGGACATCGAGGGCGGCACCTTCGACCTGCTGGCCTTCATCCTGGTGCTGGTGCTCACGGCGATCCTGGTGGTCGGCGTGAAGCTGTCCGCGCGGATCACGGCGCTCGTCGTCGCGATCAAGGTCACGGTGGTGCTCATCGTGATCATCGCGGGCCTGTTCTTCATCAAGGGCAGCAACTACAAGCCCTTCATCCCGGACGCGGTGAAACAGGAGGGCGGCGCGGGGCTCGACGCTCCGCTGGTCCAGCTCATCTTCGGCTACGAGCCCACGAACTTCGGCATCATGGGCATCTTCACCGCGGCCTCCGTCGTGTTCTTCGCCTTCATCGGCTTCGACGTGGTCGCCACGGCCGCAGAGGAGACCAAGCTGCCGCAGCGGGACATGCCGCGCGGCATCCTCGGCTCGCTGCTGATCTGCACCGTGCTGTACGTGGCGGTCTCGCTCGTGGTGACCGGCATGCAGCACTACAGCGAGCTGTCGGTGAGCGCACCGCTGGCCGACGCCTTCAAATCCGCCGGGCATCCCGTGTACGGAGGCATCATCAGCTTCGGCGCCGCGGTGGGCCTGACCACGGTCTGCATGATCCTGCTGCTCGGCCAGACCCGGGTGTTCTTCGCGATGAGCCGCGACGGCCTGCTGCCGCGCTTCTTCTCGGTGACCCACCCGAAGTTCCGTACGCCGTACCGGCCGACGATCCTGCTCGGTGTGATCATCGCGATCGTCGCCGGGTTCACCAGCATCAACGAGCTGGCGACGCTGGTGAACATCGGCACGCTCTTCGCCTTCGTGGTCGTGGCGCTCGGCGTGATCATCCTGCGCCGCACCCGCCCCGACCTGCACCGGTCCTTCCGGACCCCGTGGGTGCCCCTGGTGCCGATCCTGTCGATCGCCGCCTCGGTCTGGCTGATGCTCAACCTGCCGGCCGAGACCTGGGTGCGCTTCGGCATCTGGATGGCGGTCGGCATCGTCGTCTACTACGCGTACGGCCGCAGCCACAGCCGGCTGGGCCGCCTGGGCCCCGACGCGAAGTACTAGTGCCGCGGCAGGCGATGGTGGCCGGTGAGGGCATCAGCCCTTGGCGGGGGAGTCCTTCGCGGAGGCCGGGATCTTCTGGTCCTTGCGGAGGGCTTCCCACAGCTGGGTCGCCTGCGGCTCGGCCACGACCACGCGGTTGGGGTCCACCTTGTCGTAGGCGACCGGCAGCATGATGGTCTCCATCGTCTCCGGGTCCACGCCCTTCATGCTCTGGGCGAAGTCGGAGAGCGCGGTGAGCGAGGCCAGTTCGCGGTCGGTGGTCAGCGATTTGGTCGCGGCATCGGCGAGCTTGTACAGGCGTGCCGGGTTGCCGAAGGCGTCCTGCTTCTTTATCTCGGACAGCATCGCCATCATGAACTGCTGCTGGAGTCCGATGCGTCCGAGGTCGCTGCCGTCCCCGTAGCCGTAGCGGGTACGGACGAACCTGAGCGAGTCGGTGCCGTTCAGCCGGTGCGTGCCGGCGTCCAGCTTCAGGCCGCCCTTGGCGCCGCTCATCGGCTTGTCCAGGGTGACGGTGACCCCGCCCAGCGCGTCGACCAGCCCCTTGAAGCCGGCGAAGTCCACCTCGACGAAGTGGTCCACGCGGACCCCGGACAGCTGCTCGACGGTGTTGACCACACAGGCCGGACCGGCCAGCGTGTAGACGGAGTTGAACATGACCCGCTTCGCCGACGGCAGGGTCTTGCCGTCCTTGGTCTTGCACTCGGGCCGGGTGACCAGGGTGTCGCGGGGGATGCTCACCGCGGTGGCCTTGGTCCGGCCCTCGGGTATGTGCACCAGCATCGCGGTGTCCGAGCGGGCTCCGCTGACGTCGCCGTGGTCGAGGTCGCCGTTGGCGCCGGCCCGCGAGTCGGAGCCGAGCACCAGGATGTTCTGCGCGTTCGCGGCCACCTTCGGCGGCCGGTTGTCGCCGATCGCCTGGTCCAGGTCGACGCTGGAGATGTTGCCGTCGAGGTGGCTGTACGCCCACCAGCCGGCCCCGGCAGCGCCCAGGATCAGTACGGCGACCAGCAGCAGGGTGATCCGCAGAATGCGGCGTCGGCGGCGCCTGGGCCGCGCGTGCGTGTCCGTCATGGGGGTGAATCTTAGACAGATATTCGAATGACCGAGGCCCGCCCCCGGAAGGGGGCGGGCCAGGCCGTGGATGACCCGTCCGCGACCCGGACTAGGCCGGGACGCTCGCGACGCCGGGGGCGAGGAACTTCTTGCCGTTCACGCGCTCCGAGACGCCTTCACGGTCCAGGTACGGCGTGATGCCGCCCAGGTGGAAGGGCCAGCCGGCGCCCGTGATGAGGCAGAGGTCGATGTCCTGGGCCTCGGCCACGACACCCTCCTCCAGCATCAGGCCGATCTCCTGCGCCACCGCGTCCAGGACGCGGTCGCGGACCTGCTCCTCCGTCAGGACCGAGTCGCCCTGCACCAGGAGGGCGGCGACCTCGGGGTCCAGCTCCGGCTTGCCGGAGTCGTAGACGTAGAAGCCGCGCTTGCCGGCCTTGACGACGGCAGCCAGGTTCGGGGAGACGGTGAAGCGCTCCGGGAAGGCGCGGTTCAGGGTCTCGGAGACGTGCAGACCGATCGCCGGGCCGACGAGCTCCAGCAGCACCAGCGGGGACATCGGCAGGCCGAGCGGCTCGATGGCCTTCTCGGCGGTGGCCACCGGGGTGCCCTCGTCGATGACGTTCTGGATCTCGCCCATGAAGCGGGTCAGGATGCGGTTCACGACGAACGCCGGGGCATCCTTGGTGAGGACCGCGGTCTTCTTCAGCTTCTTGGCGACACCGAAGGCCGTGGCCAGCGAGGCCTCGTCCGTCTGCTCACCGCGGACGATCTCCAGCAGGGGGAGGATCGCGACCGGGTTGAAGAAGTGGAAGCCGACCACGCGCTCCGGGTGCTGGAGCTTGGAGGCCATCTCCGACACCGACAGCGAGGAGGTGTTGGTGGCGAGGATCGCGTGCGCCGGAGCGACCGCCTCGACCTCCGCGAACACCTTCTGCTTGACGGACATCTCCTCGAACACGGCCTCGATGATGAAGTCCGCGTCCGCGAAGCCCTCGGCCTTGTCCAGGACACCGGTCACCAGGGCGGTCAGGCGGTTGGCCTTGTCCTGGTTGATACGGCCCTTGCCGAGCAGCTTCTGGATCTCGGCGTGGACGTAGCCCACACCCTTGTCCACGCGCTCCTGGTCGATGTCGGTGAGGACCACCGGCACCTCCAGGCGGCGCAGGAAGAGCAGCGCCAGCTGCGAGGCCATCAGACCCGCCCCGACGACGCCGACCTTGGTGACCGGACGGGCCAGGGACTTGTCCGGGGCACCGGCCGGGCGCTTGCCGCGCTTCTGGACCAGGTTGAAGGCGTAGATGCCCGAGCGCAGCTCGCCGCCCATGATGAGGTCGGCCAGGGCCGTGTCCTCGGCGTCGAAGCCGGCCTGCAGGTCGCCGTCCTTGGCCGCGGCGATGATGTCCAGCGCACGGTAGGCGGCCGGAGCGGCGCCGTGCACCTTGGAGTCCGCGATGAAGCGGCCCTTGGCGACGGCCGCGTCCCAGGCCTCGCCGCGGTCGATCTCGGCGCGGACGACCTCGGTGGTGCCGTTCAGGACGTTCGCGGTCCACAGGAGCGACTGCTCCAGGAAGTCCGCGCCCTCGAAGATCGCGTCGGCGATGCCGAGCTCGAAGACCTGCTTGCCCTTGAGCTGGCGGTTCTGGTTCAGCGAGTTCTCGATGATGACCGAAACCGCGCGCTCCGCACCGATCAGGTTCGGGAGGATGGCGCAGCCGCCCCAGCCCGGGACCAGGCCGAGGAAGACCTCGGGCAGCGAGAAGGCGGGGATGGCCTTGGAGACGGTGCGGTAGGTGCAGTGCAGACCGACCTCGACACCGCCGCCCATGGCCGCGCCGTTGTAGTACGCGAAGGTGGGGACGGCGAGCGCGGCGAGACGCTTGAAGACGTCGTGGCCGCCCTTGCCGATGGCGAGCGCCTCGTCGTGCTTCTTCAGCAGCTCGACGCCCTTGAGGTCGGCGCCGACCGCGAAGATGAACGGCTTGCCGGTGATGCCCGCGCCGACGATGGAGCCGGCGAGGGCCTCCTGCTCGACCTGGTCGATCGCCGCGTTCAGGTTGGCGAGCGACTGCGGGCCGAAGGTGGTCGGCTTGGTGTGGTCGAAGCCGTTGTCCAGCGTGATGAGCGCGAAGCGCCCGGCGCCGAACGGCAGGTCCAGGTGGCGGACGTGCGCGGACGTGACGACCTCGTCCGGGAACAGCTCGGCCGCGCCCTTCAGGAGCTCAGCGGTGGTGCTCACTTGGAGTCTCCCTCGGCGTTGAAGTTCGGGTTCTCCCAGATGACCGTGGCGCCCATGCCGAAGCCGACGCACATGGTGGTCAGGCCGTAGCGGACGTGCGGCTGCTCCTCGAACTGGCGGGCCAGCTGCGTCATCAGACGCACGCCGGAGGAGGCCAGCGGGTGGCCGAACGCGATGGCGCCGCCGTACTGGTTCACGCGGGCGTCGTCGTCGGCGATGCCGTAGTGCTCCAGGAAGGCGAGGACCTGGACCGCGAAGGCCTCGTTGATCTCGAACAGGCCGATGTCCTCGATGGACAGGCCGGCCTGGGCGAGGGCCTTCTCGGTGGCCGGGATCGGGCCGTAGCCCATGACCTCCGGCTCGACACCCGCGAAGGAATACGAGACGAGGCGCATCTTGACCGGGAGGTTGTTCTCCCGGGCGAAGTCCTCGGACGCGATGATCGCGGCGGTGGCACCGTCGTTGAGACCGGCGGCGTTGCCCGCGGTGACCCGGCCGTGGGTACGGAACGGGGTCTTCAGGCCGGCCAGGTTCTCCAGGGTGGTGCCCGGGCGCATCGGCTCGTCGGTGGTGACCAGGCCCCAGCCCGTCTCACCCGCGGCCGCGTTGGTGTTGCGCACCGAGATCGGCACCAGGTCCTGCTGGATCTTGCCGTCGGCGTACGCCTTGGCGGCCTTCTCCTGCGAGCGCACGGCGTACTCGTCGGCGCGGAGCTTGGTGATCGTCGGGTACCGGTCGTGCAGGTTCTCGGCGGTCATGCCCATGAACAGGGCGGACTCGTCGACCAGCTTCTCGGAGACGAAGCGCGGGTTCGGGTCCACGCCCTCGCCCATGGGGTGGCGGCCCATGTGCTCGACACCGCCGGCGAGGGCGACGTCGTACGCACCGAAGGCCACGCCGCCCGCGACGGCGGTCACGGCGGTCAGCGCGCCGGCGCACATGCGGTCGATCGAGTAGCCCGGGACGGACTGGGGGAGGCCCGCGAGGATGCCTGCGGTACGGCCCAGTGTGAGGCCCTGGTCGCCGATCTGCGTGGTCGCGGCGATGGCGACCTCGTCGATCTTCGCGGGGTCCAGGTCCGGGTTGCGGCGCAGCAGCTCCCGGATCGCCTTCACGACGAGGTCGTCGGCGCGGGTCTCGTGGTAGATGCCCTTCGGGCCCGCCTTGCCGAACGGGGTGCGGACGCCGTCGACGAAGACGACGTCCCTGACGGTACGAGGCACGTTGGCTCTCCTCCAGGTGCGGATGTGCACTGCTGCGCGGGGGCGGCTCGGCACGCAGTGCTGAGCGCCCGCTCACCCGGCCCATGCTACTTGCGGGTAACCCTCGTGCACACCCCCTCCCCGAACAGCGGCGAAGGTCACACCGCCCCGGACGGCACCAGCCCCCTCACGCCTCCACTGGACCAGACATCGAACATCCCCGCGAACGACGGTGAGCTGGTCAAGCGGCGCAGCCTCTTCCTGCCGGCACCGCTCCTCCCGCGCCAGGGCAGGGCGAGCGCGACCGACTTCGGCGCGCCGGTGTCGCTGCCCGTGTCCAAGCCGGAGGCGGCCGCGCCCTGGGAGCGCGTGGCGAACGACCTGCACACCATGTCCGAGCACTGGCTCAGGCACGGCAGGGTTGAGGGCGCGGCCTCCGGGATTGCCGCAGGGACGAGGACGGGGTCCTCACTCCGTTGGAATGAGGACCCCGCTCGTGCTCTCAGGCCGTGGCGGCCAGGGCGGTCACCAGGGCCGCGGTGACCTGCTCGATCTGCCACGGGCGGGCGCCGTAGCCGGCCAGGGCCTGCGCCACCGCATCCGCCTCGAGCCGCTGCGGCGGCTCCCAGCACAGCCGGCGGACCGTGTCCGGGGTGATCAGGTTCTCCTGGGGCAGGCACAGCCCCTCCGCGAGCGCCGAGACGGCCGCGCGGGCCGCCGAGAGCCGGGCCGCGGCGGCCGGGTCCTTGTCCGCCCAGGACCGCGGCGGCGGGGGGCCGGCCGGGGTCGCTCCGGGCTGCGGCAGCTCGTTCTCCGGCAGCGCCCTCGCCCGGTCCACGGCCGCCATCCACTGCTCCAGCTGGCGCCGGCCCATGCGCTGCCCGTATCCGGGCAGGGCGGACAGGGTCTGCACGTTCGCCGGCAGTGCCAGGGCGGCCTCGACGATCGCGGCGTCGCCCAGGACCTTGCCGGGTGACACGTCACGCCGCTGCGCGATCCGGTCCCTGGACTCCCACAGCTCCCGGACGACCGCCATCTGCCGGCGGCGGCGCACCTTGTGCATGCCGGACGTACGGCGCCACGGGTCCTTGCGCGGCGGCGCGGGCGGCGCGGCGGCGATCGCCTCGAACTCCTGGCGGGCCCATTCCAGCTTGCCCTGCCGGTCCAGCTCCTTCTCCAGTGCGTCCCGCAGGTCGACGAGCAGCTCCACGTCCAGGGCGGCGTAGCGCAGCCAGGGCTCGGGGAGCGGGCGGGTCGACCAGTCGACGGCGGAGTGGCCCTTCTCCAGCGCGTAGCCGAGCACGCTCTCGACCATCGCGCCCAGTCCGACCCGCGGGAAGCCGGCGAGGCGGCCGGCCAGCTCGGTGTCGAACAGGGAGGTGGGCACCATGCCTATTTCGCGCAGGCACGGCAGGTCCTGGGTGGCGGCGTGCAGGATCCACTCGGTGCCGGACAGGGCCTCGCCGAGTGCGGAGAGGTCGGGGCAGCCCACCGGGTCGATGAGCGCGGAGCCGGCGCCCTCGCGGCGCAGCTGCACCAGGTAGGCGCGCTGGCCGTAGCGGTATCCGGAGGCGCGCTCGGCATCGACGGCCACGGGCCCGGTACCCGCGGCGAAGGCCGCGACCACTCGGGCGAGGGCGTCGGCGTCGGCGACGACCGGGGGGATCCCCTCACGGGGTTCGAGCAACGGAATCGGCGGCCCATCGGACGAACTGACGACATCGTCCGGGGGGCCGCCCCCGGTGGTGGTGCGCAGGTCTGCTGCGGTCTCTTGGGCGTCGGTCACCGGTCAAGGGTATCCGTGGATGCGATGCGCCCGTCGCCGGAACGATCCGTCGACGGGCGCGGGAGGGGAAGGCGGACGTTTCCCGGGGTTTCCCCGGCATTCGTCCGGGAGCCTCGGGGCGGGAGCCTCGGGGCGGGAACCTCGGGCGGGAACCTCGGGCGGGTGGGGACCAGCGGAAGGGGATCAGCAGGAAGGGGTCAGCGGGGGGATCGGCGGGAGGGGATCGGCGGGAGGGGACCCGTCCTAGTGGATGATCCCGGTCCGCAGGGCTACGGCGACCATCCCGGCCCGGTCGCCGGTGCCCAGCTTGCGGGCGATCCGGGCGAGGTGGGACTTGACGGTCAGGGCGGACAGGCCCATCGAGACGCCGATGGCCTTGTTGGACTGGCCCTCCGCGACGAGGCGCAGGACCTCGACCTCGCGGCCGGAGAGCTCCCGGTAGCCGCCCGGGTGGCTCGGGGCACCCGGGGGGCGGCGGTGCATACGGGCGGCGGCAGCGCCGATGGGGGCGGCGCCGGGCCGGCTGGGGAGCCCGATGTTGGTCCGCGTGCCGGTGACGACGTAACCCTTCACGCCGCCCGCGAGGGCGTTGCGTACGGCGCCGATGTCGTCGGCGGCGGACAGGGCCAGGCCGTTGGGCCAGCCCGCGGCGCGGGTCTCGGAGAGCAGGGTCAGACCGGAACCGTCGGGCAGGTGTACGTCGGCCACGCAGATGTCGCGCGGGCTGCCGACGCGGGGGCGGGCCTCCGCGATGGACGACGCCTCGATCACGTCACGTACTCCGAGGGCCCACAGATGGCGGGTCACGGTGGAACGGACGCGCGGGTCGGCCACGACGACCATGGCCGTCGGCTTGTTCGGGCGGTAGGCGACCAGGCTTGCGGGCTGCTCGAGAAGAACGGACACCTAGGCCTCCTGGGGGAGTGGCGGGACGGCCGGCTCGGGGAAGGAAGCCGGTGCGAACCGTGCGGATGGTCACTGACTCCTTCGGCACGTCACCCGCCCGGCTTTAGGGAATGATCACGATTTGGTGAGTAACAATTCGGGCAATTCGGACGCACGATCGATCATAGGGTGATCAGAAGCCCACAACGGACGCCGCGTTGCGACACCCCGCCCGCCGGCTTCGACCGGGTGTTCCCCCACCCCTCGCGCGTCCGTACGGACCCGCCGCTACGGGTGGTGCGGACCGCGCCGCTGTGGCAGGGAGACCACGCCCGTGACGCTGTCGGTCGGCCCCACCGGCGGCAGCCCCGCGATCTGGCACAGCAGCTCGCACCACGCCGACAGGTGTGCCGAGGTGTCCGGCACCCCGCCCACGCCCTCGCGCGGCGTCCACGAGGCTCTGATCTCGATCTGCGTCGCCGGGCGCCGCTCGGCGAGCCCGCCGAAGTAGTGCGAGCTCGCCATGGTGACGGTCCCGCTCGCCTCCCCGTACCCCAGCCCGCGCGCCTCAAGCGCCCCCGTCAGCCACGACCAGCACACCTCGGGCAGGAGCGGGTCCGCGGCCATCTCCGGCTCGAGTTCCGCCCGTACGAGCGTCACCAGCCGGAAGGTCCCGTGCCAGGCCTCGTGCCCGGCCGGATCGTGGAGCAGGATGAGCCGGCCGTCGGCCAGGTCGTCCTCGCCCTCGACGACGGTCGCCTCCAGGGCGTAGGCGTACGGCGCAAGTCTCTGGGGCGGTTTGGCGGGGTCGATCTCGATCCCCGGACGCAGCCGCGCCTTCTTCAAGCCGTCGACCGCCCGCCGGAACGGGAGCGGGACGGAGCTCTCCTCCGCGCTGTCCATACCGTCAGCGCCATCTGAAAATCGTCCCTGAGCCGCAGCCATGCGGGGAAGACTAGGCGGAACGGGGGCCCGTGCGGCGCAGGGACACCCGCACCGGGCCGGGCAACTCTTCATACGTGCGAAGATTTGGGTCGTGAGTGCCAACGACCGCCCCACGGGCCAGCCGAGTCAGACGTACGATTCCGCCTTCCTGAAGGCGTGCCGGCGGGAGCCGGTGCCGCACACCCCGGTGTGGTTCATGCGGCAGGCCGGGCGCTCGCTCCCCGAGTACCGCAAGGTGCGCGAGGGGACCCAGATGCTGGAGTCGTGCATGCGGCCCGACCTGGTCACCGAGATCACGCTGCAGCCGGTGCGCCGCCACAAGGTGGACGCGGCGATCTTCTTCTCCGACATCGTGGTCCCGCTGAAGGCCATCGGCGTCGACCTGGACATCAAGCCGGGCGTCGGCCCGGTCGTCGCCCAGCCGATCCGCCGCCGCGAGGACCTCGCACAGTTGCGCGACCTCACCCCTGAGGACGTCTCGTACGTCACCGAGGCGATCGGCATGCTCACGGGTGAACTGGGCTCCACGCCGTTGATCGGATTCGCGGGTGCGCCTTTCACCCTTGCGAGCTACCTGGTCGAGGGCGGCCCCTCGAAGAACCACGAGCACACCAAGGCCCTCATGTACGGGGACCCGGAGCTGTGGGCGGACCTGCTGGACCGCCTCGCGGAGATCACCTCCGCCTTCCTGAAGGTCCAGATCGAGGCCGGCGCCTCCGCGGTCCAGCTCTTCGACTCCTGGGTCGGCGCGCTCGCCCCGGCGGACTACCGCCGCTCGGTGATGCCGGCCTCGGCGAAGGTCCTGGAGTCCGTCGCCTCGTACGGGGTCCCGCGGATCCACTTCGGCGTGGGCACGGGAGAGCTCCTCGGCCTGATGGGCGAGGCCGGCGCGGACGTCGTCGGCGTCGACTACCGGGTCGCGCTCGACGAGGCCGCCCGCCGGGTCGGCCCGGGCAAGGCGCTCCAGGGCAACCTGGACCCGGCCGTGCTCTTCTCCACCCCCGAGGCCGTCGAGGCCAAGGCGGACGAGGTCCTGGCGGCCGCCGCCGGCCTGGAGGGCCACGTCTTCAACCTGGGCCACGGCGTCCTCCCGACGACGGACCCGGACGCCCTCACCCGCCTGGTGGACTACGTCCACACCAAGACGGCCCGCTGAGCCGGAAACCCGGCCCGGCCACGATCGAAGCGCCGGTACCGTGCCCTGCGTGACAGCAGGGCACGGGCCGGCGTTTGGCATACCGGCGCACAGACCGGTGAACTTCGCCAGCCAGGCCGGCGATCTGCGGCACCCCGCCGTGGACGCGTTCCTGTCGGCCGTGGACCGGTCGATGAGCAGCAACAGCTCGGCCCGCTGGACCGCGCGGGGTTCACGGCCCGGCTGGAGTGGATGCTCTGCGGGGCGCCCAGCCCCTACGACCTGCACCACGCCCCCGCGGATGCCGCACCCCTGGTACGCGGCTTCGCCGATCAGCTGCTGCTGACCAACGGCTCCGCCTGAACGGGAACGCGGGTGAGCCGGGGTGTAGCGGCCGCTGCGTCACACCCCGGCCGAGCGCACCATGGAGACCGCCTTGCGGGCCGCCACCAGGATGGGGTCCCAGACCGGGGAGAACGGCGGTGCGTAGCCCAGGTCCAGGGAGACGACCTGCTCCACCGTCATGCCCGCCGTCAGCGCGACCGCCGCGATGTCCACCCGCTTCGCGGAGCCCGCGCCGCCCACGATCTGGACCCCCAGCAGGCGGCCCGTGCGGCGCTCCGCCAGCATCTTGACCGTCATCTCCGCCGCGCCCGGGTAGTAGCCCGCGGCGGTGGTGGAGGTGATGGTGGCCGTCACGAACCGCAGGCCCGCCTCCAGCGCGTCCCGCTCGCGCAGGCCCGTACGGGCGATCTCCAGCTCGCAGACCTTGCTGACCGCCGTGCCGACGACCCCGGGGAACGTCGCGTAGCCGCCGCCCACGCCCGAGCCGATGACCTGGCCGTGCTTGTTGGCGTGCGTGCCCAGCGGGATGTGCCGGGTGCGTCCCGCGACCAGGTCCAGGACCTCCACGCAGTCGCCGCCCGACCAGATGTTCTCGTGGCCCCGGACCCGCATCGAGAGGTCGGTGAGGATGCCGCCCGAGGAGCCGAGGGGAAGGCCCGCGGCCCGGGCCAGGGACGTGCGCGGCTCCACGCCGATGCCGAGCACGACCACGTCCGCCGGGTACTCCCCGCCCGCCGCCGTGGCCACCGCCCGGGCCCGGCCCTCCTCGTCGGTGAGGATCTTCGTCACCTCGGCGCGGGAGACCGTACGGATCCCCATGCGGTTCATCGCGCTGTGCACCAGACCGCCCATGTCCGGGTCCAGGGTGGCCATCGGCTGCTCCCCCCGGTGCAGGACGGTGACCTCGTAGCCCCGCCCGACCAGGGCCTCCGCCATCTCCACGCCGATGTAGCCCGCGCCGACGACGACCGCCCGGCGGCCCTCGCTCCGCGCGGGGCCGCCCTGGAGTTCCAGAGTCGTCATCAGGCGCTGGCCGTCGTCCAGGGTCTGGATGCCATGGACCCCGTGCGCGCCGATGCCGGGCAGCCTCGGCCGGACCGGCCGGGCGCCCGTGGCCAGGACGAGCTTGTCGTAACCCGTCCAGGATTCGGAGCCGGTGTCCAGATCGCGGGCGCGCACCCGCGATCCGGGCAGATCGAGCTCCACGACCTCGGTCCGGGTGCGCAGGTCGATGTCCCGGGCCCGGTGCTCCTCGGGGGTGCGGGCGATCAGGTCGTCGCGCTCGGGCACCAGGCCGCCGACCCAGTACGGGATCCCGCACGCGGAGTACGAGGTGAAGTGCCCGCGCTCGAAGGCGACGATCTCCAGCTCCGCCGCGCCCTTGAGCCGCCGGGCCTGTGACGCGGCGGACATGCCCGCCGCGTCACCCCCGACCACCACCAGTCGTTCCCTTGCCGCCGCCATCGTCCGCACCGCCCCTTCGCCGCCGCTCACCGGATGGTGAACACGCTACGGGCGCACGCGCGTTCAGTCCTGCACGCCGGCCCCGGCGGCGTCACCGGAAGGCGAGGCGGAAGGCGCCGGCCGGGCCGACGGCACCGCGACCCCCTCCGGGGCCGCGACCCCCTCCGGGGCCGGGCCCGCCTCCGGGGCCCGGCCCGCCTCCGGGCCCGGGCCCGCCTTCGGCTTCGCCGGTCGGAACCTCCGGTACAGCCGGTACCCCAGCCCCGCCAGCGCGGCCGCCAGCGCGAACGGCAGCAGCGCGCCGACCGCCACCGTCAGGTAGCGCACGATCTTCGTGAAGACCTCCCAGCCGCCGCGCAGGGCGCCCAGGAAGGTCGGGTCCTGCTCCTTCTTCTTCTCCTGCGCCACCGGCTTCGCGGGCGGCTCCGACACCTCCAGCGTGATCGTCCCCAGGGAGGTCTGGTCCTTCAGGGCCGTCTGCTGCGCCAGCAGCGACTCCAGGTCGGACTGGCGGCGGCTGAGCTCGCTCTCGAGCATCACCACCTCGCTCAGGGCCGAGGCCTTGCCCATCATCTCCCGCACCCGGGCCACGCTGGCCTGCTGCGACGCCACCCGGCTGCCGATGTCGGCGACCTTCTCCGTGACGTCCTGGGCGTCGACCTTGCGGTGCAGGAGCTTGCCGCTGCCCTCCATCGCGCCGAGCACCGCGTCGTAACGCTCGCCCGGCACCCGCAGGGTGAGCGTGGAGGTCATCCGGCCGTCCCCGCCGCGTTTGGTGGACTCGTTGCCGACGTAGCCGCCGGCGCCGCCGGCCGCGGTGCGGGCCGCGGCGAGGGTCTTCTGGACGTCCTCCGTCTCGATGCCGAGCGTCGCCGTGCGGATGACGTTGGGGCGGACGGCGACCGGCTGCTGTCCGCTCGCGGCGGGAGACCCGGCGCCTGACGCCGCCGGGGCGGGGGCCGCCGCCGCTCCCTTCGCGCCTTCCGGGGCCTTGTTGTCCTGGGCGGGTGCGACCGCCGCCTTGTCGTGCGCGCTGTCCATGCTCCCGCCGGAAGCGCCGCAGCCGGTGAGCGCGAGCGCCCCGGCCAGGGAGAGGGCGCCCGCCAGGGCCGCCGCAGAGCGATGCATCGTGTCAAACCCCCGAGTTTCGGCTGCTGTTGCCGCTTCGACGTACAGAGTCCCGCCGCGGGTTTCACTCCGGCGGTCCCGGCCCGATCCCGATGCGGTCACGGTCCGGCCTCGGTGCGCGGCCGGTGATCGGTCTGAGACGATGTGTCCATGCACGAAGCGGACATGCGTACGGATCGCCCCGGCCGGACCCGGCACGTCGTCGTCGTCGGCGGCGGCATCGCGGGCCTCGCGGCGGCCCACAAGCTGCTCGCCGAGGGCGTCCGCGTCACGCTCCTGGAGGCCGGGCCGCGCCTCGGCGGCAAGCTGCGGGCCGGTGAGCTCGCCGGCGCCCCGGTCGACCTCGGCGCCGAATCCGTGCTGGCCCGCCGACCCGAAGCCGTGGACCTGGCCAAGGCCGTGGGCCTCGGCGCGGCCCTCCAGCCGCCCGCCACCGCCACCGCCCACCTGTGGACCCGCGGCGCGCTGCGGCCGATGCCGCGCGGGCACGTCATGGGCGTCCCCGGCGACCTCGGGCCGCTCGCCGCCTCCGGGGTGCTCTCCGCCGAGGGCCTCGCCCGGATCGAGGCCGAGCACGCGCTGCCGCCCGCCGAGATCGGCGAGGACGTCGCCGTCGGCGAGTACGTCGCCGCCCGGCTGGGCCCCGAGGTCGTCGACCGGCTCGTGGAACCGCTGCTCGGCGGGGTGTACGCGGGCAACGCCTACCGCATCTCCATGCGGGCGGCCGTTCCCCAGCTCTTCGAGGCCGCCCGTACGCACGCCCTGCTGGGCGACGGGGTACGCGCACTGCAGCGCCGGGCGGAGGCCCAGCCCCAGCCCGCCGGCCCGGTCTTCGCCGGCATCGAGGGCGGCATCGGACGGCTCCCGCTCGCCGTGGCCGAGGCCTGCCGCTCGGCCGGGGCGCGGATCGCCACCGGCACCCCGGTCCGCGAGGTCGTCCGTACCCCCGACGGCTGGCGGGTCGCGGCCGGCACCGAGGTCATCGAGGCCGACGGGGTGATCCTGGCGACCCCCGCCGGGCCCGCCGCCCGGCTGCTCGACGGGCTCGCACCGGCCGCCGCGGCCGAGCTGCGCGGGGTCGAGTACGCCTCCATGGCCCTGGTCACGATGGCCTTCCGCCGCTCGGACCTGCCCGCCGCCCTCGCCGACGGAGGCGCGAGCGGGTTCCTCGTACCGCCCGTCGACGGGCGGACCATCAAGGCCTCCACCTTCTCCAGCAACAAGTGGGCCTGGGCCGGGGCCGATCCGGAGCTGTTCCTGCTGCGCACCTCCGTCGGCCGGCACGGCGACGAGAAGGACCTGGAGCGCGACGACGCGGAACTGGTCGAGGTCTCCCTCGCCGACCTCGGGACGGCCGTGGGCCTCGCGGCCCGGCCGGTGGCCTCCACCGTCACCCGCTGGGACGGCGGGCTGCCCCAGTACCCCGTAGGCCACCTCGGCCGGGTGGCCCGGATCCGCACGGCCGTCGCCGCCCTGCCGGGCCTCGCGGTGTGCGGCGCGCTCTACGAGGGCGTGGGCATCCCCGCGTGCATCGCCGGCGCGGGCAAGGCCGTGGACGCGGTGCTCGCCGCCCTCGGCCCGGGATCGGCACCCCTGGCGCAGACCACTGATCAGCACACGGGACAATAGGCACATGACTGCACCAGAGAAGATTCCCAACGCGGGGAAGAAGGCGAAGGACCTCAACGAGGTCATCCGCTACACCCTGTGGTCCGTCTTCAAGCTGAAGGACGTCCTCCCGGAGGACCGCGCCGGCTACGCCGACGAGGTCCAGGAGCTGTTCGACCAGCTGGCCGCCAAGGACATCACCGTCCGCGGCACCTATGACGTCTCCGGCCTGCGCGCCGACGCGGACATCATGATCTGGTGGCACGCGGAGACCGCCGACGAGCTGCAGACCGCGTACAACCTGTTCCGCCGCACCAAGCTGGGCCGCGCCCTGGAGCCGGTCTGGTCGAACATGGCCCTGCACCGCCCGGCCGAGTTCAACAAGTCCCACATCCCGGCCTTCCTGGCCGACGAGGTCGCCCGCGACTACGTCAGCGTGTACCCCTTCGTGCGCAGTTACGACTGGTACCTGCTGCCCGACGAGGACCGTCGGCGCATGCTCGCCGACCACGGCAAGATGGCCCGCGGCTTCCCGGACGTGCGCGCCAACACCGTCGCCTCGTTCTCCCTGGGCGACTACGAGTGGCTGCTGGCCTTCGAGGCCGACGAGCTGTACCGCATCGTCGACCTCATGCGTCACCTGCGTGCCTCCGAGGCCCGTATGCACGTCCGTGAAGAGGTGCCCTTCTACACCGGACGCCGCAAGTCCGTCGCCGATCTGGTGGCCGGGCTCGCCTGATACCTCCCCTGGGGGGAAGGGCCGGAGGACTGCTCGTGACACAAGAGCCGCCTCCGGTGGATCGGGAGGCCCTGCCCCCGAAACGACGCAGCCGGAGATCCCGCCCGGAAGTTCAGACGACAGGCGGCAGCACAGCCCCGCGGGCACGTGCTGCCCGGTCGTCCAGCGACACCGGTGCGGGCTCCGGATGCGGCGCACACGTGACACGCCACCCTGAGGTGTCACCCGTCAGCAGATACCGCTCCACGTGACGGTCCACGCAGTCATTGCGTCCGCCGAAGACCCCGTGGCTGCCGGCCCCCCTCTCCGTGACCAGCGCGGCCTGGGCGCCCAGCCGCCGCTGGAGCTCCAGCGCACCCGGGTACGGGGTCGCCCCGTCCCGTTCCGCCGCGACGATCAGCGTGCGGGGCAGCCGGGCCTGCGGGGCGCCCACCGCCGCCGGCCGCTGCCGGACCCGCACGGGCCAGGAGGCGCAGGGCAGGTTCAGGAAGGCGTTGGACCAGGTCTCGAAGGGGGCCGTGCGGGCCAGTTCGGTGTGGTCACGGTCCCAGGTCTCCCAGCCCGCGGGCCACGGGGCGTCGTTGCAGAGCACCGCCGTGTAGACGGCCGTCGCGTTCTCGGCCTCGGTGGCCGCCGCCGGATCCGGGGCCGCCTGACCGGCCAGCGGCTCGGGATCGCCGCGCAGGAAGGCCGCCAGCGCCGCCGCCCGGTCCGGCCAGACCTCGTCGCGGTAGGCGGTGTCGAGGTACGCCGCGTGGAGCTCGCCCGTGCCGATGCTGCCGCCCACCGGGGTACGCGCCACCGCGTCCCGGACCCGTTCCCAGCTCGCCTGCACGGCCGCCGGGGTGTTGCCGAGACCGTACGCGGCGTGGTGGCGGGCCACCCAGGCGCGGAAGTCGTACCAGCGGCGCTCGAACGCGGGGGCCTGGTCGAGGTTGTTGCGGTACCAGACGCGCGCCGGGTCGGGGTTGACCGCCGAGTCGAACACCATGCGGCGGACGTGGCCCGGGTACCGGGTGGCGTAGACCGCGCCCAGGTAGGTGCCGTACGAGGCGCCCCAGAACGTCAGCTCCGCCTCGCCGAGCGCGGCGCGCAGCACGTGCAGGTCGCGCACGTTGTTCAGCGTCGTGTGATGCGGCAGGGCGGCGCCGGCCCGCTCGGCGCAGCCCCGGCCGTACGCCCGGGCGGCCGCGCGCCGCCGCTCCTTGTCCGCGGCGGAGGGGTGGACCGGGACCTGGGTGGGGCCCGCGGCGCGGGCGGCCGGGTCCTGGCAGGACAGCGGGGCGGAGCGGCCGACGCCGCGCGGCGCGTAGCCGACGAGGTCGTAGGCGGCCGCGATCCGCTGCCAGGCGGGGAGCGGGGCGAGCAGCGGGAAGTACATGCCGGAGGCGCCGGGCCCGCCGGGGTTGTGGACGAGGGCGCCCTGCCGGGCGGCGCCGCCGGCGCGGCTCGCCGGCACCCGGCTGACGGTGAGGGAGATCTGCGGGCCGTCGGGGCGGGCGTAGTCGAGCGGGACGCGCAGGCTCGCGCAGCGCACCGGGTCGGGCAGTTCCTCGACGGCGGGGCACTTCCCGAAGGCCAGGCGCGAGGCGGCGGCGCGGCGGGCGGCGAGCGCGGCGCCCGCCGACTCGGCATCCGGGGCGGGGGCCGCTGCCGCCGGGGCGGCGGCGCAGACAGCGGTGGCCAGCAGGGCGAGGGCCACCGACGCCGGGGCGGCGGCCGCGTGGCGTGCGGGTGTCTTCCGCATGGCGGCCCCTTCTCCCCCCGGTCGGCTGGAGGTGCCCCCAGCGGATGGTCCGATGAGATGACCAGGGCGCCGTACGGAAGTAAAGGATCACCGGAGGGTGTCGGGCCTCAATGGCCCCGTTGCCGTGCGATCCCCCCCGGTTGCCGCACCCGGCGCCGCCCCGGCACGGGAGCGGCGACCGCGCGGGCCCGTCAGGAGCTGCTGCTGCTGGAACAGCTGGAACCGGACGAGCTGCTGCTGCAACTCGACCCGGAGGAACTGCTGCAGCTGGAACCGGAGGAACCGCCGCAGCCGGAGCCGCCGGAACTTCCGCCGGAACAGCCGGAACTGCCGCTGCCGCACCCGCCGCCGGACCCCCCTCCGCAGGAGGATCCCGAGCTGCCCCCGTCGGTCCCGGCGCACCACAGCACCGGCAGGAGCTCGGCGGAGGATCCGGACGAGGAGTGGGAGCGGCGCGACGCGGGGCGGACACCCGACTGGGCCGCGGCCAGCCTGGTGCCGCGGGCGGCCGGCACCAGCTGCCCGCGCAGGAACGGGTCCCGCAGGCCGCGCAGTCCGAACAGCGCGGTCTGCACGTGCGGGGTCCGGTCGTTCACGTAGTGGGAGCGGATCTCGCGCAGCGCCCGCCGCCCCGCAGGGGTGATCCGCCGCCGGGCGGCCGCGGCGCAGAGCGCCCCCACGAGGATGCCGCCGAGCAGCACGGGAAGCACCTTGGCGATGAACGGCACCTGCCCGTCCGGGTCCACGACGAACGCGACGAAGGTCAGCGGCAGCGACATAGGCACCAGGAACCCGCACACCGCGGCCTGGGTCAGGCCCCAGCGCCGCCACACCCGCCCCCAGCCCGGCGGCGAGAGCAGCCCCCGGGCCGCCAGCCCGTCCCCGGTCTCCTGGACGGCAGGGTCGAGCATGGCCGCGTACCGCACCTGGTAGAGCCAGCCCGAGGGCGCACCGCGGTGGGCCTGGAGGACGGCACGCTCGGCGGGGTCGCCCGCCCGCGCCCCGGGATGTACGTGGACGATGCCCGGGCCGCCGACCACCAGCCGGCCGTCACCCAGCATCGAGACGAGGGCGGTGTCCACGACGGCGCCGGGCCCGCCCGCCATGAACGCGGCCTCGGAGAGGTCGTGGAGGACCGGCGCCGGACCGGCCGACCGGGGCCGGGCCCGGTACAGGCCGAGGACCAGCAGGCCGCTGGAGGTGAGGACGGCGATCCAGATCGCCAGGGCGAGCAGGTTCACGCGGCCCTCCCCATGAGCGACCGGGCCCAGCGCGCCACCCGGCCGGGCGGCCGCGCCCCGGCGCGGTCCCGCCACCACACGGTGAGCCGGCGCCGGGCGGCCGGGTCGGCCGGCAGGTCCTGGATCAGCAGGTGCTCCGCGAAGTCCAGCGCGTCCCGGCGGTATCCGGCCGTCATCGGGCGGCCCTTGGCGTAGGCGAGGAAGGCCGAGCGGTACGCCTCCCGGCCGCCCAGGATGTCCGGCAGCTCGGGAGCCAGCCGGGCCACCACCTCGGACCGCTTGGCGGCCAGGGCCCGGGCCTGCACCCGGATCCGCTGCCGGTCGAAGCCCTCGGGGACCGGAGTCCCGGCCACCAGGGCCGACAGCAGCGCCGCCTGCCCGAGCCCCACCCGGGTGCGCGTCGCTTCGTCCGGCGCCGCGTGCCCGGTGTCCGGGTCCGTGTCCGTGTCGGGGGCCGCGGGCCGGGTGTCCGCCGCAACGGCGGGTCCGGCCGTCACCACCGCGCGGATCGCGGCCACCTCGGCCGCCAGCTCCGGCTCCGGGGGGAAGTCGTCGTCCCGTTCCAGCAGGACGCCCGGCGGGTCCACCCGCTCGCGGACCGCGGCCAGCAGCTCGAGCACCACCGGCGGCACCGGGTGCGCGTGCGTGTCGTGCCAGACACCGCCCCGCTCGACACCGCCCGCCACGTGCACGTACGCCAGCGCCTCCAGCGGGATCGCGTCCAGCACGGCCGCCGGGTCCTCGCCCCGGTTGACCCGGTTGGTGTGCAGGTTGGCCACGTCGATGAGCAGCCGTACGCCGGTCCGCTCGACCAGCTCCGTCAGGAACTGCCCCTCCGTCAGCTCCTCGCCCGGCCAGGAGAACAGCGCGGCGATGTTCTCCAGGGCCAGCGGCACGGGCAGCGCGTCCTGCGCGATGCGCACGTTCTCGCACAGCACGTCCAGCGCGTCGCGCGTGCGCGGCACGGGCAGCAGGTGGCCGGCCTCGAGCGCGGGCGAGGAGCTGCGGACGAAGGCGATGTGCTCGGTGACCAGCGGCGCCCCCAGCGCCACCGCCCGCTCCCCGAGCGCCGCCAGCTTCGCCGGGTCGGGGCGGTCGGCGCCGCCGAGGCCCAGCGAGACCCCGTGCGGGACCACGCGGACGCCGCGCTCGCGCAGCCTCGTCAGCGACTCGGGCAGGTGGCCCGGACAGACGTTCTCGGCCACCACCTCCACCCAGTCCAGGCCGGGCAGCCGCTCGACCGCGTCCGCGATCTCCGGCCGCCAGCCGATGCCCACCCCCAGGTGTGCCATGGGTTTCATGTCCCTCGCCCCCCTTTCAGCGCGGTTCATCGCACCGTGTGCCGATGTGATGGCCCCGGTGGAGTCCGGCCAACCGCGCAGGGGGGACGTTCAGAGCAACATTTGAGGTTCCGTCCGGACCTTCGCGCGGGCCTTCGCCTGGACGAGGAGGGGCCGTCAGAGCCGCGCGCGCAGCGCCGGGTGGTCGGCGACCACCGTCGCGCTGCCGGGCGCGATCTCCGTGAACCCGGCGTCGCGGACCACCGGAAGCCCGCTGCCGCTCAGCTCCGCCCACCGCTCGCGCGGTGCCGTCCGTACGGCCAGCCGGAAACCGCAGGCCTGCCACACGCCCCGCTCCGCGTCCGTCAGCTCCCACCACGCCAGCTGCGCCGCGTGCCCGGCCTGGGCCATCGCCTTGCCGGCCGACATGGCGAGGGCGGGGTTGAGCCACAGCACGGGCAGACCCGGCTCGGTGAGCGCGTCGACCGGCTCCGGGTCGTCCAGGTCGGTGCCCGACACCTGGAGCTTGGCCAGCTCCTTGGGCCAGCCGTCCAGGGGCACCGGCGGGAAGACCCGTACCTCCGAGGTGTCGCCGTGCACCGTGACTCCGGGCAGGGTGCCGGCCTTGCGCCACTCCGCCCCGCGCGCCCGCCGGACCACCTTGCGGATCCGCGCGTCCTGCCAGTCCCGCACCGCCTCGGCCCACTCGCCCCCGTCCTGCGACCGCTCGTCGGTCAGCAGGACCAGTACGGCGCGGGCCGCGGTCTCCAGGGCGTCCGTCCGGGCGGGCGGCGCGGTCTTCTCGATCCGCACCACCAGCGGCAGGACGAACTGCGGGGCCTCGTCGCGCACCGCGTGCTCCTGCCGGAAGGGGCTGTCCGCGCCGACCGCGGGTACGTCTCTGGTGTCGTTCGTCTGCTGGCTGCTCATCCCGACAAGGATGCCAGCGTCCCCCTTCAGGATGATGCCGCGGGGGCGCCGGCCGGGCGAGGATCGAAGCCATGAAGAGTGACCTTTTCGCGTCCGAGAACCTGGTCCAGGCGGCCGCCGCGCCCGGCATGACCCTGCAGAACCCGAAATCCGTGAAGTACACCGTCAACGGCGAGATGCTGGCCCGCCAGGGCTCGATGGTCGCCTACCGCGGCAACCTTCAGTTCGAGCGCAAGGGGCAGGGCATCGGCGGCATGCTCAAGCGCGCCGTCACGGGCGAGGGCCTGGCCCTGATGTCCGTACGGGGCCAGGGCGAGGCCTGGTTCGCCCACCAGGCGGGAAACTGCTTCATCATCGAGTTCGAGCCCGGCGACGCGCTGACCATCAACGGGCGCAACGTGCTGTGCTTCGACCCGACCCTGTCGTACGAGATCAAGATGCTCAAGGGCGCCGGAATGACCGGCGGCGGCCTCTTCAACAGCCTCTTCACCGGCACCGGCAAGCTCGCCGTCGTCTGTGACGGCAACCCGATCATCATCCCGGTCACCGCCCAGACCCCGGTCTACGTGGACACGGACGCGGTCGTGGGCTGGAGCGCCCAGCTGGAGACCGGCCTGCACCGCTCCCAGTCGGTCGGCTCGATGATCCGCGGCGGCTCCGGCGAGGCCGTCCAGCTGATGCTGCGCGGCGAGGGCTTCGTCATCGTCCGCCCGAGCGAGCTCACCGAACCGGCGGCGGCCCACTGAACCTGACCGGCGTGGGCCGGCGCTACGGTCCGCGCCGGCCCTGGGTCCTGCGCGGGGTCACCCTGCACCTGCCGCCCGGCGCCCTGGTCCGGATCGAGGGCGGCAACGGCGGCGGAAAGTCCACGCTGCTGCGGCTCGTCGCAGGCATCGACACCCCGACGGAGGGCCGCGTCGGCGGCCGTCCGCGCCGCACCGCCTACGTGCCCGAACGCTTCCCTGCGGCGCTGCCGCTCGACGCCGCGGCCTACCTGACCCACCTGGGCCGGATCCACGGACTGCGGCGCGCCGAGGCCGCCCGCCGGGCGGCCGTGTGGCTGGAGCGGTTCGGCGCCGCCGCGTATGCGCGCACCCCGCTCGCCGAACTGTCCAAGGGCAGCAGCCAGAAGGTGGCCGTGGCCCAGGCCCTGCTCGCCGAGCCGGGTCTGCTGGTCCTCGACGAAGCCTGGACCGGACTGGATTCCGCCGCCCGCGCGGAGCTGGACATCGCCGTGGCCGAACGCACCGCCGCCGGAGCCGTCGTCGTGTTCGTCGACCACGATCCGCGAAGGCTCGCCTCCGCGACCGACGCCCGCTACCGGGTCGAGGGCACCGCCGTGCTGCCGGTGACCGCGACGGACGGGCCCCGCGTCCGGATCCACGCGTCCGGCCCGCCCGGCAGCACACCGCCCCCCGGCCTGGCCGCGGCGCCCGCCATCGACGGCGGCGTCCTGCTGACCGTGGACGGGGCCCGCTCCGACGCCGTGCTGCGGGACCTGCTCACCGCCCGGCCCCCCTGGCACATCCGCGCCGTTGAGGAACTGCCGTGACCGCACTGCTCGGCTACCAGAGCGCCCTGCTGCTGCGCTCCCAGCGCTGGCTCGCACCCCTGCTCGGTTACGCCGCCTTCGTGGCCATCGGGATCCGGCCCGGCGATCCGGTGCTGGACTCCTTCGGCTACGTGACCGCCGGCCTGGTCCCGGTGGCCGCCTGGCTGGTGCGGATCTGTGTGACCAACGAGCCCGGCGCCGCCCGCGACTGCACGGCCGCCGCCTCCGGTCCCGTACGGGTGCACGCGGCGGCCCTGCTCACCGCGCTGGCCGGGACGCTCCTCCCCGGGGCGGCGGCCGCCGTGGCGGCGCTGCTCCTCGGTGACCTGGCCGGACTCGATCCGGCCGGGGCGGCGTCGGCCGGGGCGCTGGCGGTGGCGGTGTGCGCGCTGACCGGCGCGGCCGTGGGCGCGCTGTGCAGCAGGCCGCTGGTGCGGCGCCGCGGGTACGCCGTGGCGGCGGGCGGCCTCGGTTCCCTGCTGGCCCTGGTCCTCGTGGGCTCCCCGGCCCGCAGTGTGCTGTCCGCCCTGGTCACGGGGGAGGGCTCGGGCGCCGTACCGCTGCCGCTGACCGCCCTGGCGGGGGCGCTGCTGCTGTCGGGCGGCGCGGGCTCGGCCGCCTGCCTGGCCGCCGCGCGGCGAGGTTGACCGTCAGCGGACGTACGCGGGCGAGGAGCCGCCGGCCGCCAGGAGGCGGGGCGGTCCCGTGCCGTCCGCGGGGACCGACCGGACGTCGCCGTCGAGGCCGTAGCCGACGGTCGCGTCGTCCAGCCAGGCCGGCTGGTCGTCGACGCTGTGCGGCTCGGCCAGCGGGTGTTCCCGCATCGTCGCCAGGTCCAGGACGTACAGCCGCCACGGTGCCCGGGGATCGTCGGAGATCTTCTTCTTGAAGGCGAGGCGGGTGCCGTCCGGTGACAGCGAGGGGCATTCGGTGTTCTCGCGCAGTGCCTTCGCCGACCAGTTCCGCATGTCGCCCTCGACGAGGTGGGTGCGGCCCCGGGTGGAGACGGTGGCGTAGAAGCGGTTGTCGTCGCCGGCGAAGCTCACGCCCCAGTAGTTGACGTCGGAAGCGTGGTGCCGTTCCCCGTCGACGGTCAGCGGGATCTGCTCCATCGACTTGACGAGATAGCCGGTGCGCAGGTCCAGGATCGAGGTCCGGGTCGAGAACGCGGAGGTGTTGTACGAGTCGCCGGTCGTGAAGGTCGTCCAGGACAGGAGCCGGCCGGAGGCGGAGACGCGGGCCCGGTTGGGGATGCCGGGCACGGTGACCCGGCGGATCTCGCGCAGCTGCCCGTCGAGTACGAGGGCCTCGGTGCGGGCCGGGGCGCCGGGCAGCATGCGCAGGCACAGGGCGTGTCCCCCGGCGGCGTGGAAGCGGTCGCAGGACGGGCCGCCGGCCACGCGGGGCGCGTCGGGTCCGGGCAGGCGTGCGACCCGGCCGGTGGCCGTGTCCCGGAAGTAGAGGCCGGGCTCCGTGACGCCGAACGAGGCGTCCGCTCCGGCGTGGTGGGCCGCGCCGGCCGGCCGGTCGCGGTGCCTCGCGTGCAGGACGTAGCCCAGCGAGCCGCCCGCGAGGAGGAGTACGGCGGCGATGACGAGGGCGGGACGGAGCCGCCGGTGACGCAGGTTCATGACGGCTCCACGGAGGGATCGGGTCCGGGCAGGACGCGCCAGGCGACCGCGAGGGCCGCGGCCAGCGCGAGGGCCGCCGCCCACAGGGCGGGCCGCTGTCCCCACAGGGTCCACGCCGCCCCGAACCCGGCGGCGCCCAGGAGCCGGGCCAGGGCCTGGCCGGTCTGCAGCACCGCGAGTCCGCCCGCCCGGCCGTGCGCGGGCAGCACGGGCGCGGCCAGGGCCATCAGGACTCCGTCCGTGCCGGCGTAGAAGACCCCCAGGAGGGCGAGTACGGCGACGACGGCCGGCCAGGAGAGGGGGGCGAGCAGCACGGCGTACGCGCAGAGCAGGGCGGCGTGCCCGAGCAGGAAGGCCGGCCGCCGCCCGGACCGGTCGGCGAGCCGGCCCGCCGGGACGGCGAGCAGGAGGTAGACGGCGGCGGCACCGAGCGGCAGCAGCGTGAACAGGACGGGCGGCAGGTCGAGGCCGCGCAGGAGCAGCAGGTAGAGGAAGGCGTCGCCGATGGTGGTGGCGCCGAGCAGGACCGCGGCGTACAGGATGCGGCGGAAGGCGGGGTCGCGCAGGGCCCCGGCCCGGGCGGGAGCCGTGGTCAGGGGCGGAGTCGCGGTCGCCGGCGGAGTCGCGGTCCGGGGTGGAGCCGTGGTCGGGGCGGGAGCCGCCCGCCGGGGGCCGGCCGCGGGCGCGGCCGGGACGTACACGACGAGCAGGAGCACGCCGAGCAGGCCGACGCAGAAGCTGACGGCGAACACCGCGTCGTAGGCGTCGGCGGTGGCCCACAGCACGGCGAACGCGGCGAGCGGCCCCAGCAGGGCGCCCGTGGTGTCCATGGCGCGGTGCACGCCGAAGGACCGGCCGAGTGCCTCCGGCGGTCCGCTGAGCGAGATCAGCGCGTCCCGCGGGGCGGTGCGGATACCCTTGCCGAGCCGGTCGGCGGCGAGCGCGGCCGCGATCCCGGCGGTGGCGCCCCCGGCGAGGAGCAGTCCGAGCCGGGACAGCGCGGACAGCAGGTAGCCGGTCCCGGCGACGCGCTTGTGGCGGCCCCCGCGGTCGGCGAGGCGTCCGCCGAGCAGCCGTACGAGGGCGGTCGCGCCGTGGAACAGGCCGTCGACGAAGCCGAACTGGAGGGGGGACAGGCCGAGGCCCAGGACGAGGTAGAGCGGCAGCACGGCCGTGACCATCTCCGAGGAGACGTCGGTGACCAGGCTGACCGCACCGAGCGCGAGGACGGTGGCGGGGACGCGCCGCCCGGCCCCCGGGGTGCGGGGCGGCGCGTCCGGGCGGCCGTTGGCGGCCAGGTACATCAGTGGCAGCTGTACTTCGGGCTGGTGTCCTTGACCTGGCCGTCCGTGGCCACGTACGTCCATCCGTAGCCGGAGTCGGTGAACTCCAGCTTCACCACGCCGTACGGGCCGCTGACGCGCTTCTGGCTGTTGGGCTGGACCTGTTCGATCGGGTAGGGCTCGGCGCCGCCCATCCCGCCGACGACCTCCACGATCCCGTCGGCGGTCGCCCGGCCGTCGGGGTCCTGCGGGGCGAACCGCTCGTAGTGGTGGTCGTGGCCGTTCAGGACGAGGTCGGCCCTGGCGGCGTACAGGATCTTCCAGACCGGCTTGGAGACCGGGTCGTTGCCGTGCCCGCCCGACGAGAACAGCGGGTGGTGCCAGTAGGCGGCGACGCACTTCCTGGTGTTGGCGGCGAGATCGGCCTTCAGCCAGTCGGTCTGGGCGGCCTGGTCGAAGGCGTTGGAGTCGAGGGCGATGAAGTGCCAGTTGCCCTCGTCGTAGCTGTACCAGCTCTTGCCCTGCGGGAAGGCGATGCTCCCGAAGTACGCCTTGTAGCCGGCGAGGGAGCCGGCCGGGTCGTAGGTCTCGTGGTTGCCCGGGACCGGCCGGGTCTTGGCCTTGAAGGCGCCCCAGCTCTTGTCGTAGTAGTTCCGGAAGTCGGAGAGCCGGGCGTCGTCGTACTGGTTGTCGCCCATGGTCAGGTAGAACTTCGGGTCGATCCGCTGCGCGAGTGCGGCCGTCTTCGGGTGTGCGCAGCCGCTGTCTGAGGCGGTGCACTGCGCGGCGATGTCACCGGCCGCGACCACCGTGAAGGCGCCGCCGGGCGGCGGCCCGCCGTCGAGCGTGCCGTACACCTCGGCCTCGAACAGCGAGTAGCCGTACGTGGTGCCGCGGACGGTTCCGTAGACGCGCAGGTACCGGCCCTTGCCCGACAGGCCGGTCCGGTCGTCGACGCCGCCGTCGCCCGCGGTCTCGGTGGCGAGCGGGGTCCAGGAGGCGCCGTCGGCGGACAGCTCGATGCGGTACGCCTTGGCGTAGGCCGCCTCCCAGGTCAGCCGTACGCGCGAGACGGTGGCCACGGCACCGAGGTCGACCCGGATCCACTGCGGGTCCTGGCCTTCGGCGCTGGCCCAGCGGGTGGCCGGATCACCGTCGAAGGCGTTCTTCGCGGTCAGGGACGAGGTTTCCACGGAGGAGGCGGTGGCCGGCTTCCCGCGCGATATGAGGGGGTCGGCGGCGGCCCCGGCCCGTTCGGGCCAGGCGAGCAGGAGCCCGCCGACGAGGACGAGGACGGCGGTGCCTGCGAGGAGCAGGGTGCGCAGTCCGTCGCGGAACGAGGGGGATGGAGCGGAAGTGTTCAGGCGCATACCTGGACTCCCTGGCCTTGAGGGCGGCGAGAGCTGGACTCTGGCGCGGAGGCCCGCTCCGGCCCGCGGGCGGGCAGGGGCGGTGCCACGGCGGCCGGGTCAGAGCTCTCGCTGAGCGCGTCATGCCCGAGGGGCCGGGCACCGCGCCAAGCCGCCGCCCGGGAGACTAACAGGAAGGAAACTTTCCTACCAGTGGTTGCGCGCGCCGATCTCGTAGGCTCGTAGGCATGGACCAACCGGACCGGAACCCGTCGTACTGCCCCGCTCCCGCCGCTCCCGCCGACCCGGCGGCGCGGGTGGAGGGACCGCCGTTCGCCGACTGCCTCGCGTGCGGAAAGCCGACCGAGTACGGGGTCGCCACGCCGGGCGTGGTGCTCTGTCCGGTGTGCGAGTGGCAGGACGCGCAGCGCACGGCCTGCTCGGGCTGATTCCGGCGGCTCGGCGGCTCGGCCGCTCGGCGGTTACGTGCCGATGAGCTCGGAGACCTTCACGAACCGGTAGCCGCGCTTGCGCAGCTCCGGGACGATCGTGCGGACGGCCTCCTCGGTGACCGGCGCCGCGCTGCGCGTGCAGTGCAGGACCACCACCGAGCCGGGTGTCACGCCCGCCAGCACCTGCTCGGCCACCGCGGCCGGGTCCGTGGCGAAGGCGTCCCCGCTGACCACGTCCCACTGGACGGCCGTGACCTTGGCCGTGGACAGGGCCCGCAGCGCCCGGTCGTCGTAGCAGCCGCCGGGGAAGCGGAAGTAGGGGACGGTGTTGACCGCGCCCGCCGTGCGGAAGGCGGCGAACGCCCGGTCCACGTCGGCGCGGGCCGCGGCGGCGTCGAGCGCGGGCAGCCCGTAGCAGGGGGAGGTGAAGGCGTGGTGGCTGTACGAGTGGTTCGCGATCTCGAAGGTGGGGTCGGTGCCGATCGCCTTCGCCTGGTCCGGGTACTCCTCGGCCCAGCGGCCGGTCATGAAGATCGTCGACGGCACCCGGAGGGTGCGCAGGGTCGCGATCAGCTGCGGGTTGTCGAAGCGCTCCCCGCCCGCGGCGCGCGGCCCCTGATCGGCGGTCATGTCCGCGTCGAAGGTCAGCGCCACGGTCTTGTCGGTGTGCTGCTTCGCCCGCTCGAAGACCGGGGTCAGGCCGTTCGGGCCGGGCGCCAGGGTGGGGGGCTTGGCGGGGGCGCCGGCCTGCGGGGCGGCGGCGGGGCCGGACCCGGCGGCGGACGGGGACGCGGACCCGGAGGCGGACCCCGAGGCCGCGGGGGTCCCCAGGCGGGCCTCGCGGCCCGTGTCCGACGGGGCGCCGCCGCCCCCGCATCCCGCGAGGGCGGCGCCGAGGGCGGCACTGAGGACGGCAGCGGACACCGCTTTGCGCACGGAAATGGTCACATGGGCAAGTTATATGACTATGTGGCCAGTAGCCGTGCGCGGCACTCCCCGACGTCGAAGTCACCCGGTGGATACCTCGGACCGATCTCCTCCAGGTGTTCCAGCAGCAGCCGGCTGACCGCCCAGTTGCGGTACCACTTGCGGTCCGCGGGGACGACGAACCAGGGCGCGGCATCGCTGGAGCAGCGCTCCAGGGCCAGCTCGTACGCCTCCTGGTACGCGGGCCACAGCGCGCGCTCGTCGATGTCGGCCGGGCTGAACTTCCAGTGCTTGTCGGGGTTGTCGAGCCGCGCCAGGAGCCGCGCGCGCTGCTCCTCGTAACTGATGTGGAGGAAGACCTTCACCACGGTCACGCCGTCGTCCGCCAGGGACTGCTCGAACCGGTTGATCTCCGCGTAGCGCCGCTCGATCCGATCGGGCGGCGCCAGCTCGCGGACGCGGGCGATGAGGACGTCCTCGTAGTGCGAACGGTCGAAGATGCCGATCTCGCCCGGCTCGGGGAGCGCCTTCCTGATGCGCCACAGGAAGGGGTGTTTTCGTTCCTCGGCGGTGGGCGCCTTGAAGGCCTCGATGCGGCAGCCGGACGGGTTGAACAGGCCGATCACGTGCTTGACGGTGCCGCCCTTGCCGCTGGTGTCCATCCCCTGCAGGACGAGCAGCAGGCGGCGCCGGTCGCCGGCGGTGCTCGCCGCGTAGAGCCGCTCCTGGAGCGAGCCGAGCGGCCGGGCCATCGCGGCGGTGGCCGCGCGCCCGGCCGCCTTGTCCGCGGGGCCGGCCACGGTCGCCGCGGTGTCGTGGCGGCCGAGGTCGAGCCGCTCGCCGGCGGGGACCCGCAGCAGCTCGCGGAGCGGTCGTACCAGGGTCACTGCCAGGGCCCCGTCACCGCGAACGTGGTCCCGGGTGCGTACGCGTTGACGTACATGGTGCGTCCGTCGGGGGAGAAGGCGACCCCGGCGAACTCGCCCCACTCCGGTGCGCCCGGCCGGCCGATGTCCTCGGCGTTGCGGGCCACCGGGTACACCTCGCCGCCCGCCGTCACGCCGAAGACGTACTGGGCCCCGCCGCCGTCCTCGCACACCATCAGCCCGCCGTCCGGGGCCAGGCAGATGTTGTCGGGGGAGTCCCCGGGCAGCTCGATGCCGGCGGACGGGCCGAACAGCACGTCGAGCCGGAGCCGGGCGCGCAGCGGGTCGTAGAACCACACCTGCCCGTGGTGGTCGGCGCCCGCGCCCTCGCGGCGGCGGGCGTAGCTGGAGACGAAGTGAACGCCGGCGCCGCCCCAGTAGCAGCCCTCGAGCTTCTGCGCGTGGGTGATCCCGCCGCGCCCGAAGTCCTGGAACCGGATCGCGGTCCCGGCTGCCGAGGGGTCGGGTACGCGCACCCACTCCACCGGGAACTCCGCCCCGGGCCGGTCCACCACGGCCAGGTCCGCCAGCCCCGGCACGCGCAGCGCCTCCAGCACGCCGCCGGCCCGCAGCGAGCCGGGGCCGCCGAGCGGCCGGGCGGGCAGGAAGCGGTAGAACAGCCCGAACGGCTCGTCGAAGGCGTCCTCGGTCTCGTAGACGATCCCGCTGTACGGGTCCACGGCGACGGCCTCGTGCGCGAAACGGCCCAGCGCGGTGAGCGGGACCGCCCCCGAGCGCCGCGGGTCCGCGGGGTCCACCTCGAACACGTGGCCGTGGTCCCGCGTGTAACCGGAGGTGCCCGCCCGGTCCTCGGTCTCCTCGCAGCTCAGCCAGGTGTTCCAAGGGGTCCGGCCGCCCGCGCAGTTGACGGCGGTACCGGCGAGGGCGACCCGCTCACCGGTGACCCGCCCGTCCGGGCCGAGCTCCAGGGCCGTGCAGCCGCCCAGGGCCCCGGGGTCGTACGTCAGCCCCGCGACGGCGGGCACGCGCAGGGCGGCCGTGGCGCGGTTCTCGTGGTTGCGGACCAGCCGCACGCGGCCGCCGCCCGCGCCGAAGGCGGCCATGCCGTCGCAGTTGGCCGGGACGGTGCCCTCACCGGAGCGCAGCGGATCGCCCGCGCGCGAGAGCACCCGGTACGAGAAGCCCGCGGGCAGATCGAGCAGTCCGCGCGGGTCGGGCAGGAGCGGCCCGTACCCGCGGGTCGGCGGGGCGGCACCGGCCCGGCCGGTGAACAGGGCGCCGAGCGCCCCGCTGAAGGCGACCGCGCCTGCGGCGAGCATGCTGCGTCGGGTGACGGACATCGGCCCGTGGTACCACACCGAGCCGCCTGCCGTGGGTGTCCCGCGCCAGAGGTCCCACCACCGGCCCTGTGCGGGCCCGGCTCCGGGCAGCGGCCTGCCGGCCGCCCCGGGGCTCCGCCCCGCACCCCGCGCCTCAAACGCCGGCGGGGCTGGATTCGGTTCCTGCCGTCCGCCGGCGTTTGAGCCCCGGGTCTTTCAGCTCGGCGCGAGCCGTCAGGCGAGCTTCGCGCTCAGGGTGATCGTCGTGCCGGTCAGGGCCTGGCTGACGGGGCAGTTCTTCTTCGCGTCCTCGGCGGCGGCGACGAAGGCCTCGTTGTCCAGACCCGGGACCTCGCCCTCCACCGTGAGGTGGATGCCGGTGATGCCCTTGCCGGGCACGAAGGTGACGGCGGCCGAGGTGGTCAGCTTGGCGGGCGGGTTGCCCGCCTTCGCCAGTCCGTTCGAGAAGGCCATGTTGAAGCAGCTGGAGTGCGCGGCGGCGATCAGCTCTTCCGGGCTGGTCCGCCCGTTCGCCTCCTCGTCGGTGCGCGCGGGCCAGGAGACCGGGTAGCTGCCGAGGCCGGACGAGTCGAGGGTGACGACTCCCTTGCCCTCGAACAGGTCGCCTTCCCAGACGGCGTGTGCGTTGCGTGTGGCGGCCATGGGGGATCCCTTCGCAGAAGTGGAAACGGCCGGGCCCCCGGAGGGGCGCGGCGCTGCCAAACCTACTGCGACACCAGGGGCTTCGCGTCGCGGGCGAGCGCGGTGAGCCGCGATATGGCGCGGAAGTACTTCTTCCGATAGCCGCCGTTGAGCATTTCTTCACTGAAGAGCTTGTCGAAGGGGACCCCGGACGCCAGGACGGGGACCTCGCGGTCGTACAGCCGGTCGGCGAGCACCACCAGCCGCAGGGCCGTCGACTGGTCCGGCACCGGGCCGACGTCGGTCAGGCAGACCGCCGTGATCCCGTCGGTCAGCGCGCCGTAGCGGCTCGGGTGCACCCGGGCCAGGTGCTCCAGCAGACCGGGGAAGTCGTCCAGGCTCGCGCCGTCGGTCGCGTACGCGGCCTTGGCGACCTGCTCGTCGGAGAACGGAGCCGGAGCCTCCGGCAGCCCGCGGTGGCGGTAGTCCTGCCCGTCGATCCGCAGCGGCCGGAAGTGCGCCGACAGCCCCTGGATCTCCCGCAGGAAGTCGGCGGCCGCGAAACGGCCCTCGCCGAGCTTGCCGGGCAGCGTGTTGGAGGTGGCGGCCAGCGCCACGCCCTGCTCGACCAGGCGGCTGAGCAGCGAGGACACCAGGACGGTGTCGCCCGGGTCGTCCAGTTCGAACTCGTCGATGCACAGCAGCCGGTGCCCGCCCAGGGTCTGCACGGTCTGCTGGAAGCCGAGCGCGCCCACCAGGTTGGTCAGCTCCACGAAGGTGCCGAAGGCCTTGAGCGCGGGCTCGGCCGGAGTGGCGTGCCACAGGGAGGCCAGCAGGTGGGTCTTGCCGACGCCGTATCCGCCGTCGAGGTAGACCCCGCGCGGGCCGGGCGCGGGGGCCGGCTTCTTGCTGAACCAGCGCCGCTTGCCGGCGCCGCTCGCGTGCGCCCCGCCCAGACCGGCCGCGAAGCCGCTGAGGACGGTGACCGCCTCGGACTGGCTCGGCTGGGCCGGGTCCGGGTTGTACGTGTCGAACCGCACCGAGTCGAAACGCGGCGGCGGCACCATCTCGGCCACCAGCCGTTCGGCGGGTACCCGGGGCTCGCGGGCGCACAGGGCCTGGGGCCCCGCATCGGCTATCTGGGGCCGACTGGACGTGGCACCGGAGGTGGAGAGTGATGTTGACACAGCACTCAACTCTACGGGTCGTGGCACACTGCACCGATGCGACGCCTGTTCCCTGTGACCGATCAGACACCCGCCCCGTCCCAGGCCCCGACCGACCGGGAATGGTCGCTGGACGAGCTGGCGGAGGCCTACGCGTACCCCGCACTCGAGGACGGGGAGCACTGGCTGAGGGCCAACATGGTCTCCACCCTGGACGGCGCCGCCCAGCACGAGGGCCGCTCCCAGCCCATCTCCGGCGAGACCGACATGCGGATCTTCGGCACGCTGCGGGCCCTGGCCGATGTGGTGGTCGTCGGAGCGGAAACGGTTCGCCAGGAGGGGTACCGCCCGGCCCGGGCCCGGGAGGTCTTCGCCGCCCGCCGGGAGGCGGCCGGACAGGGCCCCGCCGCCGCCATCGCGGTGGTCACGGCGAGCCTGGACCTGGACTTCACCCTGCCCCTGTTCACCTCCCCGCTCGTGCCGACCCTGGTGGTCACCGGGGCCGCAGCGCCCGCCGGCAAGGTCGCCGAGGCCGTCGCGGCCGGGGCCGAGGTCGTGGTGGCGGGCGAGGGGGCCGCCGTGGACCCGGCCCGCGCCCTGCGGGAGCTCGCCGCGCGGGGACTGCGCCGGCAGCTCACCGAGGGCGGGCCCCGGCTGCTGGGCCAGATCGTGGCCGCCGACGCGCTGGACGAGCTGTGCCTGACGATCTCGCCGGTGCTCACGGCCGGTGACGCCCAGCGGATCGCGGGCGGGCCCTCCGTCACGGTTCCGCACCGGCTCGCGCCGGCCTCCGTACTGGAAGAGGCCGGGTTCCTCTTCACCAGCTACCGTCGGATCTGAGCAGGAGGCGGAATTTCTCGTTCCGCTTAGCTTCCGCCGGGCACGAACCTGGGCACACATATCTGCGCAAGGTCCCGCGCGCGAGCGGGGCAGGATGGTTTCCGCAGGGGGCCGGCCAGCCGGCCTCGGCCCATGAAGGAGAGGGCGTCCGTGTTCACGAGCGTATTGATGATCGAGCAGCCCCTGACCGCGGTGGACGTGGACTTCGTCACCACCCTGCACGGAGACGACTCGGTCTCCTTCGTCGTCCTCATGCAACCCCGCGGCGACCAGGACCGACTGCTGCGCGCCATCGACGACGTAGCGCTCGGTGAGCTCCCCGAGGCCATCCGCGAGGCCGACGTACCCGAGGGCGAGGCGGCCCGCGGCCCCGCCGAGCTGGCCCTGGAGCACTCCATGCAGGCCCTGCGCAGGAAGGGCGCCAACGTCATCGGGCACATCGTCGAGGACCACCCGCTCGACAAACTGAAGGCCGTCGTCGAGGAGACCGGCGCCGACGAGGTGATCGTCCTGACCGCCCCGCACTTCGTGGAGGAGTTCTTCCACCGGGACTGGGCCTCCCGGGCCCGCCACAAGGTCGGCGTTCCGGTGCTCAAGCTCTTCGCCCACAACGAATAGGCTGGGGCGGTCAGAGCTCGACGCACCACCCTCGATCCTGGAGCGACCTGAATGAAGCCCGGCCTGCCGACCGCCATGGAACGGCCCCACTTCATCGGCATCGGCGGCGCCGGCATGTCCGGCATCGCGAAGATCCTCGCCCAGCGCGGCGCGCACGTCGCCGGCAGCGACAGCCGGGGGGACTCCGAGACCGCCCAGGCACTGCGCGCCCACGGCGTCGCGGTGCACGGCGGCCACGCCCCCGGCAACCTCGCCGACGACTCCACCTGCGTGGTCGTCTCCAGCGCCATCCGCTCCGACAACCCGGAGCTGGCCCGCGCCGCCGAGCTGGGCATCCCCGTCGTGCACCGCTCCGACGCCCTCGCCGCCCTGATGGACGGCCTGCGCCCGATCGCCGTCGCCGGCACGCACGGCAAGACCACCACCACCTCCATGCTGGCGGTGTCCCTGTCGGCCCTGGGCCTGGACCCCTCGTACGCCATCGGCGGCGACCT
Source organism: Streptomyces sp. NPDC046303 (assembly GCF_055588085.1). Lineage (NCBI taxonomy): Bacteria > Bacillati > Actinomycetota > Actinomycetes > Kitasatosporales > Streptomycetaceae > Streptomyces > Streptomyces sp. NPDC046303. Next base: position 152,067 of record NZ_JBVJFA010000018.1, read on the forward strand.
GGACGCCCCCGGCTCCAACGCCCACCACGGCGAGGGCGACATCTTCGTGGCCGAGGCGGACGAAAGCGACCGCACCTTCCACAAGTACACCCCGCAGGTCGCGATCATCCTCAACGCCGAGCTCGACCACCACGCGAACTACGCGTCGATCGAGGAGATCTACGAGTCCTTCGAGACCTTCGTCTCCAAGATCGTGCCCGGCGGCACCCTGGTCGTCGCCCACGGCCAGGAGGGCGCGGCCGAGATCGCCCGCCGGGTCGCCGGCCGCGAGGGCCTCCACGTCGTCACGTACGGTGAGGAGCCCGAGGCCGACGTCCGCATCACCAAGATCACCCCGCGCGGCCTGACCAGCGAGGTCACCGTGGTCATCGACGGCCGGATGCTCACCTTCACCGTCTCCGTGCCCGGCCGCCACTACGCGCACAACGCCGTCGCGGCCCTCGCCGCCGGTGTCGCCCTCGGCATCCCCGCGCACAACCTCGCCTCCGCCCTCGGCAAGTACACCGGGGTCAAGCGCCGCCTCCAGCTCAAGGGCGAGGCGGCCGGCGTCCAGGTCATCGACTCCTACGCGCACCACCCCACCGAGATGACCGCCGACCTGGAGGCCATCCGCGGAGCCGCGGGGGACTCCCGCATCCTGGTCGTCTTCCAGCCGCACCTCTTCTCCCGCACCCAGGAGCTCGGCAAGGAGATGGGCCAGGCCCTGGCCCTCGCCGACGCCTCCGTGGTCCTGGACATCTACCCGGCCCGCGAGGACCCGCTGCCCGGCGTCACCAGCGAGCTGATCATCGCCGCGGCCCGCGCCGCGGGCGCCGACGTCACCGCCGAACACGACAAGGGCGCCGTCGCCGACGTCATCGCGGGAATGGCCAAGCCCGGTGATCTCGTTCTCACGATGGGCGCGGGCGACGTCACGGACCTCGGTCCGGCCATCCTCGCCCGCCTGTCGAACTAAGGGAGCGGGAGAGTCATGTCGTACGAGGTCGAGAAGACGGACGAGCAGTGGCAGGCCGAGCTGACCCCGTCCGAGTACCAGGTGCTGCGCCTCGCGGGCACCGAGCCGGCCTTCCGCGGTGAGTACACCGACACCAAGACGGAAGGCGTCTACTCCTGCCGCGGCTGCGGCGCCGAGCTCTTCCGCTCCACGGAGAAGTTCGAGTCGCACTGCGGCTGGCCGTCCTTCTACGACCCGAAGGACACCGACGCCGTCGAGCTGGTCGCCGACACCTCGCACGGCATGGTCCGCACCGAGGTCCGCTGCGCGAAGTGCGGCTCCCACCTGGGCCACGTCTTCGAGGGCGAGGGCTACCCGACCCCCACCGACCAGCGCTACTGCATCAACTCGATCTCGCTGCGCCTGACCCCGGCCGCCGACGCAACCTGACGCGCCTGCGCCACCGTTCCGCCGTCAGGGCCTCCCCCGGAAACCGGGCGGAGGCCCTGGCCGTAAGTGGCCCCTGGCCCGAACACCCGCGAGCGGTACGGGAACGGCACCGACTGGTCCACCACGCCAACCGGAACGGCAGAAAGCCGTGGTCATACACCTATCCGAATGTTCGGTGTGGCTGGATATGATCGGCACCCTTGCGTCCGGCGACGCCGGGTCGGGCTGTGTCCGGTCCGGCCGTCGGGCTGCTTCCGCCGCCCCCGTCCCCGAGGTCCCATGTCTCTCATAGAACCCGAAGGCATACGAGGGCGGTCGACGGCCCGTCGGCGGCGCAAAGTGCGTCTGCGCACCCTGCTCATCTGGCTGGCGGTCGTCCCCACCGTGGCGATGGGCGCCCAGGTGGCGGTGACCGCGGAGCGGCTGCTGACGCAGTCGCAGCACCTGCGGGACGATGTCGCGGCCGCCGAGCGGATCGGCGCACCCCTGTACACGCTCATGGTCGACATGCAGGCCGAACGGACGATGACCGCCGCGCTGTGGGCGGGCACCGCCGGGGCGGAGGAGGAGCTCGGGAACCGGCGGGGGGCCACCGACCTGGCCGCGGCCGAATTCCGCCGCCTGGCGTCCGGCACGAACGCCTCCTTCCAGGAAGTGAACCGGCGGCTCGACGGCCTGGCCGCGTTCCGCCAGCGCGCGGACGCCCGCACCGGTGGGGCCGACAGCACGCTCGCCTATTACACCGGGGTGATCGGCGCGGTCATCCAGGCCTACCAGCGGGAGTTCAGCCACGCGGACGACGCCGAACTCGTCATGGAGAGCCGGCCCGTGGTGTCCATGCTGTCGGCCACCGAGATGGTGGCGCGCGAGGACACGCTGCTGGCCCTGTCCGGACCGTCGAGGGAACTGAGCACCGCCGGCTACGAGCAGTTCATCAGCGCCGTGGGAGCCCACCGGTACCTGTACGAGACGTGGGTGGTGCCCTACCTGCCCGAGGGCGACCGGCGGTTCTACGAGCGGATCGTCGCCTCCCCGGACTGGCAGGCGAAGACCCGCATCGAGAACGCGATCGTCTCCGAGCACACGGACACCGCGTCCGGCATCAAGCTGCCCGCCGAGGCCGCCGGCTGGCGGTCCGCCCACGCGAACTTCTCGGTACCGATGGCCACGCTCACCGTCGACCGGGCGCGGAAGGTGCTCACGCGCAGCGAGGCCAAGGCCGAGGAGCTGGAGACCGAGGTCGCCTGGCTGATCGGGGGAAGCGGCGCCGGGCTGCTGTTCGTCGTGGTCATCGTGGTGACCACCACGCGAACCCTGCTCCGCCGCCTGCACGACCTGCACGAACGCACCGTGACCGTCGCCGAGGAAACCCTCCCCGACGTCGTCGCCCGGCTCCAGCGAGGGCAGTCCGTCGACGCCGGGGTCCTGCCGGCGGTCCGCGGGGACCGGGACGAGGTCGGACGCATCAGCGACGCCTTCGCCCGGGCCGTCGCCGTGTCCGTCGACGGGCACCGGCAGCTCGCCGACGAGCGCCACGGGTTCGGTCTGTTCGCCACGGGCATCGCCTCGCGCACCGGAAACCTGGTCAGCCGCCAGCTGAGCCTCACCGAGGACCTCCAGGACACCTTCGGCCACGACGAGGCGCTTCTCGCCCAGTTGATGCGCTCCGACCAGCTGACGGTGGGCATGCGGCGCCAGATCGAGAACCTGCTCATCCTGGCGGGCGGCGAGGTCCCCGACCCGCACACCGAGCCCATGCGCATCGCGGACCTGCTGCGCGAAGCCGCCGCGGAGGTCGAGGACTTCCGGCGCATCGAGCGCCAGGCCCTGGACGAGACCAGCGTGGAACCGCAGGCGATCAGCCAGATCAGCCACCTGCTCGCGGAGCTCCTGGACAACGCCACCCGGTTCTCCCCGCCGCGGTCGAAGGTGGTCATCCGGGCCGAAATGGTCGCGGACGGACTGTCGGTCGAGATCGAGGACCGGGGGCCGCGGGTGACGCCCGAGCGGTACGAGGAGATGAACGGACGCCTGCACCAGGCACCCCCGTACTCCGTCCTGGCGCAGAACGCGCACCGGCTCGGGCTCTTCGTGGTCGGCCACCTCGCCGACCAGCTCCGCGCGACCGTCACCCTGCGCCGCTCGGTGTACGGAGGCACCTCCGCCGTGGTGATCCTGCCCCGGGACCTGCTGGTGGCGACCGAAGGGGAGGCACCGCGCGAGACCGCGGCCGCGCCCGTTGCCGCGCCCGTGGCCGCGGTCGTCCCCGTCGCCGCGACGCCGGCCCCGGAGCCGTCCGCCGCCGTACCGGCGCTGCGCCCCTCCGGGGGACGGGTGCCCGAGCCGGTCGAGCACACGGCCGCCGGGCTGCCGAGCCGCACCACGAAGCTGCCCGCGCGCATGCCCGCGCGAGTGCCCGCGCCCGCGCCCGCGCCGGAGCCCGAGGCCCGCCCGGCCCTGGCGGCCGTCCCCACGCGGCCGGCGCTCCCCGAACGCGTCCCGCAGACCCACATCGCCGAGCAGCTACGGGAGCCCCGGGCCCCGGAAACAGCCCTCCGGCCGGACACGGCGACACCCGAAGAGGTGGCCGACGCCTGGTCGGACTACGAACGCGGGACGCAGACAGTGGAAGAAGAGCTCCGACGGGATCGGCCATGACTACCTCAGCAAACACAGCGGCATCCAACGACGCGATCTACAGCGTGCTGGACAACAACCTGAACAGGATCGCGGGCATCCAGGGAGCGGTGCTGCTGTCCAACGACGGCATCAAGCTCAGCGCGTACCTCCTGGACGAGCCCCAGGCCGAGCGCATGGCGGCCGCGGCCTCCGGCATCGCGGCCACCATGAAGGCGATATCCCGGGAGGTGGACGGCGGCCGCGTCATCCGCCAGCTGGTCGAGATGGACGACCGCTACCTGTGCATCGTCGGCTGCGGGGACGGCAGCACGCTCATCGTGGTGACCTCCCGCAAGGCGCGCCTCGGCGAGCTGGGCGGCGAGGCCGTACGCACCGCCCAGGCGCTCGGCGAGTGGCTGGGCACCCCGGAGCGCGGCCAGGCGCCGACCGCGTAATGCCGGAGGACCAGCCCCAGTCCGCGCGCCGCCGCCGTACGCGGCTGTACGCCCTGACGGACGGACGGACGACCGCGCCGCACACCGTCCTCACCATGGACACCACGATCACGGCGGCGGTCGACGGAGACGCGCAGGGCGGCCTGCCCACCGAGTGGCGGGCCATCCTCGCCATGTGCGCGCCGCCGGGCGGCCTGGCGGTCGCCGAGATAGCGGCCCGGATGCACATGCGCCTCACCCCGATGACGCTGCTCCTGGGCGAACTCGCGGACCGCGGGCTGATCCACCACCGGTCGCCCCTGGACGGGGCCGAAACCACCAACGTCCACCTGCTCATGAGAATCAGGGACAACCTTGCCCGGATATGACAGTCCCGCCCCGCGGGAAGCGGCCCCCGTCAAGATCCTCGTCGCGGGGGGATTCGGAGTCGGCAAGACGACCCTGGTCGAGACGATCTCCGAGATCGAGCCCCTGCGCACGGAGGAGCGGCTGACGGCCGCCGGTGTCGGCGTCGACGACCTCGACGGCATCGAGTCCAAGACGGTGACCACCGTGGCGATGGACTTCGGCCGCCTCACCCTCACCGACGCCGGGGTCGTCCTCTACCTGTTCGGCACACCGGGCCAGGAGCGCTTCTGGTTCATGTGGGACGACCTGCTGAACGGGGCCCTCGGGGCGATCGTGCTGGTCGACACGCGCCGCCTGGACCGCAGCTTCCCCGCCGTCGACTTCTTCGAGAGCCGCGGACTTCCGTTCGTGATCGGCGCGAACTGCTTCCACGGCGAACAGCCCTACACCGCCGAGGAGATCGGGGCGGCGCTGCACCTGCGCGACCCGAACATGCCCGTCCTCATGCTGGACGCCCGCTCCCGTACGGACGTCCGCGGCTGCCTGCTCGCGCTCCTCGACCGGCTCATCGCCGAGGCGGGAACGGAGGCCGGCGCGGAGGCCGGAGCGGAGGCGACGACGGTCTGAGGAGCCCGTTCCGCGCCACCGAGGCCAGGTAGTCCGCCAGGGTCCGGCCCGGCTTCCAGCCGGTGGACCGGGCCCGGGTCGTGTCCAGGACCACGGAGTGGGCGAGCTGGTCCACCGCGTAGCGGCTCAGCGCCGGTTCGGCGGTCGGCAGGGACTCCGCGAACCGGGCCGCCGCACGCGCCACCGGCAGCGGCAGGTGCCGGATCCGGGCCCGGACGCCATGGGCCCGCAGGACCTCCCGTACCGCCAGGTCGCGGGCGTACGGCTCGGCGTCCGCCACGTTGTAGGCGCCCGGGGGCCAGCCGGCCGCCGCCAGGCAGGCCTCGGCGAGGTTCTCCACCGCCGTCAGGCTCAGCATGACGTCCGGGCCCGGCAGCAGCAGGGTCCCGGCCCGGACCCGGGAGAGCAGCCGGGGCAGCAGCTGGGTGTCGCCGGGGCCGTAGACCGCCCTCGGCCGCAGCACGACCGCACCACCGGCCAGCGCGAGGGCCTCGCCCGCCGCCTTGGTACGGCCGTAGGCGTTCAGCTGGCCCGTGCGCGGATGGTCCTCGGCGACCAGGCTCCGGTCGCCCCGCGGGTCGTAGACGCTGGCACTGCTCACCCAGACCACGGGCCGCCCGCCCGCCGCCCTCAGCAGCCGCTCCGTACCGGCCACGTTGACCGCGTGCATCAGCGCCTCGGCCGCCGAACCGGGCGCCGGATCGCCGACCGCGGCGGCGCAGTGCACCACCAGGTCCACCCCGGTCAGGTCCGGATCGGCCCGGGCGGCGTCCCAGAAGCGGTGCTCGCCCAGGGGGCCGGGCCTGCGGCCCACGCACACCACCTGGGCCCCGCCCGTGGCAGCCGCCCGGGCCACGTGTCCGCCGCAGAAGCCGCTCGCCCCGGTGACCGCGATACGGACGCTCATGCGCGGGCCTCCACCAGCAGCGTCCGCCAGCCCGGCAGGGCCGCCCGCCGGTCCACCCGGGCCCGCGTCACCACCGGACGCGCGGGGGCCAGCGCCGCCAGTACGTCGGCCAGCTGCACCTCGGTCAGCCGGGCTCCCGGGCAGGTGTGCGGCCCGGCGCCGAACACCAGCCGGGCGGTGCCCGGCCCGGCCGGCCGGCGGGCATCGGGATCGCGCCGGTGCGCCTCGGCGGCGTGCCGGGCGACCAGCAGCAGCCGGTCGCCGCCCCGCACCGGGCAGCCGCCGACCGTGCCGTCCGCGGCGGCCGCGCGCGGCAGCAGCGGCGAGGCGGCCGTGACCCGCAGCAACTCGGCGGCCAGCACCGGCCGCAGGGCCTCGTCGGCGGCCTGGTCCCACAAGCCGGCGTCGGCGCACCACGCCACCGCCCGCGGCAGAGCGGCCACGGTGGTGTTGACCGCGGCCACCGCCAGCATCGCGGCCAGCCCCTCCTCGGCGACGCCGGAACCGGAGGCCGCCCCCGGGGCCCTGTCGGTGGCCAGCAGCAGGCGCAGGCGGTCCGCCGCCCGGGCCGCGGCGGCCTCGGCGCGCGGGCGGCGCGGGCCCGGCAGGTGGCTGCGTACGGAGGCGGCCGCGGCCTCGGCGGCGGCCTCCGCCACGGCCCGCGGGTCGGCCTGCGAGCCCAGCAGGGCGCACACCACCGACCCGGACAGCTCCCGGGCCAGCCCGACCAGGTCCACTTCGCCGCCCTGTGACAGCGGCGCGAGGCCTCGTACGAGCAACGGCCGCCACACCGCGCGCAGTTCCTGCACCCCGGCCGCGCCGAGCCCGGCGGCGAGCCCCCGCCGCTCCGCCCGGTGGGCTCCGCCCTCCTGGTCGAACAGGACGCCGCCGGCGCCGCCCGGCAGGGCGGCCCGCGCGGCGGCGCCCGTGGTCCCGGCCGCCGTACGGTCGAGCGGCAGCCGGGTCAGCGCCTCCCGGTAGGCCTCCGCCCCGTGCACCAGCAGGGTGCCGCCGAGCCGGCGCACGGGCCGGCCGCGCGTCGCGGCGAGCAGTCCGAACAGCACGGGATGGCTGCCTAGGTAGACCCTGCGGTCGCGCCGCCGGGCCCGGGCGTGGGACGTGTGGCTCATCGGGTACGTACTTTCGTGAGGATCGGGACCAGGGGGAAAGGGGACCGGGGAACGGGGCCGCCCGCGGCGGTCAGGCCGTCGGGCCGAGACGCCGTGCCGCCAGGGCGGAGGTCGCCGCCCGGTCCGGCTTGCGCGAGCGCCCCGACAGGGGGATGCGGGCGAAGAGGAGGGCGTCGGGGCGTGCCGCGCCCATCCGGTGGAGCGGGCCGGACAGGGCGCTGCGCAGGGCGGGTTCGTCCACACCGCGGCCCGGCTGCACGACGGCGACGAGCTGTTCGTCGCCGTCGCCCGCCGGGACTCCGACGAGGACGGCCAGTTCCACGCCCGGCACGTGCAGGGCAGGCTCGTACAGCCCCGGATAGATGTTCTCCGCCCGGCGCAGCACCATGTCCTTGCACCTGCCCTCCAGGACGATCCGGCCCGCGCCGTCCAGCCGCGCCCGGTCGCCCGTGCGCACCCACGCGTCGGGCTCCTCGCCGAGGTAGCGGTGGCGGGCGGCGGCTCCGGCCAGCAGCAGCTGGCCGTCGGCGTCGGTTTCGGCCAGGACGCCCGGCAGCGGGGTGCCGACCAGGTCGCCGGGGCCCTCGAAGGCGGACTTCTCCCGTGCCTCGACCGCGGCGGCCGGGAAGAGTTCGGTGAGCGCGTACACCCCCCACGCGCGGGCCGCGCCCGCGGCCCGTACCCGCTCCAGCAGGGCGGCGTCGGCCGGGGCCGAGCCCGTCCAGACCCGGCCGTGGAAGCGGGCGCCCGCGTCCAGCGCGTCCCGCAGCCCGGGCGGGGTCAGATAGGTGTCCTGGGGGCGCAGCCGGTGGAGCTGGCGGGCCAGCACCCGCGGGTCGCGGGCCGGGAGGGCGACGGGGGCGCCGCGGGTCAGCGAGGGGACCAGGACGAAGAAGGTGCCGCCGAGCACGGGCTGGTCCGGGGCCGCGTCGAAGAGGGAGGCGACCGTGGCCATGCCGGCGGCAAGGCTCGACCGGGTGTGCACCACGGCGCGCGGCCGGGAGGTGGTCCCCGAGGTGAACACGATCACCGCGTCCCCGTCGTGGTCCCCGTGCACGGGGACCCCCGCCCGGGGGGCCGACAGGTCCAGCGCGGGCCCGCAGCCGGGCAGCCGGCGCCCGACGGTGGCCACCGGACCCAGCTCGGCGAGGTCGGGCAGCGCGAGCCGCGCCCGGCGGGCCAGCGGCCGGGCCCAGCCGGCCACCGCCTGCGCGGCCGCGTCGGCCAGCACCAGCGAGGGCCGGGCCAGGGACAGCCGGGCACGCAGCACGTCCGGCCCGGCACCCGGGTCGAGGACGGCACCGCGCAGCCCGAGCCGCCACAGGGCGAGCAGGACGGCGAGGGCCCGCGGCCCGGGTCGTACGGCGACGCCGACGGTGTCCCCGGCGCGCAGTCCGCGCGCGTGCAGGGCGGCGGCGAACGCGTCGGACAGCTCGGCGAGTTCCCCGCGGGTGGCCCGGACGCGGGCGGCGCCGGTACGGGTGGCGGTGAGGACGGCCGGCTGCTCGGGGCGGCTGCGCAGCGCATGGTCGAGGCGGTCGAGCATCAGCGGGGATCCGTTCCGTGGGTGCCGCTGCCCTGGTCCAGGTACCAGCGGGCGGTCCCCGCGATCCCGTAGGCCCGCAGGCGCCGCGTGGAGTTCTCCACGACCATCTGCCGGCAGTGCGATATCCGGTCGGTGTGGCGGCGTACGGCGTTGAGGAAGAGCCGGTCGGTGGGCGAGGGGCGCCGGGGCATGCCGCCGACGGCCAGGTACAGGTCGGCGGTGATGGCCATGTTGTTTCCGGCGTGCATGCGGTACGGGGCCCGGAAGCCCTTGCGGCGGGCGTGCCCGGGCCGCAGCCGCCCGAACAGCGCGGCGAGCGCCACGAGGACGGCGAAGCCGGCCCGGCCCAGCGGGCCGTGTTCGTCGCGCCGGGCGGTGATCCGCCCGCACACCAGGCCGGGCCGCTGCGTGAGGGCGGCGCGCGCGGCGCGCGTCCAGCCGGGCCGGGGCAGGCAGTCGGCGTCGGTGCGGGCCAGCAGGGCCGCGCCGCGGCCGATCGCGTACCGGAATCCGGTGTCCACGGCCGAGCCGACGCCCTTCTCGGGCTCCTCGATCACCTCGACCGGGAACGGCGCGCCCGCCGCGAACTCCCGGGCGATCGCGGCCGTCCGGTCCGCCGAGGCGTTGTCGACGACCAGCAGGGTGAAGTCCCGGTCCTGCTGCGCGGCGAGGGCCCGCAGGGTCTGCGCGAGGCGCGCCTCCTCCTCGTGCGCGGGGACGACCACCCACAGCGACCGGCTCACGACTTCTCCCAGACCATCGTCATGATGCTGATGCCGCCGCCGAGTCCGACGAACAACACCCTCTGTCCCGGTTCCAGTTCGGCGAAGACCCGGTCCAGCTGGACCCCGATGCTCGCGCTCGCCACGTTGCCGAGCTCCGGCACGGTCACCACGAGCTTCCCGGCCGGTACCCCGGTCAGCTCCGCGAACCGCTCCAGGTACGGCACGGTCACCTGGTGCACCAGCACCTTGGCGAAGCCGTCCCAGTCCATCCCCGTCCGGTGCAGCGTCCGGTCGATGACGGCGGTGCCCACCTTCTCGAAGACGCCGCGCAGTTCGTGGCCGTCGCCGCGGAAGTAGGTGTGCTCGTCGCCGCGCGGGTGGCGCGAACCGCCGCCGGGTATGCCCCCGACCTCCCAGTGCTCCGAGTGGGTCTCGGTGTCCACGTCGAGGATCCCGCCGTGTTCCACGGCCTCCACCACGACGGCGGCGCCCGCGTCGCCGAACGTGTACCCGGCGAAGCCGCTGCGGAACTCGGCGATGCCGGCGGGATCCTTGCGCACCGCCCGGCTTGGGGTCTCGCCGGTGACCACCAGGGCCCGGCGCGCCCGCCCGGCCAGGATCATCGACCGGGCGAGGTCGATGCCGTTCACGAAGCTGTTGCACGCGTTGGTGACGTCGACGGCGTGGGCCCGCGACCCCAGCTCCGCCTGCACGATGTGCGCGGTGGCGGGCTCGACCATGTCGCGGGAGGCGGAGGCGAAGAGCAGCAGGTCGATGTCGAGCGGGCTCAGGCCGGCGGAGTCCAGCGCCCGGCGGGCCGCGCCCACGGCGAGGGTGGAGGCGTACACGTGGGCGTCCGCGACGCGGCGGGAGACGATCCCGGTGGCCTGCCGGAGCAGCGTCGGCGGCAGCGTCAGGCCGCTGCGCCGGGCCACCTCCTGCTGGAGGGAGTCCGAAGTGAGCACCTCGGCGGGCAGCATGCTGCCGACGGCGGTTATACCGGCGCGCGGCCGCTGGTCACATGGCTGAAAAGGCATGCCCACATGATGACAAGCCGCCATCTCCCGGGCCTGAGTAGGGATGCTCAGATCCGTGCACAGGCCGGATGAGTATCCCCGGCCGGCGCACCGGCTCCGAAGTGGAGTGATTCAGGGGGCTGTTGCGCGACGGGTGGCTCCCTTACCGTCTTCGCCAGACGCGCGGGCCGTCGGCAGCGACCATTGCCGTTCTCCGGCTGTACGGCCAGGTGTCAGACAAGGATCTCCGTCCGGTACACCGGGGGCGCTGTCCTTGGGGCGCCCCTCGACTCCCGCCCCTCACCCGCAGAGGTCGTCACCCCATGGCTGAACTCAACCGCCGCAGGTTCCTGCAGATAGCCGGCGGCACCGCCGCGCTGACGATGCTGAACGACAGCATCGCGCGGGCCGCCGCCATCCAGGCGCAGGGCTCCACCGGCACGATCCAGGACATCGAGCACGTCGTCGTCCTGATGCAGGAGAACCGGTCCTTCGACCACTACTTCGGCGCGATGAAGGGGGTCCGGGGCTTCGGTGACCCGCGGCCCGTCCTCCAGGACAACGGCAAGTCCGTCTTCCACCAGTCCAACGGGACGAAGGACATCCTGCCCTTCCACCCGGAGGTCGAGGACCTCGGGATGCAGTTCCTGACGGGCCTGGACCACGACTGGGCCGGGGGCCACCAGGCGTACAACAACGGCAAGTACGACAAGTGGGTCCCGGCCAAGACGGCCACGACCATGTCGTACATGGCCCGGAACGACATTCCGTTCCACTACGCCCTCGCCGACGCCTTCACCGTGTGCGACGCCTACCACTGCTCCTTCATCGGCGCCACGGACCCCAACCGCTACTACATGTGGACGGGCTACACGGGCAACGACGGAACCGGCAGCGGCCCGGTCCTCGGCAACCAGGAGCTCGGCTACGGCTGGAAGACCTACCCCGAGCGCCTGGAGGCGGCCGGGATCTCCTGGAAGGTCTACCAGGACATCGGCGACGGCCTCGACGCGAACGGCCACTGGGGCTGGATCAACGACGCCTTCCGCGGCAACTACGGCGACAACTCGCTGCTCTACTTCAACACCTACCGCAACGCCCAGCCCGGCAGCCCCCTCTACGAGAAGGCCCGCACCGGCACCAACGTCAAGGCGGGCGACGGGTACTTCGACCGGCTGCGCGCCGACGTGCTGAACGGCACCCTGCCGAAGGTCTCGTACATCACCGCGCCCGAGGCGTTCAGCGAGCACTCCAACTGGCCGACGAACTTCGGCGCCTGGTACATCTCGCAGGTCCTGGACGCGCTCACCGCGAACCCCGCGGTGTGGGCGAAGACCGCCCTGTTCGTCACCTACGACGAGAACGACGGCTTCTTCGACCACGTGGTGCCCCCGTACCCGCCCGCCTCCTCGGCGTGGGGCCTGTCCACCGCGAGCGTCACCGGCGACCTGTACAACGGCGGGGGCGGCTACGCGGCCGGACCGTACGGGCTCGGCCCGCGCGTCCCGATGATCGTGGTCTCGCCCTGGAGCAAGGGCGGCTACGTCTGCTCCGAGACCTTCGACCACACGTCGATCATCCGCTTCCTGGAGAAGCGCTTCGGCGTGCAGGAGCCCAACATCTCGCCGTGGCGCCGCGCCGTCTGCGGTGACCTGACCTCGGCGTTCGACTTCACCCGGGCGGACGCCGCGCCCGCCGCGCTGCCCTCCACGGCCGGGTACGTCCCGCCGGACAAGAACCGCCACCCGTCGTTCTACCCGACCGTGCCGGCCACGGGCTCCCTGCCCCGGCAGGAGGCCGGCTCCAAGCCGACCCGGGCGCTGGGCTACAGCCCGTACGTGGACGGCCGGGCGACGCCCTCCACCGGCAAGTTCACCCTGACCTTCGCCTCCGGCCCCACCCTCGGCGCCCACTTCCACAGCACCTCGGGCAACCGCACGGACGGCCCCTGGCCCTACACGGTCGAGGCGGGCAAGACCCTCTCGGACACCTGGAGCACCAGCAGCTCCACCGGCAACCAGATCAACCTTTCGGTGTGGGGCCCCAACGGCTTCCTGCGCACCTGGAAGGGGCCGGCGAAGAAGGCCGGCCCCGAGGTCACCGCCCGCCACGACGGGACCACCGGAAACCTCAGGCTGACCCTGACCAACTCCGGTGCGGCGGCGGTCAACCTCACGGTGACCAACGCCTACGGCGGCGCGTCCCAGACCCTGCGGGTCGCGGCCGGCGGCACCGCCGCGTACACGGTGGACCTGAGCACGACGGGCCGCTGGTACGACGTCCGGGTGGTCTCCGACGCCGACACCACCTTCCTGCGCCGCTTCGCCGGCCACGTGGAAACGGGCGCCCCGGGCATCTCCGACCCGGCGATCAAAACCGTCTGACCCGGTCCCGTACGGGTGAATCCACCCTCTCCCGCCGCCCGCGAAGTTAACGCTTGCGTTAACTTCGCGGGCATGGCTCAAGCGCTACCAGGCCCACGTCGCCGAACTCGAGACCAGGGAGTACGAATGAGCGCCGTAGGCTGGGACGAAGTCAAGCGCCAGGTGTACGAGCGCCGACTGGCGGCCGGACTGCCGGTGCGGTCTCCGGTGGAGAAGCAGGCCGCGATGGACCGGCTCATGGCCGAGGTGCGCGCCTACCGGCCGGCCGAGATCCGTCAGGAGCAGGCACTGACCCAGAAGGACGTCGCGGAAACCATGGGCGTCTCGGCCCCCAGGGTGTCGGCCATCGAGAACGGTGAGACCGACCGGACGGAGGTCGCCACCCTGCGCTCGTACGTCGAGGCGCTCGGCGGACGGCTCCGGGTGGTGGCCGACTTCGGGGACACGGAGTACACCGTGGCGTGACTCGCCTGCGGGCGGCGGTGTGACGGCAGGCCCGCTGGGCAGGAGGTACGGCGTCGGTTTTCGACGGCCCGTCACCGAGGGAGAACGCATGGCCATCGCCCACCGCAGGATCGGCACCGGACCCGTCCGCGTCATCGTCCTGCACGACTGGTTCGGCACCTGCGCCAACTGGGGCTCCGTGCTGGACTACTTGGACCCCGAGGAGTTCTCGTACGCCTTCCTCGACTACCGAGGCTACGGGGAGCGCCGTGACGTGCCCGGCCGCCACAGCCTGCCCGAGATCGCCGACGACGTCCTGGAACTCGCCGACGAGCTCGGCTGGGACACCTTCTCCCTCCTCGGCCACTCCATGGGGGGCAAGGCCGCTCAGCAGGTGCTCGTGCGGGCCCCCGAGCGGATCGAGAAGCTCGTCGGGATCAACCCGGTCCCCGCCGGGCCCTACGAGATGGACGACGCGACCCACGCCCTCTTCTACGGCGCCGCGGAGGACCCGGCCAAGCGCCGGACCATCCTCGACCTGGTGACCGGTCACCGGGCCGGCCGCCACTGGCTGGACCGGATGGTCGCCCACTCCCTGGAAACCTCCCGCCCCGAGGCCTTCGCCGGCTACCTCGCGAGCTGGCAGCCGCTCGACCTGTCCGCGGCCGTGAAGGGCAACACCGTCCCGGTGCTGGTCGTGGTCGGCGAGTACGACCTCGCGCTCACCGCCGATGTGATGCGCGCCACCTGGCAGGTCTCGTACCCGAACTGCCGCGTCCACCCCCTCCCCGGCGCCGGCCACTACCCGCCGCACGAGACCCCGGTGGCCTTCGCGGCCGAGGTCGAGGCCTTCCTGCGCGCGTAGGAACCCCGGAAAAGCCCGTGAGGGGTACGAGGAAACCTCGTACCCCTCACGGGACCAACAGGGTGAGTGACGGGACTTGAACCCGCGGCCACCTGGACCACAACCAGGTGCTCTACCAACTGAGCTACACCCACCACGACGGGCGGCGGACCACCCGTTCGATGTGCAAGCACAGCATAGCCGATCAGAAGGGTGGTCCCGCGACGCGTTATCGCCGGGCGGCGTGGGCGACGGCGGCCGCGGCGAGCGCCCGGAGGATCGGGTGCGGACGCGTCCCGTCGCCGTGCAGCTCGGGCTGGAACAGCGTCGCCAGGAAGAAGGGGTGCCCGGGCAGCTCCGCGATGCGGACCTGCCCGTCCTCGTCGTGCCCCGACAGCCGCAGGCCGTGCGCGGTCAGCTCCGGCAGGTGCCGGGGGGCCGGCCCGTAGCTGCAGTGGTAGCGCTCCATCGACCGCTCGGCGCCGAGCGCGGACTCGGCGAGCGAGCCGGGCCGGGCCCGTACGAGGCCCTCGTGTCCGACGAGCGAGCAGGCGAGCGGCGCGATCAGCAGGTCTTCGGCGCCCGGGTCGTTCTCGGCGTGCGCGGCGTCCGCCAGTCCGCAGACCGACCGGGCGTACTCCAGCAGGGCGTGCTGGAAGCCGCCGCAGGTCCCGAGGAAGGGGATGCCCTCCTCGCGGGCCACCCGGACCGCGGCCAGCGCCCCGGCCTCGCTGGCGTACGGGCTTCCGGGCAGCAGCCACACGGCGTCGAAGCGGGCCAGCGTCCCGGCGGCGGCCTCGGCTTCGGCCTCGCCGGTGGGGACCCAGTACGCGTCGAGGACGAGCCCGTCGCGGGAAGCCAGGGCGTCGAGGAGGAGCGGGATCCGGGCGTGGGACTCCACGTGCGGGGAGCGGTCGCCGACGAGTGCGATCCGGGCGGTCCGGGGGATCAGGGTGGTCTGGGTCGTCTGCGTCGTTTGGGCGATCTGCGCGGTCGTCATGTGGATCATCCTGGGGGCGGGTCCGGCTTCAGCGCCAACGATTGTTCTTGCTTGCTCGATAAGCAAACCTGATGACCATGGATCCGCACCTGCTCCGCACCTTCGTCACCGTGGCCCGGCTCTCGTCCTTCTCCGCGGCCGCCCGCGAGCTCGGCTACACCCAGTCCGCCGTCTCCCAGCACATCGCCGCCCTCGAAGGAGACCTGCGCACCGAGCTGCTCAGCCGCCGGCCCGTCGCGCCGACCCCGGCCGGGACGCGCCTGCTCGAGCACGCCGGACCGCTGCTGCTGCGGCTCGATGCCGCGCGGGCCGATGTACTGCGGCTGGCCGCCGCGCCGCCCGGCCGGGTCACGCTCGCCGCCTCCCCGCTGGCCGTCGGCCCCGCGCTGCTCGCGGCGCTGCCCGCCACCGGGGTCACCCTGCGGGTGCTGCCCCCGGCGGAGGTGCCCGCCGCGGTCGCCACCGGGGGCTGCGACCTCGGCCTCGTCGACGGCCTCGCCGCGCCCAGCGACCCGCTGCGGCTGCCCGACGTGGCCCCGCTGACCGTGACGGGCGTGGCCGAGGAGGGCCTGGCCGTCCTGCTGCCCGACGGGCACCCCTTCGCCGGGCGGGCCGCCGTCCGGCTGGAGGACCTCGCCGACGCCCGGTGGATCGACGCCCCCGGCCTCGGGCTGCCGCTCACCGCCGGCCGCTCCGCCCTGCGCTACGACGGCACCGACCTGCTCGCCCTGTGCGCCCTCGCCGCCGCCGGGCACGGCCTCGTCCTGCTGCCGCGCCGGGTCGCCGCGGCCGCCGGCGCGGGGGTCGCCGTACCGCTGTCCGTCCCGCGCCTGGTGCACCGTACGGAGCTGCTCTCGCCGGGAACTCCGACCGGCGCGGCCGCTGCGCTCGCCGCACGGCTCACGGCAGGATCACCCGTATGACCCACGAACCCGCACCCTTCACGGCCGAGGACTACGCCGCCCGGATGGCCGCCGCCGCGCAGACCGCCGCCGACGCCGGACTGGCCGGGCTGCTGATCGCACCCGGGCCCGACCTGACGTACCTCACCGGCTACCGTCCCACCGCCGAAACCGAGCGGCTCACCCTGCTGGTGCTGGCCGCCGGACAGGAGCCGGTGCTCGTGGTGCCCGCGCTGGAGGCCCCCGACGCCGCCAAGGCCCCCGGCGCCGCCGCGCTGACCCTGCGCGACTGGACCGACGGGAAGAACCCGTACACGGTCACCGCCCCGCTGCTGGACGCGGCCGGACGGTTCGGGGTCAGCGACAACACCTGGGCCCTGCACCTCCTCGGACTGCAGCGGGAGTTGCCCGCCACCTCCTACGCTCCGCTCACCGACGCGCTGCCCATGCTGCGCGCGGTGAAGGACGACCGGGAGCTGGAGCGCCTCGCGGCGGCGGGCGCCGCGGCCGACGCCGCCTACGCGCAGATCCTCCACCTCCCCTTCGCGGGCCGCCGGGAGACCGAGGTCGCCGAGGACCTGGCCGGGCTGCTGCGCGCACACGGCCACTCCCAGGTCGACTTCACCGTCGTCGGTTCCGGACCCAACGGGGCCAACCCGCACCACGAAGCCGGTGAACGCGTCATCCGGCACGGCGACATGGTCGTCCTCGACTTCGGCGGCCTGCGGTACGGCTACGGCTCCGACATCTCCCGCACCGTCCACGTGGGCGAGCCGGCCGCCGAGGAGCAGCGCGTCCACGACATCGTCCGCGAGGCCCAGCAGGCCGGGGTGGCCGCCGTCCGGCCGGGGGCCACCTGCCAGGACGTGGACCGCGCGGCCCGCGCGGTGATCATGGAGTTCGGCTACGGCGACCGCTTCATCCACCGCACCGGCCACGGCATCGGCGTCACCACCCACGAGCCCCCGTACATGGTCGAGGGCGAGGAGCAGCCCCTGGTCCCCGGCATGTGCTTCTCCGTGGAGCCGGGCATCTACCTGCCCGGCCGGTTCGGCGTCCGCATCGAGGACATCGTGACCGTCACCGGGGACGGCGGGCGCCGCCTCAACAACGCCCCGCGCGAGCTCGCGGTCGTCGAGTAGCGGGTAGCCGGGTAGCCGGGTAGCCGGGTCAGGGGCCGAGGACGACGGCCGATGCGCCCGGTACGCGGATCCGCCCGTCCGGGCCCGGGTGTTCGAGGGGCTCCCAGGCGGCCAGCACCCGTACCCCGTTGCGCCCCAGCGCGATCGTCACCGGTTCCGGGGAGAAGTTCACGGCCACCCGTACGTCACCCCGCCGGAAGGTGAGCCAGCGCCGCTCCTCGTCGTGGGCGACCCGGACCGCCGCCAGGTCCGGGTCGCGCAGGTCCGGGTGCGAGCGGCGCAGCGCGACGAGGGTGCGGTACCAGGCCAGCAGGCGGGCGTGGTCCGCCCGCTCCGGCTCCGCCCAGTCGAGGCAGGAGCGGTCGCGGGTCGCCGGGTCCTGCGGGTCGGGGATCTCTTCGGCCTTCCAGCCGTGCGCCGCGAACTCCCGCCGCCGGCCCGCCCGTACGGCCTCGGCCAGCTCCGGGTCGGGATGGTCCGTGAAGTACTGCCACGGCGTGCCCGCACCCCACTCCTCGCCCATGAACAGCATCGGTACGAACGGCCCGGTGAGCGCGACGGTCGCGGCGCACGCCAGCAGCCCGGGGGAGAGCGAGGCGGCGAGCCGGTCGCCGAGCGCCCGGTTGCCGATCTGGTCGTGGGTCTGCGTGTAGCCGAGGAAGCGGTGGGCCGGTGTCCGGCGGCGGTCCACCGGGCGGCCGTGGGTGCGGCCCCGGAAGGAGGACCAGGTCCCGTCGTGGAAGAAGCCGCGGGTCAGGGTCTTGCCCAGGGCGGCCAGCGGGGCCCGGGCGAAGTCGGCGTAGTACGCCTGGGATTCACCGGTCAGGGCACAGTGCAGGGCGTGGTGGAAGTCGTCGTTCCACTGGGCGTGCAGCCCCAGGCCCCCGTCGGCGCGCGGGGTGATCGTGCGCGGGTCGCACCGGTCGGACTCGGCGATCAGGAACAGCGGCCGGCCGGTCTCGGCCGCCAGCTCGTCCACGGCGGCGGCCAGTTCCTCCAGGAAGGTCAGGGCCCGGTCGTCGGCGAGCGCGTGCACGGCGTCGAGGCGCAGCCCGTCGATCCCGTAGTCGCGCAGCCAGGCCAGCGCGCTGCCCAGGAAGTACGCGCGCACCTCGTCGGAGCCGGGTGCGTCCAGGTTCACCGCCGCGCCCCACGGGGTGTGGTGGGTGTCGGTGAAGTACGGGCCGTAGGCGGGCAGGTGGTTGCCGGAGGGGCCGAGGTGGTTGTGGACCACGTCCAGGACCACGCCCAGCCCGGCGGCGTGGGCCGCCTCCACGAACCGGGCCAGCCCGGCCGGTCCGCCGTACGGCTCGTGCACCGCCCAGGGGGCGACCCCGTCGTATCCCCAGCCGTGCCGGCCGGGGAAGGGGCAGACGGGCATCAGCTCCACGTGTGTGACGCCGAGGCCGGTGAGGTGGCCCAGGCGGGCCGAGGCGGCGTCGAAGGTGCCCTCGGGGGTGAAGGTGCCGATGTGCAGCTCGTAGAGGACCGCGTCCTGGAGGGGGGTGCGCGGCGCCGGGGCCCGTACGGCCCCCGGTCCGGGGAGGGTTTCGAAGTCGACCACCGCGGACAGGCCGTCGGGGCCGTCCGGCAGTCGCCGGCCGCGCGGATCGGGCCGCGGGACGGACGCGCCGTCCAGCAGGAAGCCGTACCGGCTCCCGTCGGAGGCGGGGGCCTGCACGGTCCACCAGCCCTCGCGCTCCGGGTCGCGCGCCATCTCGTACGTCGCGTCGTCGAGTCGCATGGCGACATGACCTGTCAGCGGTGCCCACACCTCGAACTGCACGGACGTTCCCCTCGTCTGCGGCGCTGTTCAGCATGCGTATCCTGCCCATCATTCCGGCCGCGGCGGGGGTGTTCTGGACACTCCGGCCCCGACGGGCCGACAATCACCCTGTGACGTCGAGTTTTGAGTTCCCCGCCTACCCCGTGCCGCGGCTCTCGGACGCCGAGCGCGACCGGGCGCTGGGCCAGCTCAGAGAGGGCGCTGCCCTCGGCAAGCTGTCCCACGACACGTTCCTGCGCCGGATGGAACTCGCCCTGGTGGCGCGCCGTTCCGAGGACCTCGCCGTCCTCACCGCCGACCTCCAGACGCGGGAGGGCACCGAAAGCCCCTGGACCCGTCGGCTGTTCGGCTGGGTGGGGCGGGTGTCCGCCGTGTCGGTCGGCGTCCGGCGCGCCTGGGCGGCGGAGAAGCTGCCCAAGCTGCTGCTGCCGCACCCCGGGGCGGGCGGCCTGCGGATCGGCCGCGACCCCGGCAACGGGCTGCGGCTCAGCCACGAGACCGTCTCCCGGGCGCACGCGGAGCTCAGCCTGCACGGAGGGGTGTGGGTGCTCAAGGACCTCGGCTCCACCAACGGGACCACCGTCAACGGGCGCCGCGTGACCGGCTCCGCCGTGGTCCGCGACGGCGACCAGGTCGGCTTCGGGAAGATGACCTTCCGGCTGTCCTCGAGCTGAACCTTCCGGTCGACCGGCCCGCCGGGCCGGCCCGGCGGGCCGTGGTGCAGGGTGGCGGGCATGGAACACACACCTGTCGTGCGCCGCGCACGCGTCGGCGACCTGCCCCGTCTGGTCGAGCTCATGCGGGAGCACATCGCGTACGAGAAGTCGGCGCCCCGGGCCCCCGGTCTCGCCGAGCGGCTCGGGCCGCAGCTGTTCGCCGAGGACGCGCGGCTGTGGGTGCTGCTGGCCGAGACCCCCGGCGGCGAGGCCGCCGGATACGCCGCCTGCTCCGCCGAGTTCTCCTTCTGGGACGCCGGGCACTACCTGCACATGGACTGCCTCTACCTGACCGAGGCCGCCCGCGGCCACGGGCTGGGCGCCGCCCTGATGGACGGCGTACGGGGCCTGGCCCGCGAGCTCGGCCTCACCGAGGTGCAGTGGCAGACCCCCGACTGGAACGAGGGCGCGATCCGCTTCTACGACCGGCTCGGCGCCACCGGCCGGTCCAAGCGCCGGTACGGCCTGCCGGTGGACGGCTCCTAGTACCAGGGCCCGGTGGGCCACCTGCGGTCGCGACACCCCTAGACGAGTAAGTCCGAAGTCTCGGGCGCATGAAGCGAGGGTCTCGTTGATCTGTTTGTGACGACAGATCTCGAAACCCTCGCTACAGCACTGT
>NZ_JBVJFA010000019.1:0-157412 GCF_055588085.1 Streptomyces sp. NPDC046303
CCCCCCCCCCCCCCCCCCCCCCCCCCCCCCCCCCCCCCCCCCCCCCCCCCCCCCCCCCCCCCCCCCCCCCCCCCCCCCCCCCCCCCCCCCCCCCCGCCGCCGTACGGATGCGCGGGCCGTCAGGCACCCATCGCGTGCAGACCGCCGTCCACGTGGACGATCTCGCCGGTGGTCTTCGGGAACCAGTCCGACAGCAGCGCGACGACGCCGCGGCCGGCCGGCTCCGGGTCGCTCATGTCCCACTCCAGCATCGAGCGGGAGTTCCAGACGTCCGCCAGCTCGCCGAAGCCCGGGATGGACTTCGCGGCCATGGAGCCGATCGGACCGGCCGAGACCAGGTTGCAGCGGATGTTTTCCTTGCCCAGGTCGCGGGCGAGGTAGCGGCTGGTGGCCTCGAGCGCGGCCTTGGCCGGGCCCATCCAGTCGTACTGCGGCCAGGCGTACTGCGCGTCGAAGGTGAGGCCGACGACGGCCGCGCCCTCGTGCGGGAAGAGCGGCTTGCAGGCCATGGTCAGCGACTTCAGCGAGAACGCCGAGACGTGCATGGCGGTGGCGACCGACTCGAACGGCGTGTTCAGGAAGTTGCCGCCCAGGGCGTCCTGCGGGGCGAAGCCGATCGAGTGCACGACACCGTCGAGGCCGCCCAGCTCGTCGCGGACCAGGGTCTCCAGCCGGTCCAGGTGCTCCTGGTTGGTGACGTCGAGCTCGATCACCTTGGCGGGCTTGGGCAGCTTGCGGGCGATGCGCTCCGTCAGCGTGGGCCGGGGGAACGCCGTGAGGATGACCTCGGCGCCCTGCTCCTGGGCGAGCTTGGCGACGTGGAACGCGATGGAGGATTCCATCAGCACGCCGGTGACGAGGATGCGCTTGCCCTCGAGAATTCCACTCATGGTGATCAGTGACCCATGCCCAATCCGCCGTCAACGGGAATGACGGCTCCGGTGATGTACGCGGCGTCGTCCGACGCCAGGAAGCTCACGGCCGCCGCGATCTCCTCGGGCTGCGCGTAGCGGCCGAGCGGCACCTGGCCCACGATGCCCGCACGCTGCTCGTCGGTGAGGACCTTGGTCATGTCCGTGTCGACGAAGCCGGGGGCGACCACGTTGAAGGTGATGTTGCGCGAGCCCAGCTCTCGGGCGAGCGACCGGGCGAAGCCGACCAGCGCGGCCTTGGAGGCGGCGTAGTTGGCCTGACCCGCCGAACCCAGCAGTCCGACGACCGAGGAGATCAGGACGACGCGGCCCTTCTTGGCCCGGAGCATGCCCCGGTTCGCGCGCTTGACCACCCGGAACGTGCCGGTGAGGTTGGTGTCGACGACCGAGGAGAAGTCCTCCTCGGACATCCGCATCAGCAGCGTGTCCTTGGTGATGCCGGCGTTGGCCACCAGCACCTCGACCGCGCCGTGCGCTTCCTCGATCTGCTTGTAGGCCTGCTCCACCTGCTCGGAGTCGGTGATGTCGCACCGGACCGCGAGGACCCCCAGCGAGGTGAGCGCCTCCGGCGGCTCCCCCGAGCGGTACGTGATCGCGACCTTGTCTCCGGCCTCCGCGAAGGCGCGGGCGATGGCGAGGCCAATGCCCCGGTTACCTCCGGTGACGAGAACCGAGCGGCTCAACGGATCACCCTTTCGCTAGCGGTCTGAATACCGAAAACCTATCGGTCGTACTGCTCGTACGGAGAATCGACCTCCGACAGGGCCTCGCTGTGGGCTCTGTCGAATCCCTACAGAAAGGTGTAGGCAGGACAGCCCCGGGCGCGACATGATCGGGGAGACCGGCCCCGACTTCGGGAGGAATTCCGTGGCCCATTCCATCGACGCGGCCTTCACCGCGCTTCCCTTGCGGGCGCTCGCCGACGCGGCGCTCGCCCGGGCCCGCGCGCTGGGCGCCGAGCATGCCGACTTCCGGCTGGAGCGGATCCGCAGCGCCTCCTGGCGGCTGCGCGACGCCAAGCCCTCCGGCGGGTCCGACACCACCGACCTCGGGTACGCGGTCCGGGTGGTGCACGGGGGCAGCTGGGGCTTCGCCTCCGGTGTGGACCTGACCATGGACGCCGCCGCCAAGGTGGCCTCGCAGGCCGTGGCCATGGCGAAGCTGTCCGCCCAGGTGATCAAGGCGGCCGGGTCGGACGAGCGGGTGGAGCTGGCCGAGGAGCCGGTGCACTCGGACCGGACCTGGATCTCCGCCTACGACGTGGACCCCTTCTCGGTGCCGGACGCGGAGAAGGCGGCGCTGCTCGCCGACTGGAGCGCGCGGCTGCTGGCGGCCGACGGCGTCGCGCACGTGGACGCCTCGCTCCTGGCGGTGCACGAGAACAAGTTCTACGCGGACACCGCGGGCACCACCACGACGCAGCAGCGGGTCCGCCTGCACCCGCAGCTCACGGCCGTCGCCGTCAACTCCACCACCGGCGAGTTCGACTCGATGCGCACCATCGCCCCGCCCGTCGGACGCGGCTGGGAGTACCTGACGGGCACCGGCTGGGACTGGGACTCCGAGCTGGAGCAGATCCCCGGTCTGCTCGCCGAGAAGATGAAGGCGCCGAGCGTGCGGGCCGGGCGCTACGACCTGGTGGTGGACCCGTCCAACCTGTGGCTCACCATCCACGAGTCCATCGGCCACGCCACCGAGCTCGACCGGGCGCTGGGCTACGAGGCGGCGTACGCGGGGACCTCCTTCGCCACCTTCGACCAGCTCGGCACGCTCAAGTACGG
Organism: Streptomyces sp. NPDC046303; assembly: GCF_055588085.1. Classification (NCBI taxonomy): domain Bacteria; kingdom Bacillati; phylum Actinomycetota; class Actinomycetes; order Kitasatosporales; family Streptomycetaceae; genus Streptomyces; species Streptomyces sp. NPDC046303. The sequence continues at coordinate 2,714 of NZ_JBVJFA010000019.1, forward strand.
CTCCCCGATCATGAACGTGACGGGTGACCGCACCGCCGAGCACGGCCTGGCCACGATCGGCTTCGACGACGAGGGCGTGCAGGCGCAGAGCTGGGACCTGGTCAAGGACGGCACCCTGGTCGGCTACCAGCTGGACCGGCGGATCGCGAAGCTGACCGGCCTGGGCCGCTCCAACGGCTGCGCGTACGCCGACTCCCCCGGGCACGTGCCCGTCCAGCGGATGGCGAACGTGTCGCTCCAGCCGGATCCCGGCGGCCTGTCCACCGAGGACCTGATCGGCGGGGTGGAGCGCGGGATCTATGTGGTCGGCGACCGCTCCTGGTCCATCGACATGCAGCGCTACAACTTCCAGTTCACCGGGCAGCGGTTCTTCCGCATCGAGAACGGCAAGCTGGCCGGGCAGCTGCGCGACGTCGCCTACCAGGCCACGACCACCGAATTCTGGGGCTCGATGGAGAAGGTCGGCGGCCCGCAGACCTACGTCCTGGGCGGCGCCTTCAACTGCGGAAAGGCCCAGCCGGGCCAGGTCGCGTCGGTCTCGCACGGCTGCCCGTCCGCCCTGTTCCGCGACGTGAACATCCTGAACACCACCCAGGAGGCCGGACGATGACCTCGTCGATTCGATCGACCAAGCCCCACGAGATCGTCGAGCGGGCCCTGGAGCTGTCCACCGCCGACGGGTGCGTCGTCATCGCGGACGAGCAGTCCACCGCCAACCTGCGCTGGGCGGGCAACGCGCTCACCACGAACGGCGTGACCCGCGGCCGGACCCTGACGGTCATCGCGACGGTCGACGGCAAGGAGGGGACGGCCTCGGGGGTCGTCTCGCGCTCCGCCGTCACCGCCGCGGACCTGGAGCCGCTGGTGCGCGCCGCCGAGGCGGCCGCGCGCGGGGCGGGTCCCGCCGAGGACGCCCAGCCGCTGGTGACCGGGACCCCGCCGTCGCCGGACTTCGCCGACGCCCCGGCCGAGACCTCCTCGGCGGTGTTCGCGGACTTCGCCCCGGCCCTCGGCGAGGCCTTCGCCCGGGCCCGCGCGGGCGGCCGGGAGCTGTACGGCTTCGCCAACCACGAGCTGGTCTCCACGTACGTCGGCACCTCCACGGGCCTGCGGCTGCGCCACGACCAGCCCAAGGGCACCCTGGAGCTCAACGCCAAGTCCCCGGACCGGCAGCGCTCGGCCTGGGCCGGCCGCGCCACCCGCGACTTCAAGGACGTGGACCCGACCGTCCTGGACGCGGAGCTCGCCGTGCGCCTCGGCTGGGCGGAGCGGAAGATCGAGCTGCCCGCCGGGCGGTACGAGACGCTGCTGCCGCCGACGGCCGTGGCGGACCTGCTGATCTACCAGATGTGGTCGGCGGCGGCCCGGGACGCGGTGGAGGGCCGTACGGTCTTCTCCAAGCCCGGCGGCGGCACGCGGATCGGCGAGCGGCTGTCCGAGCTGCCGCTGACGCTGCGCAGCGACCCGAACGCGCCGGGCCTGGAGTCCGCGCCGTTCGTCGTCGCGCACAGCTCCGGGGACGACGCCTCGGTGTTCGACAACGGCCTGCCGGTCCCGCCGACCGAGTGGATCCGCGGCGGGGAGCTGGCCCGGCTGACCACGACCCGGCACAGTGCCGCACTGACCGGCCTGCCGCTCTCCCCGGCCTTCGGGAACCTGCTCCTGGAGGGCGGCAGCGACCGGTCGCTGGAGGAGATGGTGGCGGACACGGAGCGGGGCCTGCTGCTGACCTGCCTGTGGTACATCCGCGAGGTGGACCCGGCCACCCTGCTGCTCACGGGCCTCACCCGCGACGGCGTGTACCTGGTGGAGAACGGGCAGGTCGTGGGCGAGGTGAACAACTTCCGCTTCAACGAGTCGCCCGTGGACCTGCTGTCGCGGGCCTCGGAGGCGGGCCGGACCGAGAAGACCCTGCCGCGCGAGTGGGGCGACTGGTTCACCCGGGCCGCGATGCCCGCCCTGCGCATCCCGGACTTCAACATGAGTTCGGTCAGCAAGGGGGTCTGATCCGCCTAGACTGGCACTTGCAACCAAGTGTTGAATTTCCCTGATCCGAAGGAGTCGAGAGAACCGTGACGGACATCGTCGACGAACTGAAGTGGCGCGGGCTGTTCGCCCAGTCCACCGACGAAGAAGCGCTGCGCAAGGCGTTCGCGGACGGTCCTGTCACGTTCTATTGCGGCTACGACCCGACCGCGGCCTCGCTGCACGTGGGGCACCTGGTCCAGGTGCTCACCATGCGCCGGCTCCAGCTGGCCGGCAACCGGCCGCTGGCGCTGGTCGGCGGGGCCACCGGCCAGATCGGCGACCCGCGGCCGACCGCCGAGCGCACCCTGAACGATCCCGAGGTCATCGCGGAGTGGGTGAACCGGCTGCGGTCGCAGATCGAGCCGTTCCTGTCCTTCGAGGGTGAGAACGCGGCGGTCCTGGTCAACAACCTGGACTGGACGGCGGGCATGTCCGCCATCGAGTTCCTGCGGGACATCGGCAAGCACTTCCGCGTCAACAAGATGCTGACGAAGGACTCGGTCGCCAAGCGGCTGGAGTCCGACCAGGGCATCAGCTACACGGAGTTCAGCTACCAGCTGCTCCAGGGCATGGACTTCCTGGAGCTGTACCGGCGCCACGGCTGCGTGCTCCAGCAGGGCGGCTCCGACCAGTGGGGCAACCTGACGGCCGGCCTCGACCTGATCCACCGGGTCGAGCCGGGCGCGGTCGTGCACGCGATGGCGACCCCGCTGATGGTCAAGGCGGACGGCACCAAGTTCGGCAAGACCGAGGGCGGGGCCGTCTGGCTGGACCCGGAGATGACCACGCCGTACGCGTTCTACCAGTTCTGGCTGAACGTGGACGACCGCGACATCTCCACCTACATGCGGATCCTGTCCTTCAAGAGCCGCGAGGAGCTGGAGGCGCTGGAGGCGCAGACCGCCGAGCGGCCGCAGGCGCGCGCCGCGCAGCGGGCGCTGGCGGAGGAGCTGACCACGCTGGTGCACGGCGCCGACCAGTGCGCCGCCGTGATCGCCGCGTCGAAGGCGCTGTTCGGGCAGGGGGAGCTGGCGGAGCTGGACGAGGCCACGCTGGCCGCGGCCCTGTCGGAACTGCCGCACGCCCGGGTGGCGGAGCTCGGCCTGGTGGTGGACCTGCTGGCGGAGACGGGCCTGGTCGCGAGCAAGTCGGCCGGCCGGCGGACCGTGAAGGAGGGCGGCGCCTACGTGAACAACGTGAAGGTGACGGCCGAGGACGCGGTCCCCGCCAAGGAGGACCTGCTGCACGGGCGTTGGCTGGTGCTGCGCCGCGGCAAGAAGAACCTGGCGGCGGTCGAGGTCACCGGCGCCTGATCCGCATGACGCAGGGCCGGTTCGGACACGCGTCCGGCCGGCCCTCCGTCATACCCGCGGCCTCTAGGTCATATGGCGCTTCTTGCCCCGCACCGCCCCGTAGACCATCTCGCCGAGGCCGACCACGACGACCGCTCCGGCCAGCTGCAGCAGGTGCCGGACCCAGTCGATGCCCCGGGTGTCCTCGACACCGATCCAGGTGGCGACGGCATTGCCGAGCACGCCGCCGATGATGCCGAAGACGGTGGTCAGCCACAGGGGCTGGTGCTGCTTGCCCGGCAGGATGGCCCGGGCTATCAGGCCCAGCACGAAACCGACGATGATCGCCCACAACCAATGCATGTCGAGCCTCCTCCTGGCGCGTTGTGCGCACGTGGGCCCAGTCTCGGCCCGTACGGCGCAGCGCGCATTCCGGGCAGCACCGTTCGGGGGAACCCCCTCGTCCCGCGCGGGGAGGCGGCGGCGTACCGTGGGAGGGTCCGGGCCGGGGAGAGTGTCCGGCGGGTGATCGGGTGGTGGAGCGTGGAGCGGACGAAGCGGCAGAAGCGGAACGGGTCCGAGGTCTTCCGGATCACCGGCGCGCGGATGGGGCTCGCCGAGGACGTACGGGGCCGTCAGCGCCGATACGTGATCTCGATGGGCATCAGGACCCTGTCGGTCATCGCGACGGTGCTGTTGTGGAACGTGCAGCGCCCGGTGGCGATCGTGACGCTGGTCGCGGGCGCCCTGCTCCCCTACGTCGCCGTGGTCATCGCCAACGCGGGACGCGAGTCGGCCCCTTCGCTGCCCTCGCACTTCATCCCGGCTCCCGTACGGCCTGCGCTGGACGCGGGAAACCTCAGGAAAACCTCAGATCAATCATGAAGTTCCGGTGCACCGTACCGGGTCCTGCGTGACATACTGCCTACGCGCTCCGCATCCCCCGTCGGAGCGACGGACCGACGCCGGGCAGCTCCCCCCGTGGCTGCCCGGCGTCGCCTTTCCGTCCGGTCGGTTTGTAGGGTTGAGGCGTGACCTCCCCTGAGACCGAAACCCCCACCTGCTCCGCCAAGGGCTGCCGTGACGCAGCCGTCTGGGTGCTGGCGTGGAACAACCCGAAGCTGCACACGCCGGAGCGCCGCAAGACCTGGCTGGCGTGCGAGGAGCACCGCGAACACCTCTCCCAGTTCCTGGGTGTGCGCGGTTTCCTCAAGGACGTGGTGGAGCTCGGCGAGTGGGTGCAGCCGGAGGGCTCGGAACGCCCCCGCTGACCGCCCCGCCCCGCCGCGCCGCGCCCCGCCCGGGAGGCTCCGGCCTCAGCCGCCGATCGCCGACATGGGGCGGTCGGGCTGCAGGAAGGACGGGTCGTCGAGACCGGACCCGGCCTTCTTGCCCCACATCGCCACCTTCCACAGCCGGGCGATCTCCTCGTCCGGGGCGCCCGAGCGCAGCGCGGCCCGCAGGTCCGATTCCTCGGTGGCGAACAGGCACGTACGGACCTGGCCGTCGGCCGTGAGCCTCGTACGGTCGCAGGCTCCGCAGAAGGGGCGGGTGACGGAGGCGATGACGCCGACGGTGGCCGGGCCGCCGTCGACCACCCAGCGCTCGGCCGGGGCGGAGCCGCGTTCGTCGGCGCCTTCCTCGGTGAGCGTGAAGCGGGTCCGCAGCGACTGGAGGATGTCACCGGCGGTGATCATGCCCTCGCGCTTCCAGCCGTGCTGGGCGTCGAGGGGCATCTGCTCGATGAAGCGGAGCTCGTACTCGTTCTCCACGGCCCAGGCCAGCAGGTCGGGGGCCTCGTCGTCGTTGAGCCCGGGCATCAGGACGGCGTTGACCTTGACGGGGGTGAGGCCGGCCTCGCGGGCCGCGGCCATGCCGTCGATGACGTCCTTGTGCCGGTCACGGCGGGTGAGGGTCTTGAAGACCTCGGGCCGCAGGGTGTCCAGGGAGACGTTCACCCGGTCCAGGCCGGCGGCCTTCAGGGCCTGCGCGGTGCGCTTGAGGCCGATACCGTTGGTGGTCAGGGACATCTTGGGTCGCGGCTCCAGGGCCGCGCACTGCTCGACGATCCCGACCAGGCCGGGGCGGAGCAGCGGCTCGCCGCCGGTGAAGCGGACCTCGGTGATGCCGAGCCGGGTGACGGCGATGCGGATCAGCCGGACGATCTCGTCGTCGCTGAGCAGATCGGACTTGCCGAGCCATTGCAGTCCCTCTTCGGGCATGCAGTAGGTACAGCGGAGATTGCACCGGTCGGTCAGCGAGACGCGCAGGTCAGTGGCCACGCGGCCGTAGGTGTCGAGAAGCACTGTGGGCCCCCTCCCCTGTCCGGATCTGTAGAGGTTCGATTAATCGAGCCTACGCGACGCCTGTTACATCCAGTGGTGCCCGAACGGACGAGAGCCGACATGGCCGCGTCGTACGGAAGTACGACGCGGCCACGCTGGGTGTGCGGACGGTCTCAGTGAGCGCCTGTTCCGGTGAGGGAGCGGACCTCCAGCTCGGCGAACTTCTGGGGGTCGGCCTCCTCCTTGGACAGGACGGTCCCCAGCCAGCCCAGCAGGAAGCCGAGCGGGATGGAGATGATGCCGGGGTTCTCCAGCGGGAACCAGTAGAAGTCGGCGTCCTTGAACATCGAGGTGGGCTTCCCGGAGACCACCGGGGAGAACAGCACCAGGCCCACGGCCGAGATCAGGCCGCCGTAGATCGACCAGAGCGCTCCCTGGGTGGTGAAGCGCTTCCAGAAGAGGCTGTAGAGGATCGTCGGCAGGTTGGCGGACGCGGCGACCGCGAAGGCGAGGGCGACCAGGCCGGCGACGTTCAGGTCGCGGGCGAGGGCGCCGAGGCCGATGGCGACGGCGCCGATGACCACGGTGGACCAGCGGGCCGCGCGCACCTCCTCCTTCTCGGTGGCCTTGCCCTTGCGGATGACGTTGACGTAGAGGTCGTGCGCGAAGGACGAGGACGAGGCCAGGGTGAGGCCCGCGACCACGGCGAGGATCGTGGCGAAGGCGACCGCGGAGATCACGGCGAGCAGGATCGCGCCGCCGGTGGAGTCCGCGCCGCCGCCGATCTCCTGGGCGAGCAGCGGGGCCGCGGTGTTGCCCGCCTTGTTCGAGGCCAGGATGTCGGCCCGCTTGAGCAGTGCGGCGGCTCCGAAGCCGAGGGCGATCGTCATCAGGTAGAAGGCGCCGATGATGCCGATGGCCCAGTTCACGGACTTGCGGGCGGCCTGGGCCGTGGGCACGGTGTAGAAGCGGATCAGGATGTGCGGCAGGCCGGCGGTGCCGAGCACCAGGGCGAGGCCGAGCGAGATGAAGTCCAGCTTGCTGAGCGAGTCCTTGCCGTACTTGAGCCCCGGTTCGAGGAACTTGGTGCCCTGGCCGCTGTTCTCGGCGGCCTGTCCGAGCAGCGCGGAGATGTTGAAGTTGAACTTCACCAGCACCAGGAAGGTGATCAGCAGGGCGCCCGCGATGAGCAGGACGGCCTTGATCATCTGGACCCAGGTGGTGCCCTTCATGCCGCCGATCGTCACGTAGACGATCATCAGTACGCCGACCAGCGCGACGACCGCGACCTTGCCGCCGTCGCTGGTGATGCCGAGGAGCAGCGAGACGAGCACGCCGGCGCCTGCCATCTGGGCGAGCAGGTAGAAGATCGAGACCACGATGGTGGAGGTGCCCGCGGCGGTGCGCACGGGCCGCTGGCGCATCCGGTACGCGAGGACGTCGCCCATGGTGTAGCGGCCGGAGTTGCGCAGCGGCTCGGCGACGAGCAGCAGGGCGACCAGCCAGGCGACGAGGAAGCCGATGGAGTACAGGAAGCCGTCGTAGCCGAAGAGGGCGATGGCTCCGGCGATGCCGAGGAAGGACGCGGCGGACATGTAGTCGCCGGAGATGGCGAGGCCGTTCTGGAAGCCGGTGAACTGGCGGCCGCCGGCGTAGAAGTCGGCCGCGTCCTTGGTCTGGCGGCCGGCCCAGACGGTGATGATCAGGGTGGCGACGACGAACAGTCCGAACAGGGTGATGATCAGCGGGCGGTGCTCGGAGGCACCGGCGGCGACCGTCGTCGTCGCAGTCGTCGTCAGGTGGAGCGTGCCGCTCACTTCCCGCCCTCCATCCTTGCCTTGATGGCCGAAGCCTTGGGGTCCAGCTTGGCGGCGGCGTGCCGCGAGTACAGCCAGGCGATCAGGAAGGTCGTCGCGAACTGGGCGAGGCCGAGGACGAGGGCGACGTTGATGTTCCCGAAGAGCTTGGTCCCCATGAAGCCGCCCGCGTAGCTGGACAGCAGCACGTAGAGCAGGTACCAGGCGATGAACGCCACGGTGAGCGGAAAGGCGAAGGATCGGTAGGAGCGGCGCAGTTCGGCGAACTCGGCACTCTTCTGGACGATTCCGAATTCTTCGGCCGTGGGGCCGGGATGCGCCGGGGGCGTTCCGGCGCTGCCCGGCGGCGGCGCTGCTTCGGTGGTCACGGGGGGCTCTCCTTGTGACGCGGGTGCGGTGGGGACGACGGACAAAACAACCTCCGTGTGGGGGACGGTGGTGCTGACGCCCCCTGTCAACGGCACGGCCGGCGCGTCGGGACGGTTCAACACCTGGCGGTTCTTTGAAAACTGATTCCTCGAACTGATGGCGCAGAGGGGAACACCGGCACTAAGTTCCCCATGTCATGAACCCGTCCGCCGTGACCACGTCCGGACGGCTTCTTTTCAAGGATGATGTGGAGAACCCATGGCTCATCTGGGATCCGGCCGCCGGCGTGCTCTCGCCGTACCGGTCGGCCTGGCGCTCACCGCCTCGCTCGCCTTCCTGCCCTCGGTGTCCGCTTCCGCGGCGCCGCTGGGCAACACGGCGGACGCGGCTGCGGCTTCGGCGGCCGGGACGACCGGCCCCAAGCTGTCGTACGTGGCGAACCTGAACGCGTATGCCACGGTGCAGGCGGCGAAGAAGGCCATCGAGCGGGCCGGCGGAACGGTGGTGACGGCCTATGAGCAGATCGGGGTCATCGTCGCGCACTCCCAGAACCCCGGCTTCGCCCAGCAGCTGCGGGCCAACCGCGGCCTGTTCGTCTCGGTAGGCGCCACCCGTACGGCCCCCCTCCAGGCGGTGCAGACCACCGACGAGGGCACGACCCAGCAGCTGAGCGCGGCGGACGCCGCCAAGGCGGCAGCGGCGGCCCAGGAGGGTCAGGAGCCGCTGGAGCCCAACCAGTGGGACCTGCGGACGATCAAGGCCGATCAGGCTCACCAGATCAACGATGGCAGCCAGGACGTCACCGTGGGCGTCATCGACACAGGTGTCGACGACACTCACCCCGATCTCGCGCCGAACTTCTCCAAGGAGCAGTCGGCCAACTGCGTCGGCGGTGTCGCGGACACCTCCGAGGGCGCCTGGCGTCCGTACGCGGACGGCAGCGACCACGGCACGCACGTGGCCGGCACCATCGCGGCCCCGCGCAACGGCGTCGGCATCAGCGGTGTCGCGCCCGGCGTGAAGATCGCCGCGATCAAGGTGAGCGAGCCCGGGACGAGCCTCTTCTTCACCGAGGCGGTCGTCTGCGGCTTCATGTTCGCCGCCGAGAAGGGGATCGAGGTGACCAACAACAGCTACTACGTCGACCCCTGGCTCTACAACTGCAAGTCGGACGACGACCAGAAGGCGCTGGTGGAGGCCATCGGCCGGGCCACCAAGTACGCCGAGCGCAAGGGCACGCTCCACGTGGCCTCGGCCGGCAACTCCAACCACGACCTCGCCGCGGACTCGATCCTGGACGACTCGAGCCCGAACGACACCACCCCGGGGCCGCGCACCATCGACCCCAAGGTCTGCCTGGACCTGCCCACCCAGCTGCCGGGTGTGGTCACGGTGTCGGCGACCGGTGACAAGGGCCTGCGCTCGTACTACTCCAGCTACGGCCTCGGAGTCGTGGACGTCGCCGGCCCCGGTGGCGACAAGTGGCAGATACCGGCCACCCCGGACGCCAACGGCCGCGTGCTGTCCACCGTCCTGGGCGGCGGGTACGGCTACAAGCAGGGCACCTCGATGGCCGCCCCGCACGTGGCGGGCGTCGCGGCGCTCCTCAAGAGCGCCCACCCGTCGGCCACGCCCTCGCAGATCCAGGCCATGCTCAAGAGCCAGGCCACGAAGGCGGAGTGCCCGGCGCAGATCTACAACAGCGCCGGCACCCTGATCGACGCCACCACCTGCCAGAGCAAGTGGGGCCAGACGGGCTACTACGGCTACGGCGTGGTCGACGCGCTGAAGGCCGTCAAGTAACCGGCTGAAGGCCTCAGGCAACCGGCTGAAACGCGGAAGGGGCCGGGCGGGAACCATCCCGCCCGGCCCTTCTGCGTACCGGCTGTCAGGGCTTGATCAGCACCTTGAGCGCGCTGCGGTCGTCCATCGCGCGGTAGCCGCCGGGCACCTCGTCCAGGGACACGGCCCGGTCGAAGACGGGCGCCGGGTCGATGGCTCCGCTGAGCACGTCCTCCAGCAGCTCCGGGATGTAGGCGCGGACCGGGGCCACTCCCCCGCGCAGGGTGATGTTGCGGTCGAACATCACGCCGAGGTCGAGACCGGTGCCGCTGCCGTGCGGCACGCCGACGTAGCCGATGGCCCCGCCGTCGCGGGTGATGTTCACGGCGGTGCGCATGGACTGCTCCGTGCCGACCGCCTCGATGACGGCGTGCGCGCCCTGGCCGCCGGTGAGCTCGCGGACGGCCGCCTCGGCGGCCTCCCCGCGCTCGGCGACGACCTCGGTGGCCCCGAAGAGCTTGGCGATGTCCGTACGGGCACTGTGGCGGCCCAGTGCGATGATCCGCTCGGCGCCGAGGCGCCGGGCGGCGAGGACGCCGCACAGGCCGACCGCGCCGTCACCGACGACGGCGACGGTGGAGCCCTTGCGCACGCCCGCGCCCAGCGCGGCGTGGTGCCCGGTGCCCATGACGTCGGAGAGCGCGAGCAGCCCGGTCAGCAGGTGGTCGTCGGAGACGGCCGCGGCGGGCAGCTTCACCAGGGTGCCGTCGGCGTGCGGGACGCGGACGGCCTCGCCCTGGCCGCCGTCGTGGCCGACCGAGCCCCAGAAGCCGCCGTGCACGCAGGAGGTGTACAGGCCCTCGGAGCAGAAGTCGCAGGTGCCGTCGGACCACATGAAGGGTGCGACGACCAGGTCGCCGGCGCGCAGGGCGGATACGGCGGAACCGGTCTCCTCGACGACGCCGAGGAACTCGTGGCCGATCCGCTGACCGGGCAGGCGCGCGGCCTCGCCGCGGTAGGCCCACAGGTCGCTGCCGCAGATGCAGGAACGCAGGACGCGGACGACGGCGTCCTCGGGGCGCTGGATCGCAGCGTCGGGCACCTCCTCCACGCGGATGTCGTGCGGGCCGTGGATGACGGTGGCGCGCATGGTGGGGCAGTCCTCCGGCTAGGGGATGGTTGAGTCTTGTAAGACCTCCCTACCGTACGCCTGCCTCGCGGTCGGTCGCGCCCGTGGCCAGCAGGTACTGGGCCGCGATGTACGTGGCCATGATCCAGAAGTCCGGCCTGGGGAGCTGGGGCCATGCGGCGACGCCGGTGGCGATGAGGGTGTCGGAGATCAGGAACAGCGCTCCGCCGATCCCGGCCCGGAGCCCCAGGGCGCTGGAGCGGTAGGCCATGGCGGTGAGCAGCAGGCTGTAGCCGGCGACCGGGACGCGCAGGCCGGCCGGGAGGTCCGCCCAGAGCATCGCGACGGTGCCGATGAGCGCGAGGGCGTACGCGCCGCCGAGCAGCGGGTTCGCGGCGCGCTTGCCGAAGAGCACGAGGTAGCAGACGTGCCCGGCGGCGAAGGAGCCCATGCCGATCAGGAAGGCGGCCTCGGCGTCGAAGAGCAGGGCGAGGTCCCCGCCCCAGCCGAACAGCAGCGCGGCGACCAGCAGCCGGGGGGCGCCGCGCGTGAGGACGTACGCCACCAGCAGGGGCATGAGCAGCGGCTTCGCGAGGACGTGCCCGAGGTGCCAGTCGGCGAGCAGGGAGCCGAGGTCGACGGCGGTGGCGGCGAGGAAGGCGGCGAGCAGGATCCGGGGGGCGGTTCCGGCTCGTCCGTCGGGTGCGGGGCGGGCCCAGGAGGGCGTACGGGCCGACGCGGACTCGGTGGCGCTCACGCGGCGGGCTCCGCTGCGGGGGCGGCCTCGGTCCGGGAGTCGGCGGGGGCGGGCGGGGGCGTGGATGCCGGCTGCCAGCCGGGGCCGCGGAACACCCGGCCGGCGCGCTCGCGCCAGCTGCTCGCGGCGCGGACGTCGCGGGCGATCGCGGCGTACTCGTGGGTGGCCACGCGCAGCGGGTTGTGGGTGTCGATGTTCTTGGTCAGCCCGTAGACGGGGCGCTCCGTCTCCCCCACCCACGAGCCGAACATCCGGTCCCAGAGGATGAGGATCCCGCCGAAGTTGCGGTCCAGGTAGCCGCCCTGCGAGGCGTGGTGGACGCGGTGGTGGGAGGGGGTGTTGAAGACGTACTCGTAGGGGCGGGGCAGCTTCCCGATGCGCTCGGTGTGGACCCAGAACTGGTAGAGGAGGTTGATCCCGTAGCAGAACGGGATCGCCGCGGGGTGCACCCCGAGGGCCACCATCGGGAGGTAGAACCACCAGGTGGTGGCGCTGGTCCAGGGCTGGCGCAGGGCCGTGGTGAGGTTGAACCGCCGACTGCTGTGGTGGACCACGTGGCACGCCCACAGGATGCGGATGACGTGGTGGAGCCGGTGCTGCCAGTAGTAGAGGAAGTCCTGGGCGAGCAGCATCAGCAGGGCGGTCCACCACAGGAACGGCACCCGCAGCGGGGTGAGTTCGTAGACCGCGGTGAAGACCGCGACGACCGGGATCTTCCACAGCAGGTCGAAGCCGATGCTGCCGAGCCCCATGGTGATGCTCGTGACGGCGTCCTTGGTCTCGTACCCGGCGGCGTCCTCGTCGGGATGGATCCGGTAGCTCACCATCTCCAGGACGGTGAGCAGCACGAAGGCCGGTATGGACCACAGCACGACATCGGGCAGGTTCGGCATGTGCGCACCATAGAGGCGCCTTCCGGGGTGCCGCTAGGGGTTGTTACCGATCGGTATCCATCGGGGTTACCGCGGGTTCAGGAGATGATGTCCGGGCCGAAGGGGAGGGCGGGGGATGACGGGGTTCGAGACGGTTCTCTTACGGGTCGCGGGTACGGCGGCGGGGGCGCTGGTGAAGTCCCTCGTGGCGCGGGCGCCGGGGGCGGGCCTGGCGGCGGACCCGGTCCGCCCGGCGCAGCGCTGGCGCCGCCCGGCCGAGCTGGGCGGGGCGGAGATCCGCCGCCTCACGGAGGTTCTCGCGTCCCGCCTGGGCGAGGCCACGGCCCGCCTCCCTGACCACGAACGCCTGGCGGTGGTGACGGCGGTCGGCGACGCCTTCGCGGCTCTGGGCACCCTGGACGCGGCAGCCCTGTTCGCGGCGGACCTCGACCCGGCCGCCCTGGCGGCGGCCCTGCCGCCTCCCCCTCCGGGGCTCGGCGATGCCGCGGACGCCCTGTACCGGCGCCTGATCGCCCTGTGCTGCACGCACGCGGTGGAGTACGCGACGACCCTGCCGGGCTTCGGGGCCCGGACGGATGTGGAACTGGTCCGGCGCACGGGGCAGTTGGCGCGCTCACTGGAACGGCTCGACAGCGCCGGGGGCGGAGCGGCGTACGCCTTCGAGGAGCGGTACGCGCGCTACGTCGCCGAGACGCACGGCCGGCTCCAGCTCTTCGGGCTCACGCTCAGCCGTTCCCGGCAGGAGTGGCCGCTGGACGTGGCCTACATCAGCCTCGCGGTGAGCGGCGGGCAGCCCCTGCCGCCGGGCGAGCCGGAGGCGCACCCGACCCCGGTGCGGGCGGAGCAGGCGCTCGCGTCGGCCGAGCGGGTGCTCCTGCGCGGTCCGGCGGGTTCGGGCAAGAGCACGCTGGTGCAGTGGCTGGCCCTCAACGCGGCCCGGCGGGCGGACGGGCCGTGGAGCACCTGCGTCCCGTTCGTGCTGCGCCTGCGCTCCTTCACCTCGTCCGGCGGCCTGCCGCTTCCCGAAGACTTCCTGCGCGCCGCCGGGGTCCCGCTGGCCGCACCGCCCGGCTGGGTGGAGGACCTCATGGGCAGCGGACGGGCGCTGGTCCTCGTGGACGGCGTGGACGAGGTACCGCAGCGGCTGCGCGCCCGGACGGAGACCTGGCTGCGCTCGCTCGTCACCGCCTTCCCGAAGGCCCGGTACGTGGTGACCACCAGGCCGTCCGCGATCCCGGACGACTGGCTCGCGGGCCTGGGATTCGCGACGCATTCCATGCTGGCGATGGAGCAGAGGGACATCCGGGCCTTCGTCAGGCACTGGCACGCGGCGGCCCGGGCGGAAGGGGAGGAGGCGGACGCGTACGAGGCCTCGCTGCTGGAAGCCGTGGGAGCCCGCCGCGACCTGGCCCGGCTGGCGACCAACCCGCTGATGTGCGCGCTGCTGTGTGCGCTGAACCAGGACCGGCACATGCAGCTGCCGCGGGCCCGCAAGGAGCTGTACGACGCGGCCCTCGACATGCTGCTGGTCCGGCGGGACACCGAGCGGGAGATCAGCGCGGTCGAGGGGGTCTACCTGACCCGCGACGAGCAGATCGCCCTGCTCCAGCGCTTCGCGTACTGGCTGATCCGCAACGGCCGGCTGGAGGCGGGCCGTGACGAGGCCGTCGAGATGGTGGACGGGTGGCTCGACGCGATGCCGCAGGTGCGCGAGCAGGGCAGCGCGGAGCAGGTGGTCTCGCACCTGCTGATCCGCAGCGGGCTGCTGCGCGAACCGGTGAAGGGGTCGGTGGACTTCGTCCACCGCACGTTCCAGGACTATCTGGGCGCCAAGGCGGCGGTGGAATCCCGGGACTTCGGAGTCCTGGTGAAGAACGCCCACGACGACACCTGGGACGACGTCGTCGGCATGGCCGTGGGCCACGCCCGCACCGATGAACGCACCCGCCTGCTGCGGGGTCTGCTCCGGCGCGCGGACAAGGCCAAGGGTGCCCGGAGCCGCCTGGTCCTGCTTGCGGCGGCTTGCCTCGAACATGCCCCGGAGCTGGATCCGGCCGTCCGGGCCGAGGTCCAGACGCGGACCGCGGAACTGGTGCCGCCGCGCCGCCCGGAGCAGGCCGAGGAGCTGGCGCGGGCGGGCGAACTGGTCCTCGACCTGCTTCCGTCCCCGGCGGACGGCCTGGGCGAGCTGGAAGCGGCGGCGGTGATCCGTACGGCGGCCCTCGTCGGCGGGGAGCGCGCCCTGTCGGTGATCCGCCGGTTCCGCGCGGACACGCGCCCGAAGGCCGCGATCGAACTCGACGACGCCTGGGGTCGATTCGAGGCGCGCGCGTACGCCGAGGAGGTTCTCGCCGACGCCACCCTGGGCGAGAGCGTGCTGTCCGCGAGGACGCCGCAGCAACTCGCCTGTCTGGACGTGCTCGGGCACTTCGACCGCCTGCGGCTGTTCGAGGTGCGGAAAATCCCCGCCGAGATCGCGCGCCGACGCGGCCTGCGCGCGCTGTACCTGCTGAGTTCGCCCGAACTGACCGATCTCGGCCCGCTGGCCGCTCTGCGGGAGCTGGAGTACCTCGCCCTGAACGACTGCACCGCCCTGACGGAGCTCGGCCCGCTGTCGGAACTGCCGTTGCGGCACCTCTACACGTTCGGCAGCCGCCGGATCGCGTTGCGGGCCTTGGAGCGGCTGTCCGGCCTCGTCTCCCTCGGTCTCTCCTCGCTCGGCGGCCACCGGTCCGTCGGAGACCTCCCGGGAACGCAGGCGCTGACCTCCCTGTCCCTCTTCGAGGGTACGGAGGGGGTGTCCCTGGACGGTCTGGAGCGCTGGCCGGACCTGGACTTCCTGAGCATCACCTCGCACCTGCAAGGCCGGCAACTGCGGGACATGAAGCGGGTGCCGGACCTCACCCGTCTGCAGGTGATCCACCACCACGAACTCGACCCCGGGGAGCTGCTCCGGTTCCCCCGGCTGGGATCCGTGTTCCTCTCCGATTGCCGGCTCACCTCCGGGACCGGCGCCTGGCGGGAGCTCACAGAGCTGACCTCCCTCGGGTTCAGCGCCTGCGGCACGGTGGACCTCAGGCCCCTCGCCGCGCTGCCGGAGCTGACCGTCCAGGCGTACCGGGACACAGAGCTGCTCGGTGCGGAGCTCTTCCCGCCGGAGCGGATCACGTACCTGCCGTGAACCGCTCCGGCGGGGCCCGGGTGTCACCAGACCCGGACCGAGCCCCCTCGGGCGAACGCCGGGCTGGTCGCGCCCGGCGGGACGTGCGTCAGGGGTTCGGCCACCTCCGAGACCAGCGGGCCGTGCTTGGCGGCGACCGCGTCCAGGAGGGAGAGGTCGAAGCCGTAGACGCGGGCCGCGTTGCCGCCGACCATCGCCGCGACCTCCTCGCGCGGGAGGCCCGCGTAGGCGATGCGGAGGCCTTCGCGGGAGAAGGGCGTGGTGCCCTCGTCGTGGGGGTAGTCGCTGCCCCACATGATCTTGTCGAGGCCGATCCGCTCCCGCAGCGGGACCTCGTGGGGACGCATGAAGCTCGCCCCCACGAAGCAGTTGTCCCGCCAGACCTCGCTCGGGCCCCGGCCCATCGCGTCCGCCAGGCCCGCCCCGAACTTGGACTCGGCCGTGCCCGAGGCCGCGACCAGCCGGCCGTGGTAGTAGTCCAGCATCTCCAGCACGCCCGGGATCCAGCCGGAGCCCTGCTCCGTCAGGACCAGCTTGAGGCCCGGGTGGCGGCGGAAGGCGCCGCCGAAGACGAGGTGCCACAGGGCGCGGTGCGAGAACCAGGTGGTCTCCACCATGAACACGGCCCGGGCCGCCGGTTCGTCGCCGAGCGGCGGGGAGGCGGAGCCGCCGTGGTGGTTGACCGGCACGTCCAGCTCGGCGCACACCGCCCAGATCGGGTCGTACGCCGCCGAGTAGAGCTCCGGGACCGTGGAGCCGGGCGGGACTCCGGGCAGCAGGATGCCGCCCGTGAGGCCCGCCTCCTTCGTGCGGCGGATCTCCTGCACCGCCGCGTCCACGTCGTTCAGCAGGATCTGCGCGACGCCCGCCCGGCGGCCCGGCGCGTCCGCGCAGAACTCCGCCAGCCAGCGGTTGTGCGCCTGGAGGCCGGCCCAGCGCATCGCGTACTCCGCGGCCGTCGGCGGCTGGGCCATCAGGGAGGCCTTGGGGAAGAACGGCGGGATGGTGTTGGGGAAGAGGACTTCCGCGACGATGCCGTCCGCTTCGAGTTCGGCCAGGCGGCGCGCCGAGTTCCAGTTCCGGTCCGCCGTGTCGGCCAGGAGGTCCTCGTACGGGTTCACGTACGAGGCGGCCCAGGCGTCGAAGTCCTCGTGGTACCGCTTCTCCAGGTACGGCTTGTAGTCCAGCAGGTCGGCGCCCGCGTGGCAGTCGGCCGAGATGACGGTGTAGCGGTCCTCCGTCACGGCGACACCCCCAGGACCGGGAAGTCGTTCTCGGTCAGCCAGTGCCGGCCCACCTCGCGGGAGCGGGACCAGGAGGCCTCCACCGCCGCCTGGTCCGGGGACTGGCCCAGCTCGGCCGGGGTGGGGCCGATGCGGCGGGCCACCGGTGCCAGCTTGTCCGTGTCGAAGCCGAAGACCTCGGCCGCGGCCAGGCCCAGCATCCGGCGGGTCTCCGAGACCGGGATGTCGTGGAAGGTCCTGCGCAGCCAGTTCCGGGTGTCGGGCCAGGTGCCCTCGGGGTGCGGGAAGTCCGATCCCCACAGGATGTTGTCCACGCCGATCTCGTAGCGCTGGGCCAGTTCGCGGCGCTTGGTGTTCGTCGCGCAGACGAAGACCTGGCGGTCCAGGTACTCGCTCGGCGGGCGCTTCAGCTCCGCGAAGGGCGAGAGCTTCTTGCCGCCGTGCGCGCCGAGGTAGAGGCGGTCCATGAACCAGAGCTGGTTCGGCAGCCACCAGCAGCCGGACTCGGCCACCCCGAACTTCAGGCCCGGGTGCCGCTCGAAGACCCCGGACCAGAGCAGGAACCAGAGAGGCCGGGCGGGCCACCAGGTGACCTCGGAGACGTAGATGCCGAGGTGGTCGCCGTACTCGTGGCGGGGCGCGGCCCCGGAGTGGGTCACGATCGGCATCGCGGTCTCGGCGGCGGCCGCCCAGACCGGGTCGTAGCGGCGGTCGTGGTAGGGCGCCTTGTCCACCCACATCGAGGGGATCATCAGCGCGCCGAGCCCCGATTCCTTGGCCCGGTGGATCTCGGCGACGACCGTGTCCGGCTCCCCGGTGATGGGGAGCAGGGCGACCCCGCAGTGCCGCTCGGGATTGCGGGACACGAACTCGGCGAGCCAGCGGTTGTGCGCCTGGGCGCCCGCCATGCCCAGTGCGGGGTCCTGATCGCCGGACAGGCCGAGGCCCACTCCGAAGGGGGCCGCGGTCTGACTGTCGACGGCGTCCGCGTCGGGGAAGACGACCTCGGCGGCCACGCCGTCGCCGTCGAGCTCCTTCAGGCGCTGCGCCGTGTCCCAGCCGCCCTTGAGGCCTTCCTCGTGGTCGTGGAACCACTTCTCGGCGAAGGCCTCGTTGCGGACGCCCAGCCGGGTGGCCTCCGCGCGGCGTGCGTCGCGCTGGCCGAGGAACTCGTCGAACTGGGGGTGGAAGCGGGAGTCCAGGTAGGGGCGGTACTGCTCGGTGGGCAGGCCCGCGTGGCAGTCGGAGGAGATGATCAGGTACGGGTCTTCGTACGGTGTGTCACTCACGGCAGACGCTCCTCAGTCGAGGATGAAGCTCTCCAGGTAGGCGGGGTTGGCGCGGTCGAGCATCGACTGCGACCGGGCGCGGATCTGCCGGTCGCTGTGCTCGCTTGGCGGGAGCATCCAGAAGCGGTCGGCGCGGATGCCGTCGACCACGTGCTCGGCGACGTCCTCGACCGGGGTGAAGTTCACCTCGTGTCCGGCCTGCTTCATCGCGGCCTCGTACTGGTCGAGGCTGCGGTACGGGGTCTTGCGCGGGCGCTGCTTCGCGTACCGCTCGGGCCGGTTGCGGTGCGACTCCCACAGCCCGGTGCGCAGCATGTGCGGCCCGGGGAAGAGGACGGAGGCGCCGACGGCCGCGCCCTCCGCCTTGAGGTGGGCGTACAGGGACTCGGTCATCGTGACCACGGCCGCCTTGGTGACGGCGTAGACGGAGGCGGTGGGCAGCGGGGCGATGCCGCCGTCGCCGGAGGAGGTGTTGACGACGTGTCCCGGCTCGCCGGCGGCGATCATGCGCGGGACGAAGGCCTGGATGCCGTGGAAGACGCCCCACACGTTGACGGAGAAGGCCCATTTCCAGTCGTTGGGCTCGTGCTCCCACATGCGGCCCTCGGCGCCCGAGCCGACGCCCGCGTTGTTGCAGAGCACGTGGACCGCGCCGAAGGCCTCGTACACGGCGTCGGCGAGGGAGACCACGCAGTCGCGGTCGCTGACGTCGACGGTCCTGGCGAGTACCTCGGCCCCGTCCGCGGCGAGGCCGTCGGCGGCCTTGCGCAGGGCGTCCTCCTCCACGTCGGCGAGGACGACCTTCAGCCCCTCGGCGGCGAAGCGGCGGGCCATGGCGAGGCCGATGCCGCCGGCGGCTCCGGTGACGACGGCCACCTGTCCCGGTTCGAGTCGCACGTCACACGCTCCCCTCGGGCGGCCCGTCCAGGATCTGCATCGGGTCGTCGTACCGCTGGTGGATGTACGGGAGCAGGGCCTGGGCGCTGACCCGTTCGACGACCTTGCCCTTCTGGTCGGTGGTCTTCTCGCCGATGGTGATCTCCACGACGCGGCGGACGGGGAGGTCGGCGATCGGATCGAACATGGACTCGCGCAGCACCACGTCACCGGTGATGTGCTCGAGCTTGCGGACCTTCTCGTTGCGGATGCAGTGCACGAGCACCGGGTCGGCGTCGAACCCCGAACCGTCCACGGCGGGCAGGAACTTGAAGTAGAAGTCGGTCTTCTGGGCGGGTTCGGGCAGTGGCAGGACGCGGTCGACCGCGCCGCGCACCTCGACGAAGGCGATGCCGTGCCGGGCGAGGGAGGCCCGTACGACCAGACCCTCGCGTTCGACGGTGACCTCGCCCAGCTTCTTGGGTTCGCCGAAGACCTCGCGGCCGCCGGTCAGGGCGCGCTCGTGGGTCATCGGCATGACCAGCGGGTACCAGCCCTCGACCCCGCCGTGCTGGGCGGCGACGGCCACCGAGCCGGCGCCGAGGGGGTAGCCGGGGAGGTCGACCCTGCTGATGTTGGCCCGGACGAGCGGGCGGTCGGCCGGCTTGAGCGGCGGGGGCAGGACCGCCGCCACCACGTCCGGGTCGCTCTCCCAGACGGCCACCACACCGGTGGACCAGATGTCGGGGAGGCGGGAACTCTTCTCGCGCGAGGCCGCGATCTCGGCCTCGGTCCGCGCTCCGTACCGTACGCGTGCCATGTCTCGCACCATCCCTCGCCTTGGGGGCCAGTCGGATCTGTAACACAGTTACACCGACGGCGATGAAGGGTAAATACCCCTGCACGGACGAGAACTGACGGACCGACAGACGGGTGGACCGCATCCATGGCCAGAAGCACGCTGACCCGTGACGAGGTGCTGGACGCCGCCGCGTCCCTGGTCAAGCAGCACGGCCCGGCCGCCCTCACCATGCGCAAACTGGCCGCGGAGCTGGGCACCGCGGTGACCTCCATCTACTGGCACGTCGGCAACCGCGAATCCCTGCTCGACGCCCTCGTGCGGCGCACGGTGGAGGAGATGGGCGCGATCCGGCCGGCCGGCCGCACCCCCGCCGACCGGATCCTGTCGGTGGCCCGGACCCTGCGCCGCGACCTGCGCGAGCGCCCGCACCTGATCGCGATGGTCCACGAACGCGGCCTCACCGAGCGGATGTTCCTTCCGGCGCAACAGGCCCTGGTGCACGAGGTGCACGCCGCGGGACTGCGCGGGACACGGGCCGCCGACGCGGTGCGCGCGATCCAGTTCCAGATCGTCGGCTTCCTCCTCGTCGAGCGCAACCGCGAGCGCGCGCCGGCCCAGTCCCCCGCCGAGAGCGAGCTGTGGGACCCGGTCGCCGCCCCCCACGATCCGGCGCTCGCCCGCGCCCTGTCCCGCCCGGCCGACCCGGAACGGCTGTTCCTGCTCTCCGTACGGTCCTTGGTCCGCGCCCTGCTCGCGCCGCCCGCACGCTGAGCGGCCCGCGTGCTGCGGCGGTCCCCGGCGGGGACGGGGCTGTCGGTCCGTGCCGATATCCTCTGTGACCATGCTCGACGACCGTACGACCGCAGAGACGACGTGGCCGACCGCGTACCCACAGGGGTACGCGGTCGTCGACGTGGAGACCACCGGGCTCGCTCGCGACGACCGGATAGTGTCCGCCGCCGTCTACCGGCTCGACGCGCAGGGCAACGTGGAGGACCACTGGTACACCCTGGTCAACCCGCAGCGCGATCCCGGGCCGGTGTGGATCCACGGCCTCACCAGCGACGTGCTCTCGGGCGCGCCGCTCTTCAAGGACATCGCCGAGGAGTTCGCGGGCCGCCTCGCGGACCGGGTGCTGGTCGCGCACAACGCCATCTTCGACTGGCAGATGATCGCCCGGGAGTACGCGCGGGCCGCCGAGACCGCGCCGGTCCGCCAGCGGCTGTGCACCATCGCCCTGTCGAAGGAGCTGAACCTCCCGCTGCCCAACCACAAGCTGGAGTCGCTCGCCGCGCACTTCGGCGTGGTCCAGCAGCGCGCGCACCACGCGCTCGACGACGCCCGGGTGCTGGCGGAGGCGTTCCGTCCGTCGCTGCACGCGGCCGCGCGGGACGGCGTACGGCTGCCCCTGCTGGAATGCCGGCCGCTGACGGAGTGGTCGGACTCCCCCGCCACCCCGCGGGTGGGCTACCAGGCCTCCTACCGGGGCAGCGGCTGGCGGCCCTCGCGCAAGCGGCCGCCGTGCCCGCACCCGAACCCGGGGCGCTACGAGGACGGCAAGCCGCTGCGGCAGGGCATGCGGATCGCGTTCTCCGGCGACACCTCCGTGGACCGGGAACTGCTGGAGGACCGCGCGGTCGAGGCGGGCCTGCACATCGCGACGAGTGTGTCGCGGCTCACCAGCCTGCTGGTGACGAACGACCCCGACTCGGCGACCTCGAAGACGGTCAAGGCGAAGTCCTTCGGTACGCCGGTCGTGGACGAGGCCGCCTTCACCCAGCTGCTGCGGGACGTGGCGGCGGCTCAGGACCCCACCGGGGACGGCACCGGGGACGGCAGCGCAGACGGCAGCGGGGACGGCGCGGGGAGCACCACCGGGGACGGCACCGGGGACCGCGCCGCGGACTGAGTCCCATTGCGCCGGGTGGGTGCAGGCGCGGCGACTCACCCCGGTGGATCTTGTTCCGGTCCGCCGCCGTGCGCAGCATGCGGCGCATGGCACGTTGTGAGGTCTGCGGAAACGATTACGGCATGTCGTTCGAGGTGCACGCGCAGGGCGCGGTGCACGTCTTCGACTGCTTCGCCTGCGCCATTCACCGCATGGCGCCCGTCTGCGAGCACTGCCGGGTCCAGATCATCGGACAGGGCGTCGAGGTCGAGGGCCAGTGGTTCTGCGGGGCGCACTGCGCCCGCGCGGAGGGGAAGGTGGGCATCGTCGACCGCGTCTGACTCCGGCTCCCCGCCCCGCCCACGCACGCCCTGACCCCCGGACGGCCACCCGGCCGTCCGGGGCCGACCCCGCTGGGGGTACCGTCGAGGGCGTGTACCGCTTTGTGCTGACCCGGCAGTGGGTGTGCCTCACCCTCGTCGCCCTCGCCCTCATCCCCGCGATGATCAAACTGGGGTTCTGGCAGTTCCACCGTCATGAGCACCGGGTCGCGCAGAACCAGCTCATCGAGGCGAACCTGCGGGCGGAGCCGGTCCCCATGACCGAGGCCACCTCGCCCGGCCACCGGGTCCCCCGCGCGGACTTCTGGCGGACGGTCACCGCGACCGGCACGTACGACACCGCGCACGAGGTCGTCGTCCGGATGCGGACCGACAAGGACGACAAGGTCGGCTTCCACGTCCTGACCCCGCTCGTCCTCGGCGACGGCCGGGTGGTGCTCGTCAACCGCGGCTGGGTACCGGGCGGCGACGACCCCCGCGCCTACCCGCCAGTGCCGGC
Organism: Streptomyces sp. NPDC046303; assembly: GCF_055588085.1. Lineage (NCBI taxonomy): Bacteria > Bacillati > Actinomycetota > Actinomycetes > Kitasatosporales > Streptomycetaceae > Streptomyces > Streptomyces sp. NPDC046303. The sequence continues at coordinate 25,186 of NZ_JBVJFA010000019.1, forward strand.
CGCCCCTTCGGGCGAGGTCACGGTCACCGGCCGGCTGAAGGCCGACGAGACCAGCGGCGGCAGCGGCATCAAGGACCGCAAGGGCCTGCCGGACCGCCAGGTGATGCTCATCAACAGCGCGCAGCAGGCGGAGTACCTGGGCAGGCCCGTTCTCGGCGGCTACCTGGAACTCACCGCTCCGGCCCCGGCCGACGGCAGCCCCCAGCCCGTCGCCGAGCCCGACCACGACTCGATCGGCGCGCACATGGCGTACGCGATCCAGTGGTGGTTGTTCGCGTCCGCGGTCCCGGTGGGCTGGGTGGTCCTCGTACGGCGCGAGAAGCGCGAGCGCGAGGAACAGGCGGCCGGATCCGGATCCGGATCCGGCTCCGGCGCCGAGCGGGAGCCTTCGACGGCGTAGCGTGTCGGCATGGATCTTGGACTGAAGGACCGTGTCTACATCGTCACCGGGGCCACGCGCGGCCTCGGTTTCGCCGCCGCCCGGGAACTGGCCGCCGACGGCGCGCAGGTCGTCGTCACGGGCCGGGACGCACAGCGGGCGGCCGACGCCGCCGCCGAACTCGGGCCGGGTGCGGTCGGTGTGGCGGCAGACAACTCCGACCCGGCCGCGGCCGCCCGGCTCGTCGCGACCGCGCGCGAGCAGTTCGGACGCCTCGACGGCATCCTCATCAGCGTGGGCGGCCCGCCCCCGGGCTCCGCGCTGGACAACACCGACGAGCAGTGGACGGCGGCCTTCGAGTCGGTCTTCCTGGGTGCGGTCCGCCTCGCCCGGGCGGCGGCCGCCGAGCTCGGCGAGGGCGGGGTCATCGGCTTCGTCCTGTCGGGCTCGGTCCACGAGCCGATCCCCGGCCTGACCATCTCCAACGGCCTGCGCCCGGGTCTGGCCGGCTTCGCGAAGTCCCTCTCGGTGGAACTCGGTCCGCGCGGGATCCGCGTCATCGGCCTGCTTCCGGCGCGGATCGACACCGACCGGGTGCGGGAGCTCGACGCGCTGTCGGGCGACGCGGCGGCGGCCCGGGCCGGGCACGAGTCCCGCATCCCGCTGCGGCGTTACGGCGCCCCGGAGGAGTTCGGCCGTACGGCGGCGTTCCTTCTCTCCCCGGCGGCCTCGTACCTGACGGGCATCATGCTCCCGGTCGACGGCGGCTCCCGGCACGGCTTCTGATCCGTGGGCCGGGCCCGGTCCCCGGTCCCCGGGTCACCCCCCAGCTAGGCGACGCGCTGGGCCTTGTGGGACGCCACCTTCAGGCGGGCCTCCGCCGACAGTCCGGGGAGGCCCGCCGAGGTGCGGGCGTGGGTCAGGACCGGGCCCGCGAGGGCGGCCAGGACGTCGGCCGGAACGGCGTGGGGTTCCAGCTCCAGCACGATGCGCAGGGCGGGCGACCCGCGCCGGCCGCGCAGCACGACCCGGCAGCGGGCGACCCCGTCCACGGCAGCGGCCTCCGCCGTCACCGCCTCCTCCAGGGCCCGCCCGCGCAGCAGGGCGAACGCGCCGTCCCCGGTGTCCACCTCCAGCGCCCGCAGCCGCGAGCGCCTCAGCTGGGCCAGCAGCCACCACAGGGACAGCAGCACGCACAGTCCCAGGCCCGCGATCACCGCCCACCACCACCAGCCCTCGGCGTGCCAGTGCCTGCGCCGGGCCTCCTCGGTCAGCAGCGGCGCATGGCGGCCGCCGAAGGGCCAGGACGCCGCGAGCACCGAGCCCCCGGCAGCCAGCAGGAGCAGGCCCGTCACGGCCAGCAGGATCCGGTTCACCGCCCCGAGCACCGCGTCACCTCCTGACCCGGACGTGCAGGTGCGGCCGGTGCGCGAGGCCGAGCTCCTCGAGGCCGACGGCGAGCACCGCGTCCAGGTCGGCCCGTACGTCGTCCAGTTCGCGGAAGTGCGAGGTGGCCCGGACCCCGATGCGGGAGCGGCCCACCGTGACGCGGACCGACCGCACCCCGGACACCTCCATGGCCCGGTCCCTCAGGACCTGGGCGGCGTCCTTGCGCCCGATGCCGGCCCGCAGCCCGGCTGCCGCATGCGCATGCGCAGCCGCATCCGGGTGGGAGTCCGGGTCCGGGGTCCGCATGGGCAGGATTCCGCGGAGCCCGGGGGCGAAGGCCAGCAGCAGGAGCACCGCCCCGGCGACGGCGAGGGCCCCGCCGCCCAGCAGGACGGCCAGGTCCGCCGGGGTGTGCCGGTCCAGCTGCCGGGCGAGCTCGCGGCGCCAGGCCATGCCCGGCCGGTCGGCCCGTACGGCGGCCAGGTCGTACAGGAACAGGCCCGCCACCCCCAGGACGGCGAGCGCGGTGAGCGCGGCCGGCACGCGGCGCGACGAGCGGAACCGGTGGGCGCGGGGGGCGGTGTCCGTCACCGGAGCCGCCGGTCCCGCCCGGCGGCCGGCCGGGCGTGCGTGGCGTGCAGGTGCTCGATGTCGATGTCCACCTCGGGTACGGACATCTCGGCGCACTCCTCGATCCGGAGGGCGACCTGGCGGCGTACGGCCGCGCACTGGGCGGCGAGGTCGGAGGGGTAGGCCAGCTCCAGGCTGACCCGTACCCGGGCGATGTCATGGTGCACGGTCACGGTGGCGTGCGGAGCCGATGCCCGGTCCGGCGGGACGGCGAGCGCCTCCCGGGCGGCCTGGGCGGCGATCTTGGCGACGACCCGGTCGGCGATATGGGTGGCCCCCCGGTCGGCGGGAGGCACCCGTGGCGCGGCAGCCCGGGGCGGCACGGCCCCGGGCGGGACGGCCCCGGGCGGAGTGGCGCCGGGCGGAGTGGCGCCGGGCGGAGTGGCCCCGGGCGGAGTGGCGCCGGGCGGAGTGGCGCCGGGCGGAGTGGCGCTGCTCATCGGCGCCTCACCCGCGCCGGTCGTCGCGGCGCCGGAACAGGTCCCCGGGTTCCAGGTCCCCGTCGAGGAACCGGCCGGCGACGAAGCCGATGGCGCCGAGCGCGGCCACCAGCAGGAAGGCCCCGAAGCCGCCGAAGTACCCGGCGAACGCCAGGGCCATGCCGGCGAACAGGCCGGCGATCGCCATGCTCATTGCGTGGCTCCTCTCGGCTACTGGAGCCGGGACTCCGGCTCCTCGTCGGGCTCGTCGGGCAGCTTGACGTCGCTGACCGCGATGTTGACCTCGACGACCTCCAGGCCGGTCATCCGCTCGACCGCCGAGATGACGTTCTCACGGACCGCCCGGGCCACGTCCCGGATCGACACGCCGTAGTCGACGACGATCTCCAGGTCGAGGGCGGTCTGGACCTCGCCGACCTCCGCCTTGACGCCCCGGCTGACGGAGGCCTTCCCGCCCCCGGGGACGCGGTCGCGGACCGCGCCGAAGGTACGGGAGAGCCCGCTGCCGCTGCCCATGGCGTGCACGCCGAGCACCTCGCGCGCGGCCAGCCCGGCGATCTTCTCGACCACTCCGTCGGCGATGGTGGTGCGGCCCCGGTCGGCGGGCGCCTTGCCGGGGCCGCCCGATGCGGATTCGGTCATCGCATGTCCCTTCGCGCGTGCGGACTCACTCCGCACCACGGTAAGCGTGCGACGCCGCGCCCGCCCCGGGACGGGGCCGGTCGGCCGGAACCCGCGCCTCGATCGCCGGCGCGGCGGGAAGGCGCCCCGCCGGCGTTCGGCAACGGCGCCGCAGGTCAGTCCGAGAGCCCCGCCAGGTCACGCAGGCGGCGGGCCTGGGCGGCGCGCTCGGCGGCGCGCTGCTCGTCGTACGCGCGCGACGGCGCAGCCCGCAGCAGCGCCTTGGTCTCGATCACCGCGTCCCGCGGCGGAGCCAGCAGGGCGGTGGCGAGGTCCTGGACGGCCGCGTCCAGCTCGTCCGCCGGGACCACGAGGTTGGCCAGGCCGACCCGCTCCGCTTCCTCGGCGTGCACGAAGCGGCCCGTGGCGCAGATCTCCAGCGCGCGGGCATAGCCGACCAGCGAGGTCAGCGGCTGGGTGCCGGCCAGGTCGGGCACCAGGCCCAGGCTGGTCTCGCGCATGGCGAACTGCACGTCGTCGGCGACGACGCGCAGGTCGCACGCGAGCGCGAGCTGGAAGCCGGCACCGATCGCGTGCCCCTGCACCGCAGCGACGGAGATGATGTCGTTGCGCCGCCACCAGGTGAACGCCTCCTGGTATTCGGCGATCGTGGAGTCGAGCAGTTCGTCCGAACCGCGTGCCAGGTCGAGGAAGGACGGCTCGCCCTCGAAACCCTCGGGGGTGAACGCCTGCCGGTCGAGCCCGGCGGAGAAGGACTTGCCCTCGCCGCGCAGCACGACGACCCGGACGGTGCCCGGCAACGACCTTCCGGCCTCCGCCAAAGCCCGCCAGAGCGCGGGGGATTGGGCGTTTCGCTTGGCCGGATTGGTCAGTGTCACCGTGGCGAGCGTGTCGTCGACGGTGAGTCGTACGCCGTCCTTGTCGAGCAGAGTCATCTGATGCCTCCGGTGTGCAGTCGGCCGCAAAGCCGGCCTAAGTGACTGCACAGTAACCACCCAGTCGACCTGGCGGCCGACCGGGGGTCACCGGAGGAAACGTCGGACCATGTGGAGCCAGTGGAACGTTCGAGCATGGGAAACGATGGGACCAGGGTCAGGCCGTAGCAGCCTTCTTGCCCCGCGTCGCGCCACCGCGACCGCGCAGCGAAACCCCGGACTCACTGAGCATCCGGTGGACGAATCCGTAGGACCGGCCGGTCTCCTCGGCCAGCGCCCGGATACTCGCCCCGGAGTCGTACTTCTTCTTCAGGTCTGCCGCGAGCTTGTCGCGCGCGGCGCCGGTTACCCGGCTGCCCTTCTTCAGAGTCTCGGCCACCCGTGCCTCCTCATGGGAAGTGCGCTCTGGACTTCTCATGATCACCCCTCCCACGCTTCCTGGCCACCCATTCCGCAAGGTCGGTACGACCGCATTTCTCGAGGGGTGGACACCCGAGCAGAACGGAATCTTCTCTTCCGCCACATGACCTCCGTCACAGTCCGCCGCCCTCGTCGGGAATCACCAGGTCAGGGGCTGGCAGCGGGCAGACGAACGGCCCCGGTGACGCACTCTTGCGAGCGCGGCCGGGGCCGTCGTGCGACGCGCAACGGTACGAGACCGTCTCACTCAGATGATGGATCACCCCTGAGCCGAATGATCCATAAGGAATTGGATCAGGCGAGAGAGACCAGGTCCCGGTAGTCCGGGCCCCACAGGTCCTCGACGCCGTCCGGGAGCAGGATGATCCGCTCCGGCTCCAGCGCCTCGACCGCGCCCTCGTCGTGCGTGACCAGGATGACCGCGCCCTTGTACGTGCGCAGGGCGCCCAGGATCTCCTCGCGGCTGGCCGGGTCGAGGTTGTTCGTGGGCTCGTCGAGCAGCAGCACGTTCGCCGAGGAGACGACCAGCGTGGCCAGGGCCAGACGGGTCTTCTCACCGCCGGAGAGCACGCCGGCGGGCTTGTCCACGTCGTCGCCGGAGAAGAGGAAGGAGCCGAGCGTCTTGCGTACGGCGACCAGGTCCAGGTCGGGCGCGGAGGAGCGCATGTTCTCCAGGACCGTGCGCTCCGGGTCCAGGGTCTCGTGCTCCTGGGCGTAGTAGCCGAGCTTGAGGCCGTGGCCGGGGGTGACGACGCCCGTGTCCGGCTTCTCGGTGCCCGACAGGAGGCGCAGCAGGGTGGTCTTGCCGGCGCCGTTGAGGCCGAGGATGACGACGCGGGAGCCCTTGTCGATGGCCAGGTCGACGTCGGTGAAGATCTCCAGTGAGCCGTAGGACTTCGACAGGCCCTCGGCGGTCAGCGGGGTCTTGCCGCAGGGCGCCGGGTCCGGGAAGCGCAGCTTGGCGACCTTGTCGGAGGCGCGGACGGCCTCCAGGCCGGACAGCAGCCGCTCGGCGCGCTTCGCCATGTTCTGTGCGGCGACGGTCTTGGTGGCCTTGGCGCGCATCTTGTCGGCCTGCGAGTTCAGGGCCGCGGCCTTCTTCTCCGCGTTCTGGCGCTCGCGCTTGCGGCGCTTCTCGTCGGCCTCGCGCTGCTGCTGGTAGAGCTTCCAGCCCATGTTGTAGACGTCGATCTGGGAGCGGTTGGCGTCCAGGTAGAAGACCTTGTTGACGACGGTCTCGACCAGGTCGACGTCGTGGGAGATCACGACGAAGCCGCCGCGGTAGTTCTTCAGGTAGTCCCGCAGCCAGACGATCGAGTCGGCGTCGAGGTGGTTGGTCGGCTCGTCGAGGAGCAGGGTGTCGGCGTCCGAGAAGAGGATCCGGGCGAGCTCGACGCGGCGCCGCTGACCGCCGGAGAGGGTGTGCAGCGGCTGGCCCAGGACCCGGTCGGGGAGGCTGAGGGCGGCCGAGATGGTCGCGGCCTCGGACTCGGCGGCGTATCCGCCCTTGGTGAGGAACTCGGTCTCCTGGCGCTCGTACTGCTTGAGCGCCTTCTCCCGGGTGGCGCCGGCGCCGGTGGCGATGCGCTCCTCGTTCATCCGCATCTTCTTGATCAGGACGTCGAGACCGCGGGCGGACAGGATCCGGTCGCGGGCCAGGACGTCGAGGTCGCCGGTGCGCGGGTCCTGCGGGAGGTAGCCGACCTCGCCCGAGCGGGCGATGGAGCCGGCCGCGGGCTGGCCCTCGCCGGCGAGGCACTTGGTGAGGGTGGTCTTGCCCGCTCCGTTGCGGCCGACCAGGCCGATGCGGTCGCCCTTGGCGATGCGGAAGGAAGCGGACTCGAGGAGGATGCGGGCGCCGGCGCGCAGCTCGATACCGGTGGCGGTGATCACGGAAATGCTCCAGGGCGGTCGGGACGGCGGAAGGGGGGCAGGACGCGAAGCTTCGACGCCGCTAATCCGCGAGGAGATTTGCCATGGGAGACATTCTACCGGGGGTGTGCAACTGGTTTCCGGGCCGGTGGGCGCACCGGACGGGCTCCCGCACGTCCCCCGTTCGGCCCATCGGCCGCGCCGGAGGGCCGGGGCGCACATCCGGAGGAATGGGTTGATACTCGCCGCAGGGGCGGCCACACGGCCCCGCTGGTCCCCTGAGCGGAGGGCGGTGCGGCATGCAGTTCGACGACGACGCCGATCTGGACACGTCCGAGGTCAGGGACGTGCGCGGCAGCCGCGTCCCGGGCGGGAGGGCCACGATCGGCGGTGGCATCGTCGGACTGATCGCGCTGGTCATGGGCCTCCTGTTCGGGGTGGGGCCCGAGCAGCTGGGGCTGTCCTCGGGGGACACCGAGCCGGCGCCGGCCGCGTCCTCCGTCAGCCAGGTCGAGCAGACCTGCAGGAAGGGGCGGGACGCGAACACCCGGGAGGACTGCCGGCTGGTCGCCGTGGTCAACAGCACACAGGACTTCTGGCGGCAGGAGTTCACCAGGCGCGGCGGTACGTACGCCCCCGCGACCACGTTCTTCTTCAAGGACCGCGTGGGCACCGCCTGCGGGGCGGCCACCTCCGCGGTCGGGCCCTTCTACTGCCCCGCCGACCGGCGGGTCTACCTGGACCTGGCGTTCTACGACGACCTGCGCACGAAGTTCGGCGCGAGCGGCGGGCCCTTCGCCCAGGCGTACGTGATCGCCCACGAGTACGGGCACCACATCCAGAACCTGACCGGGACGCTCCAGCGGGCCCAGGACGGGCGGCAGGGCGCGGCCAGCAACGCCGTCAAGGTCGAGCTCCAGGCGGACTGCTACGCCGGGGTGTGGGCGCACCACGCGACGAGGACCCCGGACGAGTCCACCGGCCGGCCGCTGATCACCTCGCTGACCGACGCGGACATCAGGGACGGGCTGGACGCGGCGGCCGCGGTCGGCGACGACCGGATCCAGCAGAAGGTGCAGGGCCGGGTCACCCCGGAGTCCTGGACGCACGGGTCGGCCGAGCAGCGCCAGCAGTGGTTCTACCAGGGCTACCGCACGGGCGACATGGCCCAGTGCAACACCTTCCGCTGACTGTCGGCGGCTCCTGCCATGCTGTGACGTGGGTCACCGTCACGAGAGGGAGTGATCGTCATGGCAGGCGTTCCGTCCATCTGCCCCACGCTGGTCTACCGCGACGCGAAGGCGGCCATCAAGCTGCTGACCGAGGCCTTCGGTTTCAGCCAGGTCGCGGTGTACGAGGGTGAGAACGGCTCGGTGGTGCACGCGGAGCTGGCGTACGGCAACGGCGTGGTGATGCTGGGCAGCAAGGGCACCGGCGGGGTCTTCGACAAGGCCATGGGCGATGCGGGGCCCTCGGGGGTCTACGTCGTGGTCGAGGACGTCGACGCCCATCACCGGCGGGCCGTCGAGCACGGGGCGGAGGTGCTGATGGAGCCCACCGACCAGGACTACGGCTCCCGCGACTACATGGCGCGGGACGCCGAGGGCAACATCTGGAGCTTCGGGACGTACGCGCCGCAGGTCTGAGACCCGCGGCGGGTACGCCCCCGTCCTTGCCGCTGCCCTCGCTCCCGCGGGCTACGCGCCGCCGGTGTGGACCTGGAAGGCGGCCCGGCGGACCGCCTTGGCGAGGGCCGGGTCGGGGTGCGCCGCCGCCAGCGCGACCAGGACCTGCACGGTGCGCGGGTGGCCGACCGCGCGGACCTCGTCCAGCAGCCTCGGCACGGTGGTCCGGACGGCCGAGTCGAGGTGGCGGGCCAGCAGGTCGGCTTCGCCGTGGTCGGCGATGGCGGCCGCGGTGTCCACCCAGAGCCAGGTCGACTCCTCGCGGGTGAGGACGTCCTGCGCCTCGTCGGGGTCGACCCCGTCGTGCTCGGCGAGCCAGAGCAGGGCGTAGGGGCGCAGCGCGGGCTCCCGTACGGCGGCGCGCACCTCGGGCTCGGCGGGGGCGCCGACCACGCGCAGCGCCTCGAAGGCGAGGCCGCGCAGCAGGGCGTCCTCGCCGCGGGCGGCGTTGAGGAGCTCGCCGACGGCGTGCCGGACGGGCCGGGCGGCGAGCCAGGCCTGGTACTCGGCGCGGGCGGGGCCGGGGGTGAGCCGGGCGCAGCCGTGCAGCATGGCGGCGGCGGACTGCTCGATGTTCCCGGCGGGGCTCTGCGCGGCCACGCAGATCTGCTCCAGCTTGACCCAGACCGCCCAACTGCCGAGCGGGGTGAGCGCGGCGCGGGCGGGGCCGAGGGTGACGGCGTCCACGGCGGCGAGTCCGCCGAGTGCCCAGCGCAGCAGCCGGGCGAGCGGGACGGGCCGGTTCTCGGCGGTGCCGGCGGCCGGGGCCGCGGGCTCCGCGTCGTAGGGGACCTCGCACCGCTCGTCGCGCAGTTCGGTGACGCGCTGCCCGAGCAGGTCGAGGAGGTCGGGGACGGTCACCGGCCCGGCGGACAGCTGGAGCAGGGACAGCAGTTGGGGCATCGCCTCGACGACCTCGGCGACGGCCGCGGGGGCGATGTCGGCGGGGGCGGGGTGCACGAGGGACCAGGCGTCGAAGAGGGCGACCCAGCCGCGCAGCACGGCGGTGTCGTCGCGGTCCCAGGCGCGCAGGCGCCAGCCGGGCCGGGCGTGGCCGCCGTGCACCTCGACGAGACCGGCGAGGCGGGCGCGGTCCCAGCCGACCCGGATCTGGCCGTGCGTCAGGTTGAGTTCCCCCGCGGCGCGTTCGACGTCCTCGGCGCGCAGGGCGCCCGTGAGGGCGGGCCGGCCGCTGTCGCCGGCGCCGAGGTTGACTTCGGCCCAGCGGGTCAGGCGTACGGCGTCTGCGAGCGAGGCACGGGCGCGGTTCGCGAGGTCGGCCGTGGCGGGGGTGCCCGCCGGGGGCCTCGGAGCGGGCCGGGGGCGTCGGTCCGTCACCGCCTTGCGGGCCGTGCCCACGGACCGCGGGTAGACGAGTCGGAGTCTGGAGTCGCGAGCCAACTGCTCATCAGGCTTTCGGGACGTCACGGAAGCAGTCTCGCCCGTCACCGGCCGAAAGCCCAAACGGAACCAGCCGTTTCCGAGGACGGCCCGAGGTGCAGACCGGGGCAACTCACCCGCAGGACTCCTGCCGCCACATCCCCTTCACATGAGAGGTCACATGAGAGGTCCCATGAGGGGCCGCATCAGGGTCACATCAAAGGGGTCAGGAAACGGCGCAGGGCCTCCTCGTACCGGGCCGGATCGGCGTTCCACATCGCGCCGTGGCCGGCCTCGCGGACGGTGTGCAGGGTGACGAGATCGGGCCGGGCGGCGGCGAGGCGCCGCGAGGGCTCCCAGGGGGCGAGGGTGTCGTCCGGGCCGTGGAAGACCAGTGCGGGGACGCGCAGCGCGCCGGGGTCGGCCAGCGGCGGCTGGTGGTCGGCGCGCAGGCCCGCTCGGCCCTCGGCGGCGCGGACCGCGAGCGGGAGCACCGGGGCCGGGGTATGGCGCGCCACCGCGAGGGCGCGCAGGGTCGCGTGCCAGTCGAGTACGGGAGAGTCCAGCACCAGCCCGGAGATCCGGCCGGCGAGCGCCGAGCGCTCGGCGGCCCGCAGGGCCATGGCGGCGCCGGTGGACCAGCCGTGCAGGATGACGCGGCGGGCTCCGTAGCGCAGGGCGTAGCGGATGGCGGCGTCCAGGTCGCGCCACTCCGACTCGCCGAGGTGGCCGAGGCCGTCCGGGGAGGCGGGGGCGCCGAGGTCGCCGCGGTAGGCCAGGTCCAGGACGGGCAGCCGGAACCGGTGCAGGAAGGGCATGACCACCATCGGGTGCTCCCGGCCGGCGCCGAGTCCGTGCACGGTGATGACCCAGGTGTCGCGGGCCGCGGGCACGAACCAGGCGGGCAGGGCGCCGAGCTCCCCGGGGACGTCCACGTCCGCGTGGTCGAGCCCGAGGGCGGTGCGCGGGTTCCCGACGTGGACCCGGGAGGTCAGGGTGACCCGGGTGCCGGGGTCGAGGCTGCCGTGGGTGACGGCGAGGAGGCGGCGTACGACGGTGTCCGGGGCGTGCTCGGCGTCGGGGAGCACGGGCCCGACCACGGCGTGCACGCCGGGGGCGTCGAGTCCGTACGTACCGGGGCGCAGGGAGCCGAGCGAGCGCGTGAGGACGACCCGGCCGGCGGCGGTGGAGTGCACGCTCAGGCGCGGGCTGCCGGGCAGCGGGCGCCCGGGCTCGGGCCGCAGGGCCGCGTCGGCGGCGTACCGCCCGGCCGCGACGGCGGCCACGCCGGCGCCCAGGAGGGTCGTGGTGACGGCCGCTGCCGTCGCTGTCGCGGTACGCACCGCTCCAGTGTCGGGGCGCGGGCTTCGCCGGGCCACCGGAGGAGATCGTTCCGGCAATCGCCGGCAGCGGGGTGATCTAGGTCTCTTTCGGTGTCCGGGACGGGCCGGCCGGCGGGCCGGAGATCCCCGGCGGAGGGGTTCGTTCACCCCGCTTTGACGTGCATTTATCTAGATACCTAGGTCAGAATCGGGACGAATGGACCGATCACACCCCGGGTGGAGACACCGACCAGCCCGCGGTAGTTCACCTTCCGTTCATCCAGGTTGCCTACGGTCGCCGAGCCACTGACGTCAAACAGAAGCCTGGGTAAATGGAGCACATAACGCTTCTCCTCGGGATCGTGATCATCACCGCTCTCGTGTTCGACTTCACGAACGGTTTCCACGACACAGCCAACGCGATGGCCACCACCATCTCGACCGGCGCCCTCAAGCCCAAGACGGCGGTGGCCATGTCCGCCGTGCTCAACCTCGTCGGCGCTTTCCTGTCCGTGGAGGTCGCCAAGACGATCTCCAAGGGCTTGGTCAACGAGGAAGGAATCCAGCCAGAGGTGATCTACGCCGCCCTGGTCGGCGCGATCCTGTGGAACCTCCTCACCTGGCTGGTCGGCCTGCCCTCCAGCTCCTCGCACGCCCTGATGGGCGGCCTGATCGGTGCCGCGGTCGCCTCGGCCGGCCTCGGCGCGGTCAACGGCGACACGCTCGTCACCAAGGTGCTGATCCCGGCGATCGCGGCCCCGCTCGTCGCCGGTCTGGCGGCCATGCTGGCCACGAAGGTCACGTACAAGTTCGGCAGCAAGGTCGGCGACAAGACCTCGGCCAAGGGCTACCGCGCCGGCCAGATCGCCTCGGCCGGACTGGTCTCCCTCGCGCACGGCACCAACGACGCGCAGAAGACGATGGGCATCATCACCCTGGCGCTGATCGCGGGCGGCGCGATCGCGCCGGACGCGAACCCGCCGGTGTGGGTCATCCTCTCCGCCGGTATCGCGATCGCGCTCGGCACCTACCTGGGCGGCTGGCGCATCATCCGCACCATGGGCAAGGGCCTGACCGACCTGCAGCCGCAGCAGGGCTTCGCCGCCCAGACCTCGGCCGCCACGGTCATCCTGGCCTCCTCGAACCTCGGCTTCTCGCTCTCCACCACCCACTCGTGCTCCGGCGCGGTCATGGGTGCGGGCCTGGGCCGCAAGGGCGGTGTGGTCCGCTGGTCCACCGCGACCCGCATGTTCGTCGCCTGGGGCCTCACCCTGCCGGCCGCCGCCCTGGTCTCCGCGGGCGCCGAGCTGGTCATGCGCACCGGTGACGTCGGCATCGCCGCCGTCACGGTCTTCCTGGTCGCCTCCTGCGCCGCCATCTGGCTCATCTCGCGCCGCCAGGTCGTGGACCACACCAACGTCAACGACGTGCCGGCGGCCGGCGCCGAGGAGCCCGGTGTCGTCACCACGGCGATCGCGGCCGTCACCGTCCCGCCGACCGCCGCCGCGGCCGGTACGACCGTCGCCGGTACGACCGCCGCGGTCACGGACGACGCCCTCAAGGCCACCATTTCGGCCTCGACCGCGACGCCTGCGGCTCCGGCCGCGGCGGTCTGACCCCGAGAACGACAGAGGAATCAGCGGTATGAAGATCGACTGGGAAGCCCTCGGCTCCGTGTTCGGAGTCAGCCTCTCCGCCACCGTCGCCCTCGTGGCCCTGTTCACCCTCGGCCTGGTGGGCCTGTCCAAGCACGAGGCCGCCACCGAGCAGGGCGGCGCGGCCACCCTGGCCCGCAGCGGCGCGTACGCCTGCTTCGCGCTCTGCGCGGCGGCCGTGGCGTACGGGATCTACCTGATCGTCGTCTGAGACGTCACATGTGAGACATCACGTGTGAAGGCTCCCCCCGGGTCCTCCCGGGGGGAGCTTTCGCGTACCCCGCCGCAGGTCAACGGCGAGTTGACGGGCCTTCGCGGTGCGTGGTGGACTGCCCGAGCCAATACGGCGGCATGGAGAGGAAGTCCGGTGCGAATCCGGCGCGGTCCCGCCACTGTCACCGGGGCACTCGGCCGAGTGCGTCCCGGGAGCCAGGAACTCTCGCCGCCGGACACGTCGAACCAGGGCGCGGACCCTGAGTGAGGACATACCTGCCACCATGCGTGCCGATCGCGTCTTCGCGTACGGCGTCACGGCGGGCCTGATCGGCGACCGGATCCTCGGGGATCCGCGCCGTGGGCACCCCGTGGCCGCCTTCGGACGAGCCGCCGCCGCCGTCGAACGTGCCCTGTGGCGCGACGACCGCGCCCGGGGCCTCCTGCACACCCTGGTCTGCGCCGGGGGCGCGGCCGCCGTCGGCGCGCTGGGCGCCCGCGCCGTGCGCTCCCGGCCCGCGGCCGCCCGTATCGCCCTGACCGCCGCCGCCACGTGGGCCGTCGTGGGCGGCACGTCGCTGGGCCGCGAGGCCCGCGCCATCGGCGGCGCGCTCGCCGCCGGGGACGCCGAGGTGGCCCGGGAGCGGCTGCCGCACCTGTGCGGACGCGACCCGCACGCCCTGGACGAGCAGCAGATGGCCCGCGCCGTCGTGGAGTCGGTCGCGGAGAACACCTCCGACGCGGTGGTCGGTGCCCTGGTGTGGGGCGCCGTCGCCGGGGTCCCCGGGCTGCTGGCCTTCCGCGCCGTGAACACCCTGGACGCGATGGTCGGCCACAAGTCCCCCCGCTACCTGCGCTACGGCTGGGCTTCCGCCCGGCTCGACGACCTGGCGGGCTGGCCGGGCGCCCGGCTGACCGCGCTGGCCGCGGTACTGGCCGGTCCCGACCGGCGGGGAGCCGTACGGGCCTGGCGCGCGGACGCCGCCGGGCACCCGAGCCCGAACGCCGGGCCCGTGGAGGCCTCCTTCGCGGGTGCGCTCGGCGTACGGCTGGGCGGCACCCTGGCGTACGGGGGGCGGGTCGAGCACCGGGCGGTGCTGAACGGCGCGGCGGGGCGGCCGGTGGCGGTCGCGGACATCCAGCGGGCGGTACGGCTGTCGCGGCAGGTGACCTGGCTGGCGCTCGGGGCGTGTGTGGCGGCCCGGACGCTGGTTTCGCGTACATCACGGAGGGGGCGCGCATGAGCGGCGCGAAGCGCGGCGGCGGACTGCTGGTCGCCGGAACCACATCGGACGCGGGCAAGAGCGTGGTCACGGCGGGCATCTGCCGCTGGCTGGCCCGCCAGGGCGTGAAGGTGGCGCCCTTCAAGGCGCAGAACATGTCGCTGAACTCGTTCGTGACGCTGGAGGGCGCCGAGATCGGCCGCGCCCAGGCCATGCAGGCCCAGGCGGCCGGCGTGGAGCCGACCGCGCTGATGAACCCGGTCCTGCTCAAGCCGGGCAGCGACCGCAGCAGCCAGGTGGTGCTGCTGGGCAAGCCGGTGGGCGAGATGAGCGCCCGCGGCTACCACGGGGGCAGGCAGGAGCAGTTGCTCGGCATCGTCACGGACTGCCTGGAGCAGCTGCGGGGCACGTATGACGCCGTGATCTGCGAGGGGGCGGGCAGTCCGGCCGAGATCAACCTGCGCCGGACCGACATCGTGAACATGGGCATCGCGCGGGCCGCGCGGTTCCCGGTGGTCGTGGTCGGGGACATCGACCGGGGCGGGGTCTTCGCGTCCTTCTTCGGTACGACGGCCCTGCTGTCGGCGGAGGACCAGTCGCTGATCGCCGGATACATGGTCAACAAGTTCCGCGGTGACGTCACGCTGCTGGAGCCGGGCATGGAGATGCTGCGCGGCCTGACCGGGCGGGCCACGTACGGGGTCCTGCCCTTCCGGCACGGGCTGGGCATCGACGAGGAGGACGGGCTCCGGGTCTCCCTGCGCGGAGCGGTACGGGAGTCGGTGGTGGCCCCGCCCGTGGGCGAGGACGTGCTGCGGGTCGCGGTGTGCGCGGTCCCGCTGATGTCGAACTTCACGGACGTCGACGCGCTCGCCGCGGAGCCGGGGGTGGTCGTGCGGTTCGTGGACCGGGCCGAGGAACTGGCCGACGCGGACCTCGTCGTCGTGCCGGGGACGCGCGGGACGGTCAAGGCGCTGGAGTGGCTGCGGGAACGCGGGCTCGCGGACGCGCTGCTGCGGCGGGCCGCCGAGGGGCGGCCCGTGCTGGGCGTCTGCGGCGGGTTCCAGGTGCTCGGCGAGCACATCGAGGACGAGGTCGAATCGCGGGCGGGCTCGGTGGACGGGCTCGGACTGCTGCCGGTGCGCGTCCGCTTCGCGCGGGAGAAGACCCTGGCGCGCCCGGTGGGTTCGGCGCTGGGCGAGGAGGTCTCGGGCTACGAGATCCACCACGGCGTGGCCGAAGTCCTGGGCGGGACGCCCTTCCTCGACGGGTGCCGGGTCGGGTCGGTGTGGGGAACGCACTGGCACGGCTCGCTGGAGTCCGACGGCTTCCGCCGGGCGTTCCTCCGCGAGGTGGCCTCGGCTGCGGGCCGCCGTTTCGTGCCCGCTCCGGACACGTCGTTCTCCGCGCTGCGGGAGGAACAGCTGGACCTGCTGGGCGACCTGATCGCCGAGCACGCGGACACGGACGCCCTGCTGCGGCTCATCGAAACCGGAGCCCCGGCGGGCCTCCCGTTCCTCCCGCCGGGCGCACCGTGACGGGCCGGTCCCTGCGGGCGGCTTCCCCCGCCCCGCCCCTTCCCGGAACCGGGGCTGAATTTGCCCTGCGGGCAAACCAGCCGCATCTGGCGGGCGGCAGCCGAAATCCAGCCCCTCCGGCGTTTGAGGAGCGGGGTCTGGGGCGGAGCCCCCGTCACGGGAGCAGCCCGCGCAGCGGAACCCGCACCGGCACCGCGCAGCCCACCGCACCACACCAAGGAGTGAGCAACGCATGAGCACGCCCTATCCGTTCACCGCAGTGGTCGGTCAGACCGACCTGCGGCTGGCGCTCCTGCTGAACGCCGTGAGCCCGGCGGTCGGCGGTGTGCTCGTGCGCGGCGAGAAGGGCACCGCCAAGTCCACCGCCGTGCGCGCGCTGTCGGCGCTGCTGCCGCAGGTGGACGTGGTCCCCGGATGCCGGTTCTCGTGCGCGCCGGCCGCGCCGGACCCGGCCTGCCCGGACGGCCCGCACGAGCCCGGCCCGGGCGCGGCCCGGCCCGCCCGCATGGTGGAGCTGCCCGTCGGGGCCTCCGAGGACCGCCTCGTCGGGGCCCTCGACATCGAACGGGCCCTGGCGGAAGGCGTGAAGGCCTTCGAGCCCGGCCTGCTCGCCGACGCGCACCGCGGCATCCTGTACGTCGACGAGGTCAACCTGCTCCACGACCACCTCATCGACCTGCTGCTGGACGCGGCCGCGATGGGCGCCTCGTACGTGGAGCGCGAGGGCGTCTCCGTCCGCCACGCCGCACGGTTCCTGCTCGTCGGCACGATGAACCCCGAGGAGGGCGAGCTGCGTCCGCAGCTCCTCGACCGCTTCGGGCTCACCGTCGAGGTGGCCGCCTCCCGCGAGCCCGCCCAGCGCGTCGAGGTCGTGCGCCGCAGGCTGGCGTACGAGGACGACCCGGCCGGTTTCGCGTCCCGCTGGGCCGATGACGAACGCGAGGTCCGCGCCCGGGTGGTGGCGGCGCGGGCGCTGCTCCCGCAGGTCCGGCTCGGGGACACCGCGCTGCTCCGGATCGCCGCGACCTGTGCCGGCTTCGAGGTCGACGGCATGCGGGCGGACATCGTGATGGCCCGGACCGCGACCGCGCTGGCCGCCTGGGCCGGGCGGACCGACGTACTGAAGGAGGACGTACGGCAGGCCGCGCTGCTGGCGCTCCCCCACCGCCGGCGGCGCAACCCGTTCGACGCGCCGGGCCTGGACGAGGACAAGCTGGACGAGATTCTCGACCGGTTCCCGGAGGAGGAGCCGGACGACGAGCCGGACAACGAGCCCGACCCGGAGCCCGAGGGTCCGGACGACGGTGGCGGCCCCGGCGGCGGGCCGGACGGCGGCGGGGTGCCTCCTCAGGGATCCGGCCCCGAGTCCGCGGCGCCGCCGGAGGACACCGGGACCGCCGAGGCGCCGGAGGGGGCCCCCGGGGACGGCCCCGAGGCCCCGCAGCCCTCCGCCCAGGGGGCCGGCGGGCCCGAACAGGCCGCCGTACGGGCCGCGGAGCCGTTCCGCACGAAGATCCTGAGCGTGCCCGGCCTCGGCGAGGGTGCCGCCGGGCGGCGTTCGCGTGCCCGTACCGCCCACGGCCGGACCACGGGCGCCGAGCGCCCCGGCGGCCGGCTGACGAAGCTGCACCTGGCGGCCACGGTGCACGCGGCCGCCCCGCACCAGAAGGCGCGCGGCCGCGCCGGGCGCGGCCTGGTGATCCGCAAGGACGATCTGCGGCTGGCGAGGCGGGAGGGCCGCGAGGGCAACCTGGTCCTCTTCGTCGTGGACGCCTCGGGCTCGATGGCCGCCCGGCAGCGGATGAGCGCCGTCAAGGGCGCCGTGCTGTCGCTGCTGCTGGACGCCTACCAGCGCCGGGACAAGGTCGGCCTGATCACCTTCCGCGGGGCCTCGGCCGAGCTGGCGCTGCCGCCCACCTCCTCGGTGGACGCGGCCGCGGCCCGGCTGGAGCAGCTGCCGACCGGCGGCCGCACCCCGCTCGCCGCCGGGCTGCTGAAGGCCCGCGAGGTGCTGCGGATCGAGCGGCTCCGGGACCCGTCGCGACGGCCGCTGCTCGTGGTCGTCACCGACGGGCGGGCCACCTCGGCCGGCGCCGTCGGCGGCGACCCGCGCGAGCTGTCGGGGCGCAGCGCCCGGCTGCTCCAGGCCGCGGGCGTGGCGTCGGTGGTCGTGGACTGCGAGACCGGGCCGGTCCGGCTGGGGCTGGCCGGGGTGCTGGCCGCCGATCTCGGGGGGCCCGCCGTCACCCTCGACGGGCTGCGGGCCGACTCGCTGGCCGGGCTCGTGAAGAACGTACGTACCGCAGTGACATCTTCCGCTTCCGACACCAACAGGAGGGCCGCGTAATGCCGCAGGGACAGCCGACCACCGTTCCGGACGACGGGCTCACGACGCGCCAGCGCCGCAACCGTCCGCTCGTCTTCGTCCACACCGGCCCCGGCAAGGGCAAGTCCACGGCGGCCTTCGGGCTGGCGCTGCGCGCCTGGAACCAGGGCTGGCCGATCGGGGTGTTCCAGTTCGTCAAGTCGGCGAAGTGGAAGGTCGGCGAGGAGAACGCGCTCAAGGTCCTCGGCGCCTCCGGCGAGGGCGGTTCCGTCGTCTGGCACAAGATGGGCGAGGGCTGGTCCTGGGTCCAGCGGGACGCGCAGCTCGACAACGAGCAGGCGGCCAAGGAGGGCTGGGAGCAGGTCAAGCGGGACCTGGCGGCCGAAACGCACAAGCTGTACGTGCTCGACGAGTTCGCGTACCCGATGCACTGGGGCTGGATCGACGTCGACGAGGTCATCCAGGTGCTGCGGGACCGTCCCGGCACCCAGCACGTGGTGATCACGGGACGCAACGCGCCGGAGAAGCTGCTGGAGTTCGCGGATCTCGTCACCGAGATGACCAAGGTCAAGCACCCGATGGACGCCGGCCAGAAGGGCCAGAGGGGCATCGAGTGGTGAGTTCGTCCGTGAACGTCCCGCGGCTGGTCATCGCCGCGCCCTCCTCGGGCAGCGGCAAGACCACCGTCGCGACGGGGCTGATGGCGGCCTTCTCGGAGCGCGGCCTCGCCGTGTCCCCGCACAAGGCCGGGCCGGACTACATCGACCCCGGTTACCACGCGCTGGCCACCGGCCGTCCGGGCCGCAACCTCGACGCCTTCATGTGCGGGCCGGAGCTGGTCGCTCCGCTGTTCGCGCACGGGGCCGCCGGGTGCGACCTCGCGGTGGTGGAGGGCGTGATGGGCCTGTACGACGGGGCGGCGGGCCGGGGTGAACTGGCGTCGACGGCGCAGGTGGCGAAGCTGCTGCGGGCGCCGGTGGTGCTGGTCGTCGACGCCTCGTCGCAGTCGCGTTCGGTGGCGGCGCTGGTGCACGGCTTCGCGTCCTTCGACCCGCAGGTGCGGCTGGGGGGCGTGATCCTGAACAAGGTCGGCTCCGACCGGCACGAGGCGATGCTGCGGGAGGCGCTGGAGGAGGCGGGCATGCCGGTGCTCGGCGTGCTGCGGCGGGCTCCGCAGGTGGCTGCGCCGTCCCGGCACCTGGGTCTGGTGCCGGTCGCCGAGCGGCGGGCCGATGCGGTGGCGGCGGTTGCGGCGCTGGCCGCGCAGGTCCGGGCCGGCTGCGACCTGGACGGCCTGATGGCCTTGGCCCGTACGGCGCCGCCCCTGGCGTGCGAAGCCTGGTCCCCGGCGACTGCGCTGACGCGCAGCTGGGGCGCCGCCCCAGACCCCGCGCCTCAAACGCCGGCGGGGCTGGAATCGCCCTCCGGGCCATCCGGCCCGCCAGGCGGACTGCATCAGCCAAATCCAGCCTCGCCTGGGGGTCCCCCCGGACGGAGTCTGGGGGAGTTTGAGGCGCGGGGGTCCGGGGGCAGCGCCCCCGGCAACGGCGCCGCGCCGAACCGGCGGCCCGTCATCGCCGTCGCCGGCGGGGCCGCGTTCACGTTTTCGTACGCCGAGCACGCGGAACTGCTCAGGGCCGCCGGGGCGGAGGTCGTCACCTTCGACCCCCTCGGGGACGAGGCACTTCCCGACGGAGCCGCCGGTCTGGTGATCGGCGGCGGCTTCCCGGAGGTGTACGCGCCCGAGCTGTCCGCCAACGAGCCGCTGCGGAAGGCCGTCGCCGCATTCGCCGCGCGGGGCGGCCCGGTGGCCGCGGAATGCGCCGGGCTGCTCTACCTCGCGCGGTCCCTGGACGGAAAGCCCATGTGCGGGGTGCTCGACGCCGACGCCCGGATGTCGGAGCGCCTGACCCTCGGCTACCGCGAGGCGGTGGCGGTGTCCGACAGCGCCCTCGCCGCCGCCGGGACCCGCCTGCGCGGGCACGAGTTCCACCGGACGGTGATCGAGCCCGGCGCCGGTACGGAGCCCGCGTGGGGGTTCACGCATCCGGAACGCCGCGTCGAGGGCTTCGTACGGCAGGGCGTGCACGCCAGCTACCTGCACACGCACTGGGCGGCCGAGCCCTCCGTCGCCCTGCGCTTCGTCGAGTCGGCGGCAGCGGCGGCGGCAGCGGTGGCGGCGGCCCGGCCGTGAGATCACTCCGCGAGGCCCACCACGAGCCAGATCCCGGCCACCCCGCCCACCGTGCACATCAGCGTGGACAGGGCGGGGTGTTCGTGGTGGGCCTCCGGCAGGATCTCAGCGGCCGCCAGGTACAGCAGGACCCCGCCGAAGAAGCCGAGGTACGCACCGAGCGGTTCCTCCGGAAGGGTGAACAGCAGAGTGGACGCCGCGCCCGCCACGGGGGCCGCGGCGTCCGCGAAGAGCATCATCAGCGCCTTGCGGCGGGCGTTCCCGTACAGGCGGGTGAGCGTGTACGTGTTGAACCCGTCGGCGAAGTCGTGGGTGATGACGGCCAGCGCCACGGCCACGCCCATCCCCCCGCCGACCTGGAACGCGGCCCCCAGGGCCACCCCGTCGGCGAGGCTGTGGCCGACCATCGCGGCGGCCGCGGTGAGCCCGACCTGCGGGACCCGGGCGCCGTCCTCCGCTCCGTGCGCGGCCTGGCGTACGGCGAGGAGCCGTTCCACGACGTGCGCGATCAGGAATCCGGCGACGAAGAGCAGCAGGGCGAGCGGGACGCCGAAGACCTCGCGGCCCGCCGCGTGCAGGGCCTCCGGAAGCAGGTCGAGGCCGACGACGCCGAGCATCAGCCCGCCCGCCAGGCCCAGCACGAGGTGGCGGCGGTCGGTGACGCGCTGCGCCGTCCATCCGCCCGCCAGGGTCATCAGGAACGCGCCCAGTGCCACGATCACGGCCATGTGCCCCTGAATACCGATTCCCGGGCCCGTGCGCACTTCCGCACCCGGGTGGCGGGCGGCGGACTGTTGACGGTGACTACGGAGGGAGGGCCCCGGTGGGCGAGTACGTGACGCAGCTGGTGGTCGGGGTCGGCGGACGCGCGGGGGTCTCCGTGGCGGAGGTCTGCGCCCTGGTCGAGGAGACGCTGCGGGGGGCCGGGCTGGCCACGGCGGCGGTGACGGCGCTGGCCACGGTGGACTCGAAGGCGCAGGAGGAGGGGATAGCGGGCGCGGCGAAACGATTCGGCGTGCCCCTCATCGGCTATCCGGCCGACCGGCTGGCCGCGATCACCGTGCCGTATCCGTCGGAGGCGGCGCGCGCCGCCGCCGGGACCCCTTCGGTGGCGGAGGCCGCGGCGCTCGCGGGCGGCGGTGAACTCCTCGTGCCGAAGCGGCGGTCGGTGGCCGCGACCTGCGCGGTGGCCACGGTGCAGGCGCACGACCTGCGCCACCACGGCGACGCGGAGGTCGTCGACGCGGGCTCCGACCTGGTGGACCTCGCGGTCAACGTACGGGCCGGCACGCCCCCGGAGTGGCTCAGGCAGCGGATCGCCGCCTCCGTCGGGGACCTCGCCGCCTACCCCGACGGCCGGGCCGCGCGCGCCGCGGTGGCGGAGCGGCACGGGCTGCCGGTCGAGCGGGTGCTGTTGACGGCCGGGGCCGCGGAGGCCTTCGTCCTGATCGCCCGGGCGCTGGACGCCGTACGGCCCGTCGTGGTGCATCCGCAGTTCACCGAGCCGGAGGCGGCCCTGCGGGACGCGGGCCACCGCGTGGAGCGGGTGGTGCTGCGCGCGGCCGACGGGTTCCGGCTGGACCCGGCGGCGGTGCCCGAGGACGCGGACCTCGTGGTGGTCGGCAATCCGACCAACCCGACGTCGGTCCTGCACCCGGCGGCGGCGCTGGCCGCGCTGGCCCGGCCGGGCCGGATCCTGGTGGTGGACGAGGCGTTCATGGACGCGGTCCCGGGCGAACGGGAGGCGCTGGCCGGACGGATGGACGTCCCCGGGCTGGTGGTGCTGCGGAGCCTGACGAAGACCTGGGGCCTGGCGGGGCTGCGGATCGGCTACCTGCTGGCCGAGCCGGAAGTGATCGCGAAGCTGGCGGCGGCGCAGCCGCTGTGGCCGGTGTCCACCCCGGCGCTGGTGGCGGCCGAGGCCTGTATGGCTCCGGCAGCGCTGGCCGAGGCGGAGGAGGCGGCGCGGCGGATCGCGGTGGACCGGGCCCACCTGCTGGCCGGGCTCGCGGAGTTCGACGAGGTCACGGTGGTGGGGGCGGCGCAGGGGCCGTTCGTCCTCATCCGGGTGGCGGGCGGCGCGGAGGTCCGCACCCGGCTGCGCGCACTGGGCTTCGCGGTCCGCCGGGGGGACACCTTCCCGGGGCTGGACGGCTCCTGGCTCCGGCTGGCGGTCCGCGACCGGGCGACGACGGGCCGGCTGCTCCAGGCGATGGACCACGCCCTGGCGCTGACCGCGCGGTGAGCCGCGGGGCTGGCCGGATCTGCGGCCCTCGGGCGGCGCGCTTACGATGGCGGCCACGGGCGGACCACAGGGGGCGGCGATGAAGGCACCCGCGCGGATGGCCGTGGCGGTGGCCGGGCTGGCGGTCGTGGGCGGCGGGTTGTTCGCCGTGCCGCGGCTGTTCGACACGGGCTCCGCTCCGGCACCGGAGCAGCGGCTCCAGGCGAAGCCCACCGCCGCGCCCGCCGCGGAGCCCGCCGAACCGGGCAGCACGCCCCTGGCCGGGCGGCCGTTCACCCTGGTGGCGACCGGGGACATCATCCCGTACCCGTCGATCATCCAGCGGTCCGCGGAGGACGCCGGCATGGCCGGCGCGTACGACTTCCGGAAGATATTCGCCGGGGTCAAACCCCTGGTGTCCGCCGCCGACCTGGCGATATGCCATCACGAGATACCGTACGGGCGCCCCGGCGGCGCCTACACCGGCTACCCGCTCTTCAAGGCCCCGCACCAGCTGGCCGACGCCCTGAAGGACGCCGGGTACGACAGCTGTTCCACCGCCTCGAACCACACGCTGGACGACGGGTACGAGGGCCTCGCGCGGACGCTCGAGCACCTGGACCGGGTCGGCATCGCGCACGTCGGTTCCGCCCGCAGCGCGGAGGAGGCCGAGGCCCCGGCCGTGATGTCGGCCGGCGGCGCGAAGGTCGCCCAGCTGGACTACACGTACGGCACGAACGGCATCCCCCTCCCCGACGGCAAGCCGTGGGCGGTCAATCTGATCGACAGGGACGGGATCCTCGCCGACGCCCGCGCCGCCCGGGCCGCCGGAGCGAACGTGGTGGTGCTGAGCGTCCACTGGGGAACCGAGTGGCAGACCGCGCCCGATGCGCAGCAGCGCGAGCTGGCGCAGGAGCTGACCGCTTCCCGCGGGGCCGACGGACTCCCCGACATCGATCTGGTCATCGGTACGCACAACCACGTGCCGCAGCCGTACGAGAAGATCAACGGCACCTGGGTGGTCTTCGGCATGGGTGACCAGGTCGCCAGCTTCGTGCCGGCCGACAAGCTGCGCGGGAACCAGTCGTCGGTCCCCCGGTTCACCTTCGCTCCGGCGGCGGCCCACCCGGGCCGCTGGGAGGTGGTGAAGGCCGAGTTCCTCACGCAGTTCTCGGACATGGGGCCGCCGTTCCGCGTCGTCTGCGCCTCCTGCGCGGCCGCCGACCCCGCGCTTCCCGCCGGCAAGCGGAACGAGTACGCCCGGATCGACCGGCAGGTCGGCGAGGCCGTGCTGTCCCGCGGCGCGGCCGGGCAGGGGCTGGAGCACGCCACCCGCTGAGTCCGCCAGCCACCCGCCGCCAACCGCCGCCCGCCGACCGCCACCCGCCGCCCGCCGCCCGCCGCCCGCCGAACACTCCCCTCCGGGTGCTCCGCGGGCGGCGGCCCGTGCGGCGGCGGCGCCGGCGCGGTGCTACGAGGACCGGCCCCGCCGGGTCGCGAGGAGCGCGCCCCCGCCGATCCCGAGCAGGACCAGCGCGCTGCCCGCGACGTACGGGGTCACCGAACCGCCGCCGGTCTCGGCCAGGTTGGCGCCGGTGGTGGCGGCCGACCCGGTCCCCGGGCCGGTGCCCGTCCCGGTCTGCGGCTTGAGGTCGGGCTTCGCGGACGGGGCGGGGGCGGGGGCCGTCGGGGACTCGCAGTGCGCCTCGGCGAGCACGATCTCGCCCTCCACCTCGGCCACGTTCAGCTTGAGCGGGTTCACCGACACCTTCAGGCGCAGCGCGGCCGCGGCGGCGGTGGTGGAGGTGGTCTGCGTGCCGGACAGTTCCAGGCTGACCAGGCCCACGCCCGGTACCTCGACCTTGGTGGGGCCGCCCGCCGACAGGGTGATCTTCTTGCCGAGGGCGGTCACCGTCCCGAGCACGTTGGAGGTGGCCACCGGCTGCCTGCCCGCCTCGCAGACGGCCTTGGAGGTGACCTTCTCGACCTCGATGAGCGAGAGGGCCGGCAGGCCCGGCACGTGCACGCGGGCCTTGGCCAGGTTGGCCTCCGCCTCGGCCCGGTGCTTGTCGGCGGTCGCCCTGGAGGTGGCCACGTCGGCGCGGAGCACACTGACCGGCGCACCGCCCTCGACGCCGTCCAGGGTGACCGTCAGCGCCGTCTTCTCGGCCGTCGCGGGGGCGTTGACCTCGTTGAGGGTGGCCTTCAGCGGAAGGTGCACGGTCTTGTTGAGCAGGCCCACGTCCAGTCCGGTGCGCAGGACGACGGCGCCGGCCTTGCCCTCGCCCCCGGCGCCGCCGCCTCCGGTGGCGAAGGCGGGCGGAGCGGTGAGCAGGGCTACCGCTCCCGTGGCGAGCAGGGCGGCCGCGGGCATGCGGAAGGTGTTGCTGTTCAAGGTGGTGGAACCCCCGGGGAGATGGGTGCCGTCGCGCCGCCAATGGGGGACATCGCGCGCGCCGACGGCCTCGTCCCGGGAATCTTTACGCACGGTGAGTGAACGGGCGGCCACCTGACGTGAGTTCACCCCAAAGGGTGGTTTCCACGCATGTATTCGAATTTCCCCGCCTCAGGAGGAACGCGAGTTCTCTCCTTTCCCACCTTTCCCAGCGAATGCGCCGCACGCGAGCGCTTACAACGACCCTTGGACAGCCGACGTCACGCGCCGCGTCAACCCACCGCTCAGGCCCGGACCGTGCCGTTCACCACGACCCGAAGGGGCTGCGCGAGCGCCCGTACGTCGGCCCGCGGGTCCGCCACGTAGACCACGAGGTCCGCGGGCGCCCCCTCCGTCAGCCCCGGCCTGCCGAGCCACGCGCGGGCCGCCCACGTAGTCGCCGAGAGGGCGTCCAGCGCCGGAATCCCGGCCTTCACCAGCTCCCCGACCTCCGCCGCGACCAGGCCGTGCGGCAGCGAACCCCCCGCGTCGGTGCCGACGTAGACCTCGATGCCGGCGTCGTAGGCGGCGCGGACGGTGTCGTACCGCTTCGCGTGGAGCCGCCGCATGTGCGCCGACCAGTCCGGGAACTTCGCCTCCCCGCCCGCCGCCAGCTTCGGGAACGTCGCGGTGTTCACGAGCGTCGGGACGATCGCGACCCCCCGCTCCGCGAACAGCGGGATGGTGTCCTCGGTGAGGCCGGTGGCGTGCTCGATGCAGTCGATGCCCGCCTCGACCAGGTCGCGCAGCGAGTCCTCGGCGAAGCAGTGCGCCGTGACCCGGGCGCCCAGCCGGTGCGCCTCGGCGATGGCCGCCTCCACCTCGGCGCGCGGCCAGCAGGCCGTCAGGTCGCCGACCCCGCGGTCGATCCAGTCGCCGACCAGCTTCACCCAGCCGTCACCGCGCCGCGCCTCGCGCCCGACGTACTCCACGAGGTCGGCCGGCTCGATCTCGTGCGCGTAGTTGCGGATGTACCGGCGGGTGCGGGCGATGTGCCGGCCCGCCCGGATGATCTTCGGCAGGTCTTCGCGGTCATCGATCCAGCGGGTGTCGGAGGGGGATCCGGCATCGCGGATGAGGAGGGTCCCGGCGTCGCGGTCGGTGAGGGCCTGGCGCTCGGCGGTCGCGGCGTCGACCGGGCCGTGGGAGTCCAGCCCGACGTGGCAGTGGGCGTCGACCAGCCCGGGCAGGGCCCAGCCCGACACCGTGGTGATCTCGCGGGCGGCGCGCGGGCGCTCGTACGAGATCCGGCCGCCGACCACCCAGAGCTCGTCGCGGACGTCGTCGGGCCCGACCAGCACCCGCCCCTTCACGTGCAGCACATCGCTCACATCGCTCATGTCGGCACTGTACGTGCGTGCTCGATACGCTCTGCGGGTAGCCCCGGACGAAGAGAGCACCACCGTGACCCATCCCCTGCTGGACCTGCCGCCGCTCACCGCCGAGCGCTTCGCCTCGATCGAGCGGGGGGTCGCGGACCTCCTCGCCACCCGGGCGGACGTGGTGGTCACCCAGGGGGAGGCGCTGCTGCCGCTGGAGGGGTGCATCCGCTCGGGCGCGCGGCCGGGGTCGACGGCGCTGAACGTGGTCACCGGGCCGTACGGCACCACCTTCGGCACCTGGCTGCGCGACTGCGGTGCGACGGTGGTGGACCTGGAGGTCCCGTTCGACACGGCGGTGACGGCCGGGCAAGTGGCGCGGGCGCTGGCCGGGCGCCCGGAGATCGATTTCGTCTCGCTGGTGCACGCGGAGGCGGCGACCGGCAACACGAACCCGGTCGCGGAGATCGGTGAGGCCGTACGGGACCACGGGGCGCTGTTCATGCTGGACGCGGTGGCGTCGGTGGGCGCGGAGCCGCTGCTGCCGGACGTGTGGGGCGTGGACCTGTGTGTGATCGGGGCGCAGAAGGCGATGGGCGGCCCGGCGGGCGTGTCCGCGGTGTCGGTCTCGGAGCGGGCGTGGGCCCGGTTCGCGGAGAACCCGGCGGCCCCCCGGCGCTCCTACCTGTCGCTGCTGGACTGGAAGGAGCGCTGGATCGACGGCGGTCGCACGGCGCTGCCGCACGCTCCGGCGCAGCTGGAGATGCTGGCGCTGGAGGCCTGCCTCGACCGCATCGCGGCCGAGGGGCTGTCCTCGGTGACGGCCCGCCACGCGGCCGCCGCGGCGGCGACCCGCGCGGGCGCGGCGGAGCTCGGGGTGGCCCCGTACGTGGGCCGGGCCGCGGAAGCCGCCCCGGTGGCCACCACGCTGCGGGTCGCGGACGCCTCCCTGGTGGTGGCCAAGGCGCTGGCCGCGGACCCGGCGGCCCCGCTCGCCGCGGGCGGCGGGGCGCTGGCGCGGGAGATGGTCCGGGTCAACCATTACGGGACCGCGGCCTCGCTGCCCGCGGTCGAGGCCGCGCTGACGGCTCTCGCGGCCGCCCTGGGGGCCGCGCCCGCGGCGGCCGTCGCCGCGGCGGGAGCGGCCTGGGCGGCAGCGCTCGGCTGACCCGGAGCCGGATCCGGGTCCCGAACCGCAGCCGGGTCCCGCCGGGGACTCAGGACAGGACGTCCAGCAGCCGGTCGACGTCCGCCTCGGTGTTGTAGAGGTGGAACGAGGCCCGCAGGGCGCCCGCACGGGAGGCGGTGGCGATGCCGGCCTCCTGCAGGGCGGCCTGCCGGTGGGTGAGGCCGGGCACCGAGACGATGGCGGCGTCGCCGGGCACGGGCTCGTGGCCGAGGCGGGCGAGACCGGCCCGGTAGCGGGCGGCCAGGGCCGTGTTGTGGGCGTGGACGGCCTCGACGCCGATCCGCTCCAGCAGGGCCAGCGAGGCCTCGGCGGCGTGGTAGGCCAGGAAGGCGGGGGACTCGTCGAACCGCCGGGCCCCGTGGGCCAGTTCCGGCATGGGGCCGTAGGTGGCCTCCCACATGGCCTCGGCCGCCACCCACCCGGCGTGCAGCGGGGTCAGGGTGTGCTGGACCTCCTGCGAGACGGTCAGGTACGAGGCCCCGCGGGTGCCGAGCAGCCACTTGTAACCGGCCGCGACCGTGTACTCGTACGGCGAGGCGTCGAACGGCAGCCAGCCCGCCGCCTGGGTGGCATCCACGAGCATGCGGGCTCCGTGCGCGGTGGTGGCGGCGCGCACGGCGGCCAGGTCGGCCGTGCGCCCGTCGGCGGACTGTACGGCGCTCAGCGCGACCAGTGCGGTGTCCGGGCCGACCGCTTCGGCGAGGGATTCCAGCGGTGCGAAGCGCACCTTGAGGTCGCCGCGCACCACGAAGGGGTTGATGACGGACGCGAACTCGCCCTCGGGGCAGAGGACTTCGGCCCCGGCGGGGAGGGAGGCGGCGACCAGGCCGACGTGGGTGGCCACGGCCGCGCCGATGGCCACCCGTTCGACGCCGACCCCGACCAGCCGGGCGAAGGCCGCCCGGGCCCGGTTCACGCGGTCGAAGTCGCCGAATCCGGCGGGGATCCCGGCGCCCGCCGCCTCGGCCATGCCACGTACGGCCGCGACGGCGGAACGGGGGAGGATCCCGCAAGTGGCGGTGTTGAGGTAGGTGGTGGAGTGCGCGAACTCGGCGCGGACCGCTTCGGCGAGGGGAAGATCCATGGGTTCACTCTGCGCCGGGAACGACCCAAAGTCCATCGTCCGGTTTCCTTTGCGGCCCTCAAGAACCGCTTATACCTGGGGGACGGCGCACGCCCCGTCGGGCTCGCACGCATCGGCGCCCGCCGCGGGCTCCTCGATCTCGCGCCCGGCCCACGCCTGCTCCAGCGCGCGGGTGAACACCTCGGCCGGCTGTCCGCCGGAGATGCCGTAGCGCCGGTCGAGGACAAAGAACGGCACGGCGTTCGCGCCCAGTTCGGCGGCCTCGCGCTCGTCGGCGCGGACTTCGGAGGCGTAGGCGGAGGCGTCGGCGAGGACGGCCCGCACCTCTTCCGCGTCCAGGCCGGCCTGCACGGCGAGGCCGGTCAGCACCTCGGGGTCGAACACGGACCGCTCCTCGCCGAAGTGGGCGCGGAAGACGAGGTCGAGCAGCTCCTCCTGGCGGCCGCGGGCGGCGGCCAGGTGCAGCAGGCGGTGGATGTCGAAGGTGTTCCCGTGGTCGCGTCCGTCGGTGCGGTACGTCAGCCCCTCGGCGCGGGCGCTGTCTGCGACGTGCTCCTCCATGGCGCGCGCCTCGTCGAGGGTGCGGCCGTACTTCTTGGCGAGCATCTCCAGGACGGGCGCGGTGACGCCCTTGGGGCCGTTCGGGTCCAGCTCGAAGGACCGGAAGACGACCTCCACCTCGTCGCGGTGCGCGAACTCGGCCAGCCCCTTGGCGAAACGGGCCTTGCCGATGTAGCACCACGGGCAGGCGATGTCGCTCCAGATCTCGACGCGCATGTTCCTTCTTCTCTCTCCGGGTCGGGTGACGAACGTTCTCCCTTCAACCACCTGGGGGTGCGTCTCATTCCCCGGACGGTGCGGGTCCGGACGGCCGCGGCACCGTGAGCCAGAGGGTGAGGTGGGAGCCGGCCGGGGCGGGTTGCGGGTCCGGGAGCCAGCCGTGGGCGGCGTAGAAGGCCTGGGCGCGCAGGTTGTGGGCGTAGACCTCCAGGCGGACCCGCTGGACTCCGGCGCGGCGCCAGGCGTCGAGGCAGGCCGCGTGCAGGGCGGCGCCGGTGCCGCGCCGCCAGTGGAGCGGGTCGACGTGGAGCTGGGTGAGGGTGGTCTCGCCGTCCGCGGTGCGGAAGGCCGCGACGCCGGTGACCTCGCCGTCCTGCTCGGCGCACAGGACCGCGCCCTCGGCGGCGGGGCGCGCGACGGCCCGGGACCACGCCTCGCGGGCATGGGCCAGGTGCAGGTCGCCGGCGTAGGTCTCCTCGGGGACGCGCCCCCGGTAGTAGGTGGCCCGGGCCCTGGTGTGGAGGGCGGCTATGGCGTCGAGGTCTGCGGGTCGCGCGGTCCTGATCACGGGAAGGGGAACGCGCCGGGAACCGTGTCGGTTCCCGGCGCGTGGCTGCTGCGCCGCGTGGCCGAGGGAGGCGGCCGCGTGCGCGGCTACTTCTTGAGCCACGCCTCCATCATCTTCTGGGCGATGGGGGCGGCCAGCTTGCCGCCGCCGATCTCGGACCGGTCGGTGTCGGAGTTCTCGATCACGACGGCGACGGCGATCTGCTTGCCGTTCGCCTTCCCGTACGAGGTGAACCAGGCCAGCGGCGCCAGGCTGTTGTTGACGCCGCGCTGGGCGGTACCGGTCTTGCCGCCGACCTCGGCGCCGGACACCTGGGCCGGTTTGCCGCCGCCCTCGGTGGCGACCGTCCGCATGGCGTCGCGGAGCATCGAGGCGGTCTTCTCGCTCATGACCGCCTGGGACTTGGGGTCCTTGAAGCTCTCCAGCACGTTGCCGTTGGCGTCGGTGACCTCGGAGACCATGTGCGGGGCGACGAGCTTGCCGCCGTTCTCGATCGCGGCCGTCACCATCGCCATCTGGAGCGGGGTGGCCTGCACGTCGAACTGGCCGATGCCCGTCTGCGCGACCTGGTCGACCGACATCTTCGCCGAGGGGTACTTGCTGGGCGGGTTGGTGCGGACCGGGGTGTCGATCTGCTGGTTGAAGCCGAGCTTCTCGGCCATGGCGCGCATCGTGTCCTGGCCCAGCTTCGCGGCGAACTCCGCGAAGACGTTGTTGCAGGAGTAGCGCAGGGCGACGCGGGGCGAGACGTTGTTGCAGGTGGCGTTGTCGACCTCGCTCTTCAGCGGGGTGCGGGTGCCCGGGATGGTGTAGTCGCCGGGGATGCCGGTCGGCTGATCAATGTCGCTGACCAGGCCGTTTTCGATGGCCGCGGCGAGGGTGACCAGCTTGAAGGTGGAACCGGGAGCCTGCGGCTTGCGCAGCGCCACGTTCTCCATCGCCTTGCCCTTGTCGGCGGAGAGTTCCTTCCACGCCTCGCTGTCGTTGGCGCCCGTGATCCGGCCCGGGTCGAAGGAGGGGTTGTTGACGACGCCGAGGATCCGGCCCGTCGAGGGGTCGATGGCGACGGCGGCACCCTGCTTGCCCTGCAGCGCGTCGTACGCGGCCTTCTGCACCTCCCGGTCGATGGTGGTCAGGACGTTGCCCGGGGCGGCCCGCTTGTTGGTGAGCATGTCCATCATGGTCTTCAGCCGGCTGTCGGAGCCGTTGAGGACGTTCTTGTAGACACCCTCCAGCATGCTCGTGCCGAAGGCCTGGGAGCTGTAGCCGGTGATCGGGGCGTAGAGCGGGCCGTCGGTGTACGTCCGCTTGTACCCGAAGTCCTTGCCGCCCGTCTTCGTCGAGCCCGTGATCGCCTCCCCGCCCACGATGATGTTGCCCAGCGGGTTCTCGTACTGCCCGATGAGGTTGCGCCGGTTGTGCTTGTCGTCTGCGAGGGCCTGGCCTTGGTATGCCTGCACCCAGGTGACGCGGACCAGCAGGGCCAGCACCAGGAGCAGACAGAAGACCGACGCACGCCTGATCGTCTTGTTCATCCCCCGGAAGGACGCACCAGCTGCCCCAGCCGTTCCGCTCTGCCCCGATTGTGGCGGGGTTCTCAGCTTTTCTTCATGAAGCCCCCCTCGTACGCGGCGATGACCGCCTGGGTCCGGTCGCGAGCTCCGGTCTTGGCGAGGACCGAGGCGACGTGGGTCTTGACCGTCTGCGGCCCGACCCCCAGGCGCTCGCTCATCTCGTGGTTGGACAGGCCGGTGGCCATCAGCCGCAGTACGTCGGCCTCACGGTCGGTGAGCCGGGCCACCCAGGGGGCGGCGGGCGCGGCGGCGGCCGTGTGCGCGGCCGCGAGGGAGCGGACGGCGGCCGGGAAGAGCAGCGAGTCCCCCCGGGCGACGAGGCGTACGGCGCCGGTCA
This sequence comes from Streptomyces sp. NPDC046303, assembly GCF_055588085.1. NCBI lineage: Bacteria > Bacillati > Actinomycetota > Actinomycetes > Kitasatosporales > Streptomycetaceae > Streptomyces > Streptomyces sp. NPDC046303. Next base: position 56,938 of record NZ_JBVJFA010000019.1, read on the forward strand.
GCTCGTCGGGGTCGGCCCGTTTGAGGAGGAACCCGGCGGCCCCCGCGCGCAGCGCCCCGTAGACGTAGGAGTCGTTCTCGAAGGTGGTGACGACCACGATGCGGGGCGGCTCGGCCATGGTGGCGAGGATCTGCTCGGTGGCCCGGATCCCGTCGATCTCGGGCATCCGGACGTCCATCAGCACCACGTCGGGGGCGAGGGAGCGCACCAGCGGGACGGCCTGCGCCCCGGTGGCCGCCTCCCCGACGACCTCCAGGTCGGCTTCGGCCTCGAGGATGACCCGCAGGGCGGTGCGCACCATCCGCTCGTCGTCGCAGAGCACGATGCGCAGCGGGGGCCGGCCCGCCGGAACGGGCGATGTGGCGGGCGTGCTCGGGGCGGTCATCGGGCGTCCTCCGCGAGCGGCAGGACGGCCCGGAGCCGCCACCGGTCCTCGTGCGGACCGGCCTCGACGCGGCCGCCGAGCAGTGCGGCCCGCTCGGCGGCGCCGCGCAGTCCGCGGCCCCCGGTGGTGCGGGGCCCCTTGCCCTGCGGTGCGGCGGGCGGATTGGTCATGGTGATCTCCAGTTCACGGTGTCCGGTCGCGGCCGCGTCCCGTACGCGGATCCGCAGGTCCACGGCTCCCGCGCCGTGCCGCAGGGCGTTGCTGAGGCCCTCCTGGACGATGCGGTACGCCTCGCGGGAGGCGATCGCCGGCAGGTGCGCCCAGTCCCGGGCGGGTCCGGGGTCCTGGTCGGCGGTGACGGTGGTGCCCGAGGCCCGGGTGCGCGCCAGCAGCCCGTCGAGGTCGGCGGCCAGCGTCGGAGCGGGCCCGGTGCCGGGCCCGGCCGGGTCGCCGTCGCGCAGCAGGCCCAGTACGGCGTCGAGTTCGCCGACCGTCCGCCGGGTGGTGTCCTCGATGGCGGCCAGTGCCTCCCGGACGAACCCGGGGTCGCTGTCGAGCACCCGCCGGGCGGCGACCGCCTGGAGGGTGACGGCGCTCAGCGCGTGCCCGACCGCGTCGTGCAGCTCCCGGGCCAGCCGGTTGCGCACGGCGAGGTCGGCGGCCCGCTCCTCGGCCGCGGCCAGCCGGTCCGCCGCCGTCGGCCCGAGCAGGACGGGCGCCAGCCGGGCCAGCAGGGCCCCGGCCCCGGCGGCGCACAGGGCGAGCCCGACCAGCAGGCCGGTCCCGAGCAGCGGGGCGACGTACGGCTCGGCTTCGGTGCTGATCCAGCCCAGCCCGTCCACGGTGTCCCGCAGCCCGCTCACGAACGGCAGCGCGATCAGCACCACCGCCATCGGCGGGACGGCGAGGGTCATCCCGCTGATCACCGCCCCGACCCCCAGGTGCAGGGTCCACCAGGCCGAGGTCCGGCCCCGCGCGGCCCAGGACCGCGCCGGCCCTTCGGCCAGCCCCTCCCCCGGCACCGCGCACATGGCCCGGACCGCGGCCACGGACAGCGGCCGGACCAGCCCGAACACCGCGGTCACGGCGGCGATCGGCAGGGCCGCCGCATAGGCGGCGAGCATAAGAGGGAAGGAGCTGAGGGCATTGACCCCGCCGGCCGCCATCCCGACCCCCACCTGGGCGAGGAGGAAGTACGGCATCAGCAGGGCCCCGCCGAGTATCAGGTGGACCCAGCGCAGCCTGGCCCGGGCCCCGAACAGCCGGTTCACGGGGCGCGGCGGGCGGTGAGGAACCGCACGAGGACGACGGCCGAGAGCAATCCGATGATCATCTGGCCAGCGTAAGCCGCGAGGACCGCTCCGGTCGGCCCCTCGCCCCCGTCCAGCTCCGGTCCCAGCGCGGCGATCAGCATCCACGTCCCCCAGCTCAGCGCCGCTCCCGCGCCGATCCAGGCCATGCCGAGCGGCCACCGCGCCCGGAGCTCCCCGCCACGGGCCAGGAACAGTGCGCCCGCTCCCGCGGCCAGCGCGCACATTCCGTGGACGGCCGACACCATGCCCGCCTCCGCGGAGTACGCGGCCGCCCGCTCGGCGCCCAGCCCGGCCGTGCCGCCGAAGGCCCAGTACGCGTACACCGCCGCGACCGCCAGGCCGGCCGCCGCCGCGGCTGCCGCCACCACCCCCGTGGATGACGGCAGCCGCACCCCCGCCACGCCCTGCCGGAGCCGGCCCCAGCGCTCCCGCGCGTAGGGCACGAACAGCCCTGCCAGGGCGAGTCCTTGGACGATGAAGCCGGTATAGACGACGTGGAAGACCCAGGGATCCAGGAAGGGCTCCCGCCCTCCGTCCCCGGCCGGCCCGGCACCGAAGCCGAGCAGGCGTATGAGCAGTTGGCCCGGGAACCCCAGGACGATGGGGGTCAGCAGTCCGGTGGCGAAGAAGACCGGGACGGTCAGCAGCCAGGACGGCACCCGCATGCCCCAGGGGCGGGTGAGCAGCAGCACCAGCAGGATCACGCAGGAGTCCATGGCCAGCGTGACGGAGTTGGCCGCGGTGAAGAACAGTCCCGGCTCGTTCAGCACGCTGCCGGCCGGTATCCCGATCCGGCTCCCCGCCAGCCAGGCGGTCTTGAGCGTCAGATACGGCACGGTGGCGGCCAGCGCCACCACCCGCAGGATCCGCCGCCCGGTCCCCAGGGCGGGGGCCGGCGGCTGTGTCGCGTACGTCGCGTGAACGGCTCGTGTGGTCATGACCCAACGGTCCCTCCCGCGCCGCCCCGCCACCTCCCCCTCAATGGGGAACCGCCTCCCCCGGCCGGGGGAGGAACCATCCCCTCCGCCGTCGTGCGCCCAGCGCCTCGCACCCCCAGCGCGTCGTACCCGCAGCACTCCACATCCGCCGCGCCTCACATCCGCCGCGTCACCACCGACAGCCGGTCCCGCGCCTCGAACAGCGCCGCCTTGATGACCTGCTCGTGCTCCGCCGTCAGCCGCGCCACCGGCACCGAGCAGCTCACCGCGTCCCGCGCGGGCGTCCGGTACGGCACCGCCACCCCGAAGCAGCGCAGCCCGAGCGTGTTCTCCTCCCGGTCCAGCGCGTAACCCTGCTCCCGCACCAGCGCCAGCTCCTCGATGAGCCGTTCCCGGTCGGTGACGGTGTGCTCGGTGACCGCCTCCAGCCGCCGCGGCAGCAGGGCCCGCACCTCCTCGTCCGTGTGGGTGGCCAGCAGCGCCTTGCCGAGCGCCGTGGAGTGCACCGGCAGCCGCCGCCCGACCCGGGTGAAGGGCCGCAGGTAGTGCCGGGACGGGCGGGTCGCCAGGTACACCACGCTCGTCCCGTCCAGCCGGGCCAGGTGGATGGTCTCCGTGGTGTCGTCGGAGAGCCGGTCCAGGGTGGGCCGCGCCGCCGCGACCACCTCGTCGCCGTCGATGTACGAGCTGCCGACCAGCAGCGCCCGCACGCCGATGCCGTAGCGGGTGCCCGTCGCGTCCGTCTCCACCCAGCCCAGGTCCACCAGCGTGCGCAGCAGCATGTACAGGCTGGACTTGGGCAGGGACAGGTCGTGCTGGATGTCGGCGAGGCTGTGCAGCCCGGGCCGCGACGCGAAGTGCTCCAGCAACAGGACCGTGCGTACCGCCGATTTGACCGGCGACGCCGGGACCGTGCTTCCCGATTCGGTCGTCGTCATGCGCCTGCTTCCCCTCTGGCCGCCTCTTGTCACGCCGAGGACGCGGAAATAGAGTCCGCAGCAGATGTGATCATTCATCCACCGGAACGGCGTTCAGAATACTGAACGATCCAGGAGGCAGCGGGCCATGACAGCGACACCAGTCTGGAGTGTGGACCCCCGCACCGGGAAGCAGCGCGAGCAGGTTGCGGTCGAGGCCACACCGCGGGAGGTGGACGAAGCCGTACGGACCGCCCACGCCGCCCGCGGCGCGCTCGCCGACGCCGCCGTCCGCGCCGCCTTCCTGCGCACGGCCGCCGACCTCCTCGACGAGTCCGCCGCGCACGTGGTCGAGGCCGCCGACGCCGAGACCGCACTGGGCCCGGGCCGGCTCACGGGGGAACTGGCCCGCACCACCGGCCAGCTCCGCGCCTTCGCCGACGCCGTCGAGGACGGGTCCTACCTCGACGTCCGGATCGACCGCGCCGATCCCTCCCTCACCCCGCCGCGCCCCGAACTGCGCCGCTACAAGGTGCCTCTGGGCGTGGTCGCGGTCTACGCCGCCTCCAACTTCCCGCTGGCCTTCTCCGTCCCCGGCGGGGACACCGCGAGCGCGCTGGCAGCCGGCTGCCCGGTGGTCGTCAAGGCGCACCCCGACCACCCGGCCACCTCCGAGCTGTGCGCCTCGCTGCTGCGCCGCGCGGCCGTCGCCTCGGGGCTGCCGGCCGAAGTCGTCTCCGTGGTGCACGGGTTCGACGCCGGTCTCGCGCTGATCAGCCACCCGCTGGTGGCCGCCGCCGGGTTCACCGGGTCCATCCGCGGCGGGCGCGCCCTCTTCGACGCGGCCGCCGCCCGGCCCGTGCCGATCCCCTTCCACGGCGAGCTGGGCTCCCTCAACCCCGTCGTGGTCACCCCGGCCGCGGCCGTCGAGCGCGCCGAGGAGATCGGCAGCGGGCTCGCGGGCTCGGTCACGCTCGGCGTCGGCCAGTTCTGCGTGAAGCCCGGCCTCGTCCTGGTCCCCGAGGGCGCGGCGGGCGACCGGCTCACCGGGGCGCTCACCAAGGCGCTCGGGGAGACCGAACCGGGGGTGCTCCTCGACCACCGGATGCGGGAGAACTTCGTCGCCGGGGTCCGCGAGCGGGCCGCGCTGCCGGGCGTCGACGCGCCCGTCACCCCCGGCTCGGGCGGCGACCACACCGTCGGCGCCGGCTATCTGACCGTGCGGGCCGCCCGCCTCCTCGACAGCGCCCCGGGCGGGGAGTACGAGGTGCTGCTGGAGGAGTGCTTCGGTCCGGTCACCGTCGTCGTGCGGTACGCCGACCAGCGCGAGGCGGGCGCGGTGCTCGGGCGGCTGGGCGGCAACCTGAGCGCCACCCTCCAGTTGTCGGCCGCCGAGACCGAGGGTGCGCCCGGCCCGGCTTCCGAGCTGATCGGGCAGGTCACGGAGCTGGCGGGCCGGATCGTGGTCAACGGCTGGCCGACCGGGGTGGCGGTGGCCCCGGCCCAGCACCACGGCGGCCCGTACCCGGCGGCGACCTCGCACTCCACCTCGGTCGGCGGGACCGCCATCGAGCGCTGGCTGCGCCCGGTGGCGTACCAGTCCGTCCCGGACGCGCTGCTTCCGCCCGAGCTGCGCGAGGGCAACCCGCTCGGGCTGCCGCGTCGCGTGACGGGCGCCGCGGGAAGCTGACGGGCCCGGCCGGTCCTGCCGGAACCCCGCAACTCGCACGGCCCGCCCCGCCGCAATCGCGTGCCCGCCCGACCGCGATCGCGTGCCCGCCCCGCCGTAATTCCGTTGCCTGCCCCGCGCCCCGCGGGGCAGGCTGCGGCGCATGCCCAAGCCGCACGGATTCTCGTACGAACGCCACCGCGACCACTCCGTCGCCATCACCCACCAGGGCCGTGCCGCGGTCACGCTGCGCGGGAACAGGGCGGAGAAGTTCCTGACCGAGGTGGAGTCCGGCGACGCCCAGCTGGTCATGGCCCGCTGGACCGGCGCGTACAAGTTCGGCAACGAGCGCACGGCGAAGAACCACCCCCGCAACCGGCGCTGAAATCTGCCGGGGGCGAGGGAACGGCACAGCACCGCCGGTCGTTCTCCGGGCATGACCGCTATGACCCCTGGATCCAACCTGCCGCTCAATGCCGTCCGTGTGACGGTGGACGTGGCTGCGCCGGTACGGCTCGACGTATCGGGCCTGCTCCTGACGGCGGACGGCAAGGTGCGCTCCGACGCCGACTTCATCTTCTACAACCAGCCCTCGGGGCCCGGTGTCAGCTACCGGTCGGGCGGAGGAGCAGCGCCGGACTCCATCACCGTGGACACCGCGGCGCTGCCGCCCGGCATCGAGCGGATCGTGGTCACGGCCAGCCCCGACGCCGCCGGGCAGACCTTCCAGGGCGTCGAGCCCACCGCCACCGTGCGCAACGCGGACGGCGGAGCGGTGATCGCCAGCTTCACCCCGCCGCAGCTCGGCTCCGAGACGGCGCTCGTCGTCGTCGAGGTGTACCAGCGCGGCGGCGTGTGGAAGGTCCGCGCGGTCGGCCAGGGGTACGCGAACGGCCTCGCCGGCATCGCCACCGACTTCGGCGTCTCCGTGGACGAGGAGCCGGCCGCCGCGCCGGCCGCCGTCGCCCCGCCCGCGCCGCCGGCTCCCCCGGCGCCCCCGGCCCCGCCGGTCTCCTACGCGCCCTCCCCCTGGCTCGGCGGTACGACGCCCACGACCCCCAGCGCCCCGGTTCCGCCCGCACCGCCGGTGGCCCCGGCCCCGGCCGCGCCCGTCGGCGGCAGCGGAAAGATCAACCTCGACAAGGGCCGGGTCAGCCTCCAGAAGAACCAGACCGTCTCCCTGGTCAAGGGCGGCCGCCCGCTGCTCTCCCAGGTCAAGATGGGCCTCGGCTGGGAGCCCGCGTTCCGCGGCCGGGACATCGACCTCGACGCCTCCGTCATCGCGTACGGCCCCCAGCGCAACCACCTCGACAGCTGCTACTTCGGCAAGCTGTCGATCCTGGGCGGGTCCATCAAGCACTCGGGCGACAACCTGACCGGCGAGGGGGCTGGCGACGACGAGGTGATCGTCGTGGACCTCGGCCGGCTCCCCGCCGACGTCACCGGCCTGGTCTTCACGGTCAACTCCTTCTCCGGCCAGAAGTTCACCGAGGTCGCCAAGGCCTACTGCCGCCTGATGGACGCGGCCAGCGGCGAGGAGCTGGTGCGCTTCGACCTCACCTCCGCCGAACCGCAGACCGGGGTCATGATGGCGAAGCTCATCAAGCAGTTCAGCGGCGAGTGGGAGATGACGGCCATGGGCGAGTTTGTGAAGTCCCGCACAGTGCGCGGCATGGTCAAGCCGGGCTCGCAGGCCCTCTGAGCAGGTGGGCGGGCACGGGAAGACGCAGGGCGCCACTCGGGCGCCCTGCCGGGTGATGGATGCCACGCGTAATCCGGGAGTGGCTGTCAGTGCCCGCCCGTAGCCTTGGACTCATGCACAAGTCAGTCATCCCCGCGGGGCCCGCCCGCCCGTCCGCCGCAGAGGCGAACGAGGCGATACGGCACCTCGTGGAGACCCGGGTGGACGGCGAGTGGCCCTCGGAGGCGTATGAGTTCCTGCTCACCGAGTGGGCCGCGGCCTCCCACACGGAGCTGTCCGCGGCCCCGTAGGCGCGCGCCGGGCGTTCGGCGAGCCGGCCTGCGGCCGTACGCGGTCAGTGGGCGGTGCGCCGCCACGGCCCCGTGATGGCCAGCATCACGCCCGGATCCTGGATGCTGACGTACAGCGTGCGCCCGTCCGGGGAGAAGCAGACACCGGCGAACTCCCCGTACTCGGGCTCCTCGGCCGTCCCGACGTTCAGCTCGTTGCGTGCCAGCGGATAGGTGCGGCCCGACTCGGTCGCGCCGAACAGGTGCTGGAGGCCCGAACCGTCCTCGGCCAGGACCAGGCCGCCGTACGGCGACACGGTGATGTTGTCCGGGCCGTCGTAGCCGCCGCCCGTCGACGGGTCCGCGTTGACCCCGATCAGGACGGTCAGCCGGATCGTGCGCCGCTTGGGGTTGTAGAACCACACCTGGCCGTCGTGTGCCGCGCCCGGGCTCTCCTCGCGGGCGTAGGAGGAGACGAAGTACGCGCCGCCGTCGGCCCACCACATGCCCTCCAGCTTGCGCCCCCGCGTCACGACGCCGTCGGCGAACTGCTTGCGCACCGGCACGGTCCGCGCGTCGCGGTCCGCCACGTCCACCCAGTCGACCCCGTAGACGGTGCCGATCTTCGTGGCGCGCGAGAGGTCGTCGACGAACCGGCCCGAGCTGTCGATGCACTTGGCGGCCTGGAGCACGCCCGAGTCGGCGGCGAGGGTACGGAGCTTGCCGCGCCCGTGGCGGAAGCCGCTGGGCGGGGTCCAGCGGTAGAACAGCCCGTTGGGGCCGGAGGCGTCCTCGGTCAGGTAGGCGTGCCCCTGGCGCGGGTCGATGACCACGGCCTCGTGGTCGTAGCGCCCGAAGGCCTTGACGGGCTGCGGGTCGCGGTTGGCGCGGCGGTCGTGCGGGTCGACCTCGAAGACGTAGCCGTGGTCCTTGGTCATGCCGTTCTTGCCCGCGAGGTCGGAGTTCTCCTCGCAGGTCAGCCAGGTGTCCCAAGGGGTGGAGCCGCCCGCGCAGTTGGTCGACGTACCGGCGATGCCCACCCATTCGGCGACCTCGCCGCCGCGCCGGACCTCGACGACCGTGCAGCCGCCGGCCGCGGCCGGGTCGTAGACGAGGCCCTCGGCGAGCGGGACGGGGTGGGTCCACTTCGACCTCGGGCCCTTGAGCTCGTGGTTGTTGACGAGGAGGGTGACGCCGCGGCGGCCCTCGAAGGCGGCCGTCCCGTCGTGGTGGGACGGGGTGCTCTCGCCCGACTCCAGGGTGGTGACCCCGCTGTGCGTGAGGACGCGGTAGGTGAATCCGGCGGGGAGGGCGAGGATGCCGGCCGGGTCGGCGATGAGCGGGCCGTAGCCGGGCTCGCAGGGCCGTCCGTGCTCGTCGCGGGCGGTGCCGTCGTCGGCGGCCAGGGCGCCCGGGGCGGTGGCGAGGGCGCCGACCGTCCCGGTGAGCGCGACCCCCGCGCCGGCGATGACGGTACGGGCGGTGAAGTCTCTGCGGCTGAGCGGCATCGGGTCTCCAGGGGTGGGGAGTGGTGCGCCTGTCGTGCAGTCGTCGGCGCACACGCTCCCGCCCGCACGTGAACGGCGACTGAACTACCCGGTAAGAGGAGCCGACCCCTTGCCCGTGGCCGGAATGGCCAGCTCCGGCCGCGAAATTGACGCATTGCCGACGCCGGCCAGGCCCGGCCGACGCGTCGGCACGGCCCGCTCCGTCGCGCGGTCACGGCCCACCCCCGCCCCTCCCAGGGGTTCAGGACTGCCGCGACCGCGCCTTGAACGCGGCCTTGCGGGCCTCCTTGGCCGCCTTCCTGTCCGGGTGCAGCCGCCCCATCGCCTCCAGGACGAACGCGGTCGACGGGTGCTCCACCCGCCACACCTGCTCGAAGAAGCCGGCGTGATGGGCGGTCAGGGTCTCCATCAGCTGCGGCAGCTCCTCGGTCTCGCCGTCAGCGGCCAGCTGCGCCGCGATCGTGTCGACCGTCAGCCAGAACACCATCGTCGGGTCCGGCGCCGGTACGTCGGCCACCCCGCGCTCGGCCAGCCAGACCCGGGCGAGCCCGCCGAGCTCCCCGTCGTCCAGCACCGCGCGCACGGCGGGCTCCGCCTCCGGCCCGGCCGGTGCGAGGGCCTGCTGGCAGCGCAGCCGCCGCAGCGGAGCCCCCTCGTCGTCGCCGCGTGCCGCTGCCAGCAGTTCGGCGACGGCCGTGGGCACGTCGCGGCCGGTCAGCCAGGCCTCGATCTCGGCCTGGGCGGCGCCCTCCGCGTAGTGGGAGACCGCGTCGAGCAGCGCGTCCGCGCCCTTGTCGGCCAGTTCTCCCACGGCGGGGGCCTCGACCCCGGCCTCCAGCAGCCGGGCTCGGATCCCGTAGAGGCCGAGCGGGGTCAGGCGGACCATCCCGTAGCGGGAGACGTCCTCGTCGTCGGGGTCGGCTCCGCCGGCGGCGGCGATCTGCTCGTCTTCCGCCTCCGCCAGCAGCTCCTCGTCGACGGGCCGGAACTCGACCAGTCCGATGGGCTCCAGCTGCCGGAACTGGTCGTCGAGGCGCATCATCGCGTCCGAGACCTGCTCCAGTACCGCGTCGGTCGGCTCGCCCATGTCGTCGGGCACCACCATGGACGCGGCGAGCACCGGCAGCGGAACTGGTCGCTCCGCCGCCCCTCCCTCGGTGACGGTGAGCAGGTAGAGGTTGGTGAGGACCGCGTCGAGGAAGTCCTCCTCGCGCCGCGGGTTCCAGTCCAGCCGCTCGAAGTCGATGTCCCCGCCGGCGTCCAGCGCGTCGACGAGGTCGTCCAGGTCGGGCACGGCCGCGTCGGCCAGCACGCTGTCCAGGGCCGCCAGCCACAGGTCCAGTACGTCGCCGGGCGCCCCGCCCGTCACCAGCGCGAGGTCCTCCCCGGGGGCCGCGGTACCGAAGCGCGCCCGGTCCGCGCCGGCTTCCGCGCCGTCCGGTGCCGCTTGCCCGATGCCCGGTGCCGCTTCCGCGCCGTCCTCCTCCGGCTCGGTCACGTCCACCAGCCCGGTGTCCAGGGCCACCCGCCAGGCCTGGCTCGCGTACACCGCGGAGTCCGCGTCGGCGGCGTCGAGGCCGAGCAGCGCGGCGGCTTCGGGGAGCTGGTCGGCGACGAGTTCGCCGCCGGCGTCGACGCGGGTGCCGGGTCCGGCCCAGCGCGCCAGCCGTACCGCCCGGGCGAACAGCGGGGCGACGAGGGCGTCGCGGGCCAGTTCCGCATCGGAGTGCAGCCGTACCGGCGGCAGCGTGGGGTGCGGCTCTGCGGACATGGGTCGGTTCTCCTCGCGGATCGCGCAGTGGTGGGGCGGGGTCGGCCCGTCCGGCGACCCAGCGTAGACGCAATTCGGGCGGCTCCGGCGGGCCATCGGCTTTGGTTCATCCCACAGTCAGCTGCCGTATTCCCTGGAGCCCTTGACAACGTTGCTGGCCACACAGGAAATTGACGCGCGTAGATGTTTCGGGAGCCGCAAGCCTCCCGCAGACCTCCTGCCCGCAGTCCCGTCCATCCCTGCCGTCTCCCTTCATCCCACACCGGAGTTCCCGCTCATGCGCTCCTCGCATCCCCGTTCCGCCGCCGTCGCGGCCCTCGTCGCCACCGCACTGGCCACCGGCCTGCTGGCGGGCTCCGCCGGCGCGGCCGAAGGCTCCGCGACCGACGGTCCGGTACGCATTCACGACATCCAGGGCACCACCCGGATATCCCCCCTCGCCGGCAAGCAGGTCGCCGACGTCGAGGGCATCGTGACGGGCGTGCGGACGTACGGTTCGCGCGGCTTCTGGATCCAGGACCCCGACACCGACGACAACGAGGCCACCAGCGAAGGCGTTTTCGTCTTCACCGGCTCGGCGCCGACCGTCGCCGTGGGCGACGCGGTCAAGGTCTCCGGCCTGGTCGGCGAGTACGTGCCCGGCGGCCTCAACTCCGGCAACCAGTCGGTGACCCAGATATCCAAGCCGGTCGTGACGGTCGTCTCCTCCGGCAACGCGCTGCCCGAGGCCTCCGCGATCAACGAGTACGCGGTGCCCGCCGAGTACGCCCCGGCCGGCGACCCGGCCGCCGCGGGCAGCATCAACGGCCTGGCCCTGGAGCCCTCGCGCTACGCCCTGGACTTCTACGAGTCCCTCGAGGGCATGAACGTCAAGATCGGCACCTCGCGCGTGGTCGGCGCCACCGACCCGTACGCGGCGATGTGGGTCACCGTGAAGGGCTGGGAGAACCCCACCAAGCGCGGCGGCACGCTCTACGGCTCCTACGAGTCCCAGAACACCGGCCGCCTCCAGATCCAGCAGCTCGCGCCGCTCGCGCAGCAGCCCTTCCCGGTGGCGAACGTCGGCGACAAGCTGACGGGCACCACCGAGGGCCCGCTGGACTTCAACCAGTTCGGCGGCTACACCCTGGTGGCGCGCGCCCTCGGCACCGTCACGGCGGGCACCCTCGCCCCCGAGAAGACCAAGGCGCAGGCCGAGCACGAGCTCGCGGTGGCCACGTACAACGTCGAGAACCTCGACCCGACGGACCCGCAGGAGAAGTTCGACGCGCTCGCCAAGGCGGTCGTCGAGAACCTGGCCTCTCCCGACATCCTCGCCCTGGAGGAGATCCAGGACGACAACGGCGCCAAGAACGACGGCACCGTGTCCGCCGAGCAGACGCTGACGAAGTTCACCGCCGCGATCGCCGCGGCGGGCGGCCCGGCCTATCAGTGGCGGACCGTCAACCCGGAGGACAAGAAGGACGGCGGCGAGCCCGGCGGCAACATCCGCCAGGTGTTCCTCTTCAACCCGGCGCGGGTCTCCTTCACCGAGCGCACCCCCGGTGACGCGGTGACGGCGACCGGCGTGGTCGAGGAGAACGGCAAGGCCGCCCTGACCCACTCCCCCGGCCGCATCGACCCCGCGAACCCGGCGTGGGCCGACAGCCGCAAGCCGCTCGCGGGCGAGTTCGTCTTCCGCGGCAAGACGGTCTTCGTGATCGCCAACCACTTCGGCTCCAAGGGCGGCGACGAGGCCCTGACCTCGCACCACCAGCCGCCGGTGCGCAAGTCGGAGGAGAAGCGACTGCTCCAGGCGCAGGCCGTGAACGGCTTCGTGAAGGAGATCCTGGCGGCCGAGAAGAACGCCAACGTCGTGGTCCTCGGCGACATCAACGACTTCGAGTTCTCGGCGACGACGGCCGCGCTGGCCGACGGCGGGGCGCTGTACCCGGCGATCAAGTCGCTGCCGAAGTCGGAGCGGTACTCGTACGTCTTCCAGGGCAACGCCCAGGTGCTGGACCAGATCCTGACCAGCCCGGCGATCAAGAAGTTCACGTACGACAGCGTCCACATCAACGCGGAGTTCGCCGCCCAGAACAGCGACCACGACCCGCAGGTGCTGCGCTTCAAGCCGTAGCCCCCACGACCGCAGAGGGCCCGGAGCCGTCCCTCCGGGCCCTCTGCCACACTCCCGTCGGCCAGGGCGGGGGTCGTTGTCGGACAAGTAGGGGACTTTCGACCCTGGCGTGACGCTCGACACATCCCTACCGAATCGAGCGCCCGTGGTGTTGAGTGTCCACACGCCCGATCTTGTACCGCCTTGTACCCCCGCACTCCCCGGAGGACCGCGTGTTCCCCTCCATCACCCTCGCCCAGGAAATCGGCCTCGCCGTCCTGTTCGTGGCCGCCCTCGTCTGGGTGGCCGGACTCGGTCACATGCTGTGGGACAGCCGCTTCCACCACCCGGAGCCCGCGGCCGTCGAGGGCCTCCCGGTGATCCCGGCCCAGCGCAGCCAGGCCTCGCACCCGATGGAGTCGGTGGAGCTGACCGAGGCGGAGCAGCAGGCCTTCGCGGGCCTGATCCGCACGATCCCGCTGCACTGACCGCGGCCCCGGCCCCCGGCCGTCGGCCGCCAGACCGCGTGAAAGCGCCCTCCCGCCCCGGCCGGGGTGGGAGGGCGCTTTCGGGTACCGGCCCCGCGGGCGTCAGTTGTGGCTGTGCAGAACCTCGTTCAGGCCGCCCCAGGCCGCCTTGTACGGACGGGCCTCGACGGCGCCGGTGACCGAGTTGCGGCGGAAGAGGATGTTGCTGGCGCCGGAGAGCTCCAGGGCCTTGACGATCTGGCCGTCCGGGAGGGTGACGCGGGTGCCCGCGGTCACGTAGAGCCCGGCCTCGACGACGCACTCGTCGCCGAGCGCGATGCCGACGCCCGCCTCGGCTCCGATCAGGGTGCGCTGTCCGATCGAGATGATCTGCTTGCCGCCGCCGGAGAGGGTGCCCATCGTGGAGGCGCCGCCGCCGATGTCGGAGCCGTCGCCGACCACGACGCCCGCGGAGATGCGCCCCTCGACCATGGAGGTGCCCAGGGTGCCGGCGTTGAAGTTGACGAAGCCCTCGTGCATGACGGTGGTGCCCTCGGCGAGGTGCGCGCCGAGGCGGACGCGGTCCGCGTCGGCGATGCGCACGCCCTTGGGGGCGACGTAGTCCGTCATGCGGGGGAACTTGTCGATCGAGGTGACCTGGAGGTGCAGGCCCTCGGCGCGCGCGTTGAGGCGGACGGTCTCGACCTGGTCGACGGCGACCGGGCCCAGCGAGGTCCAGGCCACGTTGGCGAGCAGGCCGAAGACGCCGTCGAGATTCTGGCCGTGCGGCTTGACCAGGCGGTGGCTGAGCAGGTGCAGGCGCAGGTACGCGTCGTGCGCGTCCAGCGGCTTGTCCTCCAGGGAGGAGATCACCGTGCGGACGGCCACGACCTCGACGCCGCGGACCGCGTCCTGGCGGATCGCCTTCGCCGCGGCGGCGCCCAGCAGCTCCACGGCCCGGTCGGCGGTGAGGCGCTCGGTGCCGGCCGGGCCGGGCTCGGCGACCAGCTCGGGGGCGGGGAACCAGGTGTCGAGGACGGTGCCGTCGGCGGTGAGGGTGGCAAGTCCGGCGGCGACGGCGCCGGTGGTACGCGTAGCAGTCATGCCAGAAACCTAACCGGCGAGCGCCCGAGGGTGCGAACCGGTCTCAGGTGCCGGGCGCCCCCCCGTGTCGGCCGGCCCCCCGGTCTGCCGCCCGGCCGGTCCGCCGGCCCGCCCACAGCACCGCCCCGCCCGCCCCCGCCGCGAGGACCGCGCACAGCGGCCACAGCAGGCCCGGCGCGGCCGCGTACAGGGCTCCGCCGAGCGGCGCGGCGAGCACCACGCCGCTGACGGAGACGCCCGCGTACAGGCTCTGGAAGCGGCCGACGGCGTGCTCGGGCGACTGGTCCGCCACGTACGCGGTGGCCGTGGTCTTGTAGAGGATCTCCCCGAGGGTGAGGAGCACCATCATCGCGACGGCGGCGGCGACGCCCGCGCCGATCATCAGCACCGCGTAGCCGCCACCCACCAGCACCAGCCCGGTGCCGACGATGTGCAGCGGGGAGCGCCGGCGCAGGGCGAGGGCGGCGGGAATCTCCAGGAGCAGGATGACTCCGCCGTTGATCGCGATGAGGAGTCCGTAGGCGCGGGTGTCCAGGCCGTGGTCGGCGAGGAAGGCGGGGAAGGTCGTGTAGTGCTGCCGGTAGACGACGTCGGCGACGGCGATCGCGCCGAGCAGGACGAGTACGGCGGGCCGCGTGCGCAGCTCCCGCCACAGCCCTCCGCGGCCCAGACCCGCGTCCGGGGCCGCGGAGGGGCGTGCGGTTGCCGTGGCCGGGACGACCCGGGCGGTCCAGAGGGCGAACAAGAGCGTGCCGAGGCCCTCGGCGAGGAAGAGCCAGTCGTACGAGAGCCCGGTGGCGACCAGGGCGCCGAGGGGGGTGCCCAGGGTGAATCCGCCGTTGGACAGGCAGCGGGTGACGGCGAAGGCCTGGCGCCGGGATCCCTCGGGGACGGTGACGGCGACCAGCGCGGAGTTGGCGGCACGGATCATCCCCGAGGCGTACTGGGCGACGGGCAGGGCCGCGTACAGCAGCGCGGTGGACAGCGACGGGAGCGTCATGAGGGCGAGTCCGCCCAGGGTGGAGGCGGCGAGCAGGACCCGGCGGTGGCCGAAGCGGTCCCCGTACCAGCCTCCGGTGAAGTTCCCGGCGACCAGTCCGACCCCGCCGATTCCGACGATCAGGCCCGCCTGGGCGGCCCCGAGTCCGCGCGGGCCGGTCAGCCAGACGAAGACGAAGACGAACGTGCAGCTGACGACGGCGTTGACGAAGACCCCCGCAGCCAGCAGCCACACCGTCCTCGGTACGTCTTTGAACCCCTGCAGCACACCCGTGTCCCCCCGCATCCCGACGCATCCCGAACCGACTGAGTTCCTTTTAGGAACGGACTATGCCAGCATGACAGCCTGGGGTCAACGGACAAAGGAGTGCCATGGCCCAGCGCACACACCTCGGCGACGCGGACTGCTCCATCGCCCAGGCCCTCGACGTCGTGGGCGACTGGTGGACGCTCCTGATCGTCCGCGACACCGCGCGCGGCCTGCACCGCTTCGACGAGCTCCAGCGCGAGCTGGGGATGTCCCGCAAGGTGCTGGCCGAGCGGCTGAAGCTGCTGGTCGAAGCCGGGGTGCTGACGCGCGAGCCGTACCAGGAACGCCCGGTGCGGCACGAGTACCGGCTGACCCCCCGGGGACGGGGGCTGCTGCCGGTGCTGGTGGCCCTCCAGGACTGGGGGGACAGCTGGATCCTCGGAGGGGGAGAGATGACGGCGACGACCGACGAGGCCTCACGGGAGGCGGAACGGGTCCACGCGCTGCGCGGCACCCGGCTGCCCGAGCTGCTGCTGCCGGACCGTTTCGGCGCGCTCAGCGACCCGGTGGCGGACACCGCGTTCACGGTCCTGTACTGCTTCCCGGGCGCCTACGCCCGCGCCGAGTCCTACCCGCCCGGCTGGGCCGGGATCCCGGGCGCCAAGGGCTGCACGTTCGAGTCGTGCACCTACCGCGACCAGCTCGCGGAGTTCACCGCGGCGGGCGCCACCGTGCACGGGGTGTCGACCCAGCGCCCGGACGAGCAGCGGGAGTTCGCGGAGCAGGAGCGGCTGCGCTTCCCGCTCCTGTCGGACGCGGAACTGGCGCTGACGGCGGCGCTGCGGCTGCCGACGTTCCGCGCGGCGGGCGTGACCCGTATCAAGCGGCTGACCCTGGTCCTCGACCGGGACCGCACCGTGCGCGAGGTGTTCTACCCGATCCGGGACATCGAGGCGAGCGTCCGGGCGGCCCTGACCGCGGTCCGCTCCGCCGATCAGCGCCGGCGCTAGCGCTGTGGCCGCAGGACCCGGCCCAGGATCTCGCGCGCGTACGGTTCGTCGTACTCCGCGTCCGTCAGCAGGACCTGGAGGCTCATGCCGTCCATGACGGCGACCAGCGCCCGGGCCGTCGCCGGATCCGTGCGCGGGGTCAGCGCCGCGGCCACCGCTTCGCACCACTCCGCCGCCACCGGCCGCAGCGCCGGGCGCCGCAGGGCCGCGAGGTAGAGCTCGTACTCCAGCTCCACCCGTCCGCGGTCCGCCGCCAGGAACTCGCCGAGCAGACGGGCCAGGGTCTGCGCGAGGTCCGCCTGCGGATCGGCCAGCGCCGGCGCGTCCGCCACCGCCCGCGAGAAGCCCTCGTTGGCCTGGCGCAGGGCCGCGACGAGCAGGTCGTCCAGGGTCTTGAAGTGGTACGTGGTCGACCCCAGCGGCACGTCGGCCTCCGCGGCGGCGCTGCGGTGGCTCAGCCCTGCGATGCCCTTGGCGCCCACCACCCGGATCGCCGCGTCGATGATCCGCTGGCGCCGCTCGGGGTCGTACCTGCGCGCGCCGGGGGCCATCAGTGCGCCCCGCCGAGATTCAGCAGCACCACGCCCCCGATCACCAGCGCGATCCCGGCGATCTTCGCGGCGGTGGCCGCCTCCCCGAGGAACACCATCCCTATGGCGGCGATCGCGGCGGTCCCCACGCCGGCCCATATCGCGTACGCGGTGCCCACGGACATCGTCTTCAGCGTCTGCGCGAGCAGGGTGAAGGCGATGGCGTAGCCGAGCAGCGTGCCCAGCGAGGGCCACAGCTTGGTGAAACCGTCGCTGTACTTCATGGCGGTGGTTCCGGCGACCTCGGCCGCGATGGCCGCGGCAAGCAGTACGTAGGGCATGTGTACGAGGGTACACAACGATGTGTACAACCGTACACATGCCGTGATCGGACAACGGAGAAGGCCCCCGGCACGACCGTGCCGGGGGCCCTCACACGCAGGGGGTCAGACGTTGAAGCCGAGCGCGCGCAGCTGCTCGCGACCGTCGTCCGTGATCTTGTCCGGGCCCCACGGGGGCATCCAGACCCAGTTGATGCGGAGTTCGTTGACGATGCCGTCCGTCGCCGACTTGGCCTGGTCCTCGATGACGTCCGTCAGCGGGCAGGCCGCGGAGGTCAGGGTCATGTCGAGGGTGGCGATGTTCGCGTCGTCGATGTGGATGCCGTAGATCAGGCCCAGGTTGACGACGTCGATGCCCAGCTCGGGGTCGACCACGTCGTAGAGGGCCTCGCGGACCTCTTCCTCGGTGGCCGGCTTGGTCGACGCCTCGGGCGTCGCGTTCTCGGTCATGCCGTCTTCCTCTCCGCGTCGCCCAGTGCCTGGGCCGTCGCGTCCTTCCACGCCATCCAGCTCAGCAGAGCACATTTCACACGCGCCGGATACTTGGAGACGCCGACGAACGCGACCGCGTCCTCCAGCACCTCCTCCATCTCCTCGGTCGGCTCCAGCTTGCCCTTGGACTGCATCAGCTCCAGGAACACGCCCTGGATCTTCTGCGCCTCGGCCAGCTGCTTGCCGACGAGCAGCTCGTTCAGTACGGACGCGCTGGCCTGGCTGATGGAGCAGCCCTGGCCCTCGTACGAGACGTCGGTCAGCGTCTCGCCGTCGTACTTCACGCGCAGCGTGATCTCGTCACCGCAGGTCGGGTTGACGTGGTGCACCTCGGCATCGCCGTCGCGCAGGCCACGCCCGTGCGGGTGCTTGTAGTGGTCCAGGATCAGTTCCTGGTACATCGAATCCAGCTTCACTGCGTCCTCGTCGCCTCGTCCGTCAGCCGAAGAAGTTCCGTACGTGCTCCAGCCCGTCGACCAGCGCGTCGACGTCCGCCGGAGAGGAGTACAGATAGAAAGACGCTCGGGTCGTCGCCGGAATTCCGTACCGCAGGCAGACCGGGCGCGCGCAGTGGTGTCCCACGCGGACCGCGATGCCTTGCTCGTCCAGCACCTGGCCGACGTCGTGCGGGTGGATGTCGCCGAGCACGAAGGAGATCGCGGCGCCGCGGTCCTCGGCCGTGGTGGGGCCGATGATCCGCAGGTCGGGGACCTCCGCGAGGCGCTTGATCGCGTACTCGGTGATCGCGTGCTCGTGTGCGGCGATCTTGTCCATGCCGATCGCGGTCAGGTAGTCCACGGCCGCGCCGAGGCCGACGGCCTGGGCGATCGGGGGCGTACCCGCCTCGAACTTGTGGGGCGCCGGGGCGTACGTCGAGGCGTGCATCGACACGGTCTCGATCATCTCGCCGCCGCCGAGGAACGGGGGCAGGTCCTCCAGGAGCTCCTGGCGGCCCCAGAGCACACCGATGCCGGTCGGGCCGCACATCTTGTGGCCGGTGAAGGCCACGAAGTCGGCGCCGAGCGCCTGCACGTCCAGCGGCATGTGCGGAGCGGCCTGGGAGGCGTCGATCAGCACGAGGGCGCCGACGTCCTGCGCACGGCGGACGATCGCCTCGACCGGGTTGACCGTGCCCATGATGTTGGAGACCAGCGTGAAGGAGACGATCTTCGTCTTCTCCGTGATGACCTCTTCGATGTTCGACAGGTCGAGCCGGCCGTCGTCGGTGAGGCCGAACCACTTCAGCTTCGCACCGGTGCGCTGCGCGAGCAGCTGCCACGGCACGATGTTGGAGTGGTGCTCCATCTCCGTGATGGCGATCTCGGTCTCGCGGTCGACCCGGTAGGGCTCGTCCGCCCAGCCGAGCATGTTCGCGACCAGGTTGAGCGACTCCGAGGCGTTCTTGGTGAAGATCACCTCGTCGCGGCTCGGTGCGTTGATGAAGGCGGCGACCTTGTCGCGGGCACCTTCGTACAGCGCCGTGGCCTCCTCGGCGAGCACGTGCACGCCACGGTGGACGTTGGCGTTGTGCTGCTCGTAGTACTCGTTCAGCGCGTCGAGCACCTGGCGCGGCTTCTGCGAAGTCGCCGCGTTGTCCAGGTAAACGATCTTCTTCCCGTCGTGGACCACACGATCCAGCAGGGGGAAGTCCTTGCGGATCGCCTCGATGTCGAGGAGGCCAGGCAGCTGTGTCACGCGGTCGCGCCACCCTTCACGTACTTGTCGTAACCCTCGGCCTCCAGCTGGTCGGCGAGCTCGGCGCCACCGGACTCGGCGATGCGGCCGTTCGCGAACACGTGCACGAAGTCGGGCTTGATGTAGCGCAGGATGCGCGTGTAGTGCGTGATCAGCAGGGTGCCGACCTCACCGGTCTCGCGGACCCGGTTGACGCCCTCCGAGACGATGCGCAGCGCGTCGACGTCCAGGCCGGAGTCGGTCTCGTCGAGGATCGCGATCTTCGGCTTCAGGAGCTCCAGCTGCAGGATCTCGTGGCGCTTCTTCTCACCGCCGGAGAAGCCCTCGTTGACGTTGCGCTCGGCGAAGGCCGGGTCCATCTGGAGCTGCTCCATGGCGGACTTGACCTCCTTCACCCAGGTACGCAGCTTCGGGGCCTCGCCGCGGATGGCGGTGGCCGAGGTGCGCAGGAAGTTGGAGACCGAGACGCCGGGGACCTCGACCGGGTACTGCATGGCGAGGAACAGGCCGGCGCGGGCGCGCTCGTCGACGGACATCTCCAGGACGTCTTCGCCGTCGAGGGTCACGGTGCCACCGGTGATGGTGTACTTCGGGTGACCGGCCAGCGAGTACGCCAGGGTGGACTTGCCGGAGCCGTTCGGACCCATGATGGCGTGCGTCTCACCCTGCTTGACGGTGAGGTCGACGCCCTTGAGGATCTCGCGGGCGCCGTTCTCGGCCTCGACGGAGACGTGCAGGTCGTGGATTTCAAGCGTTGCCATGGATACCTCAGGACTCCTGGGTGAGGGAGACGAGCACGTCGTCCCCTTCGATCTTTACGGGGTATACGGGTACGGGGCGGGTCGCGGGCAGACCGGAGGGCTTGCCGGTGCGCAGGTCGAAGGCCGACCCGTGCAGCCAGCACTCGATCATGCAGTCCTCGACCTCGCCCTCCGAGAGCGAGACGTTCGCGTGCGAGCAGATGTCGTTGATCGCGAACACCTCGCCCTCGGTGGAGACAATGGACACCGGCGTGCCGTCGAGTTCCACCCGCTTCGGGGTGTTCTCCTCCAGCTCGCTCAGCGCGCAGGCCTTGACGTAATTCATCAGACGGAACCCTGGAGCTCGGTCTCGATCTTGGCGAGCAGGCGCTCCTCGATGTCCGGGACACCGATCTGCTGGACGAGCTCGGCGAAGAAGCCGCGCACGACCAGGCGGCGGGCCTCGTCGGCCGGGATGCCGCGGGCCTGCAGGTAGAAGAGCTGCTCGTCGTCGAAGCGGCCGGTCGCCGAGGCGTGGCCGGCGCCGACGATCTCGCCGGTCTCGATCTCCAGGTTCGGCACGGAGTCGACCCGCGCGCCGTCCGTCAGGACGAGGTTGCGGTTCATCTCGTAGGTGTCCGTGCCCTCGGCGGTCTTCTCGATGAGCACGTCACCGATCCAGACGGCGTGGGCGTCCTGGCCCTGGAGCGCACCCTTGTAGACCACGTTCGACTTGCAGTGCGGGGCGTCGTGCGTGACCAGGAGGCGGTGCTCCTGGTGCTGGCCCGCGTCGGTGAAGTACAGGCCGAAGAGCTCGGCCTCGGCGCCGGGGCCGGCGTAGCTCACGCGCGGGTGGAGGCGTACGAGGTCGCCGCCGAAGGTGACCACGATCGACTTGAAGGTCGCGTCGCGGCCGACCAGCGCGTTGTGCTGGGAGACGTGGACGGCGGTGTCGTCCCAGTCCTGCACCGAGACGACGGTGAGCTTGGCGCCGTCGCCGACGAGGAAGTCGACGTTGGCGGCGCGCACGCCGTCACCGGTGTGGTCGATGACGATGACGGCCTCGGCGAAGGCCTGCACGTCGAAGACGGTGTGGCCGAAGGTGGTGCCGCCCTCGCCGTGCAGCGAAACGCGCACCGGCTCGGTCAGGACGGCCTCCTTGGGCACGGTCACGACCGTGGCCTTGGCGAAGGACGTGAACGCCTGGGCGGCGATCCGGTCCACCGGGGTGCCGGCCTTGCCGATGCGCGCGTCGCCGCGCTCCACCGACTCGACGGTGACGCCCTCGGGCGCGTCGATCTGGGCCTTCATGGTGCCGTTGGCGACCGCGGTGCCGTCGTGCAGGCCCTTGAGGCGGGCGAGCGGGGTGAAGCGCCACTCCTCCTCGCGGCCGTGGGGCACGGGGAAGTCCGCCACGTCGAAGGACGGGGGGGCGCTCATCCGGGTGGCGACGGTGGACTCGGCGGCCACCGCGATCGCGCCGGCGGTGGTCGAACCCGCCGGAATGTTCTGAGCCTCAGCCATGGCTGTCTTCGTGCTCTCTTCCTACGTCAAAGAATGTCTGCGGGACTCGGGCGGCCGGTGCTAACCGACCGAGCCCTCCATCTGCAGCTCGATCAGCCGGTTCAGCTCCAGCGCGTACTCCATGGGCAGCTCGCGGGCGATCGGCTCGACGAAGCCGCGCACGATCATGGCCATGGCCTCGAACTCCGTCAGACCGCGGCTCATCAGGTAGAAGAGCTGGTCGTCGGAGACCTTGGAGACGGTCGCCTCGTGGCCCATGGACACGTCGTCCTCGCGGACGTCCACGTAGGGGTACGTGTCCGAGCGGGAGATCGTGTCGACCAGGAGCGCGTCGCACAGCACGTTGGACTTCGAGCCGTGGGCGCCCTCGCCGATCTCGACCAGGCCTCGGTACGAGGTGCGGCCGCCGCCCCGTGCCACCGACTTCGAGACGATGTTCGAGGAGGTGTTCGGCGCCATGTGGACCATCTTGGAGCCGGCGTCCTGGTGCTGGCCCTCGCCCGCGAAGGCGATGGACAGGGTCTCGCCCTTGGCGTGCTCGCCCATCAGGTAGACGGCCGGGTACTTCATGGTGACCTTGGAACCGATGTTGCCGTCGATCCACTCCATGGTCGCGCCCTCGTACGCCACGGCGCGCTTGGTGACCAGGTTGTAGACGTTGTTCGACCAGTTCTGGATCGTCGTGTAGCGGCAGCGGCCGCCCTTCTTCACGATGATCTCGACCACGGCGCTGTGCAGCGAGTCCGAGGAGTAGATCGGGGCGGTGCAGCCCTCGACGTAGTGGACGTAGGCGTCCTCGTCGACGATGATCAGCGTCCGCTCGAACTGGCCCATGTTCTCCGTGTTGATGCGGAAGTAGGCCTGCAGCGGGATGTCCACGTGGACACCCTTGGGGACGTAGATGAACGAGCCGCCCGACCACACGGCGGTGTTCAGCGACGCGAACTTGTTGTCGCCGACCGGGATGACCGTGCCGAAGTACTCCTGGAAGAGCTCCGGGTGCTCCTTGAGCGCGGTGTCCGTGTCGAGGAAGATGACGCCCTGCTCCTCCAGGTCCTCGCGGATCTGGTGGTAGACGACCTCGGACTCGTACTGGGCCGCGACACCGGCGACGAGGCGCTGCTTCTCCGCCTCCGGGATGCCGAGCTTGTCGTACGTGTTCTTGATGTCCTCGGGCAGGTCCTCCCAGGAAGCGGCCTGCTTCTCGGTGGAACGCACGAAGTACTTGATGTTGTCGAAGTCGATGCCCGAGAGGTCGGAGCCCCAGTTCGGCATGGGCTTCTTGTCGAAGAGCTTGAGGCCCTTGAGGCGGAGCTTCAGCATCCACTCCGGCTCGGACTTCTTCGCCGAGATGTCGCGCACGACATCCTCGGACAGACCCCGCTTGGCAGCGGCGCCGGCCGCGTCGGAGTCGGCCCAGCCGTATTCGTAGGTGCCCAGGCCATCGAGCTCAGGGTGAGCAGTCTCCGTGGTCATGCGGGGTTCCTCCCGGCCGTACTTGCAGATACTGATGAGTCGGTCTGTGTGGCGCTCGCGCTACGCGGAATGAACGTCGTGCACACCCCGTCGCCGTGGGCGATCGTGGCGAGGCGCTGAACATGCGTCCCGAGCAGACGGGAGAAGACCTCGGTCTCCGCCTCGCAGAGCTGCGGGAACTGCTCGGCGACGTGTGCGACCGGGCAGTGGTGCTGGCAGAGCTGTTCGCCGCTGTGCGGACCGGGAGCGCTCTTCGCCGTAGCAGCGTACCCGTCCGCGGTCAACGCCCTGGCAAGGGCCTCCGTGCGCTCCGCCGGCGGGGCGGCCTCGACGGCCTCCCGGTAGGACTGCGCCTGCGCTTCCATCCGCGCCCTGGCGAAGGCGGCGACGGCCGCCTCCCCGCGCTCTCCGCCGCCGACGGACTGCGCGATCCAGCGCAGGGCGTCCGCGGCGAGGGTGTCGTAGGACTGGTCGAAGGCGTCGCGGCCGCAGTCGGTGAGCGCGAAGACCTTGGCGGGCCGGCCCCGGGTGCGTGCGCCGTACACACGCTGCTCACGGGGTGCGACCACGTCGTCGGCGACGAGCGTGTCGAGGTGGCGGCGGACGGCGGCCTGGGTGAGGCCGAGACGCTGGGCGAGGTCGGCGACGGTGGACGGACCGTGGTCCAGGATGGACCGCGCGACCCGGTTGCGGGTTGACCGCTCCCCGGTCGCGAGCTCCCCCTGGGGGGTCTCGATCTGCCGTGCGCCGTTTTTCACAACGCCATTGTTGCGTAATTAGTCGAGCGCGGACAAGCCGTGATGGAGGCCACTACTGGTGGTCTCCATCACTAAGGGTTACCTAATTTATCCACGGAGAGTTATACGGAGGGAAACGCTCCGCACTCTTGCCGCCCCCTCCGTACGAAGCGGCACACGGCTCCCACCAGCAATCCCCCTCCGGAAATGCCGCCGGGGACGGAGAACACCGAATTCCGGAAAAGATCACCGAACGGCGCTGGGCCATCCAGGATCGCCGGGCGGAAAACAGCCGTTTTTGCGACACGGTCTTCGTATCCCATGGCCCCGACCCCGGGACAAAGGGCCCCTCCCCCGGCTCCGTAGACTCACCCCCCATGAGCAACGACCCCGCCGTGGAGATCCGCGGACTGGTGAAGAGGTACGGCGCCAGGAGAGCGGTGGACGGCCTGGACCTCACCGTCCCGAAGGCCTCCGTCACCGCGGTCCTCGGCCCCAACGGCGCGGGCAAGACGACCACGGTGGAAACCTGCGAGGGCTACCGCCGCCCCGACGCCGGCACCGTCCGCGTCCTCGGCCTCGACCCGGTCGCCCAGGCCGCGGCGCTCCGCCCGCGCATCGGGGTGATGCTCCAGTCCGGAGGCGTCTACTCCGGAGCCCGCGCGGTCGAGATGCTCCGCCACATGGCCACGCTGTACGCCGACCCGCTCGAGGTCGGCCCCCTGGTGGAACGCCTCGGCCTCGGCAGCTGCGGCCGCACCCCCTACCGCAGGCTCTCCGGCGGCCAGCAGCAGCGCCTCGCCCTGGCCATGGCCGTGGTGGGCCGCCCCGAGCTGGTCTTCCTCGACGAGCCCACCGCCGGCCTGGACCCGCAGGCCCGCCGCGCGACCTGGGACCTCGTACGGGAGCTGCGCGCCGACGGTGTCACCGTCGTCCTCACCACCCACCACATGGACGAGGCCGAGCAGCTCGCCGACGAGGTCGCCATCGTCGACGCGGGCCGGGTCATCGCCCACGGCAGCCCCGAGGGGCTGTGCCGGGGCGGCGCCGAGAACACGCTGCGCTTCACCGGCCGCCCCTCCCTCGACCTCGCCTCCCTGCTCAAGGCGCTGCCCGACGGCACCCGGGCCGCCGAGCTCACCCCGGGGGTCTACCGGGTCACCGGCGACGTCCACCCCCAGCTGCTCGCCACCGTCGCCTCCTGGTGCGCGCAGCACGGCGTCATGCCCGACAGCCTCTCGGTGGAGCGGCACACCCTGGAGGACGTCTTTTTGGAGATCACCGGCAAGGAGCTGCGCGGATGAGCGCCGGCACGTTCACCCCCCGCCCGGGGGCGGCACCCGTCTCCCGCATGATCCTCGCGCAGACGGCCCTGGAGACCCGGATGCTGCTGCGCAACGGGGAGCAGCTGCTGCTGACCGTGATCATCCCGGCGCTGCTGCTGACCCTCTTCTCCGCCGTGGACATCGTCACCGTGCCCGTCCGGGAGGGCGGTACCGGGAAGTCCGTGGACTTCCTGGCCCCCGGCATCCTGGCGCTGGCCGTGATGTCCACCGCCTTCACCGGCCAGGCCATCGCCACCGGCTTCGACCGCCGCTACGGGGTCCTCAAGCGACTCGGGGCCTCCCCGCTGCCGCGCTGGGCGCTGATGGCCGCCAAGACGCTGTCCGTGCTGGTCACCGAGGTGCTCCAGATCGCCCTGCTGACGGCGATCGCCTTCGCGCTGGGCTGGTCCCCGCAGGGGAACCCCCTGTCGGCCGCCGCGCTGGTCCTGCTGGGCACCGCCGCCTTCTCCGGGCTGGGCCTGCTGATGGCGGGCACCCTCAAGGCCGAGATGACGCTGGCCGCCGCGAACCTGGTGTTCCTGCTGCTGCTGGTCGGCGGCGGGGTGATCGTGCCGCTGGAGAAGTTCCCCGGCGCCGTCCAGTCCGTCCTGGGCCTGCTGCCCATCACGGCCCTCTCCGACGGCCTGCGCGAGGTGCTCCAGCACGGCGGCGGCCTGCCGTGGGGCGACGCGGCCGTGCTGACCGGCTGGGCCGTGCTCGGACTGGGCGCCGCGGCGCGCTGGTTCCGCTGGGAGTGACCGGAGCGACCCCTCACCCTGGCCGGCGGAACCCTTCCACCGGACCGGTCGTTCTCGTGAAGATGTAGACCTTCACGCATGAAGCCGGGGGGCGGACATGGTGCAGCGCGAGGCCGTTCTACGGCTGGACGAGCAGTGGGCACGGGTGCGGTCGGGGGCGGCGCACGCGCAGCCGCAGGAGCGCGAGCGGCTGCTCGACGAGCTGATCGGCGCCCTGCGCACCCATCCGGACGACCCCGAGTGCACCGCGCTGCTGGGGCTGCGCCTCGCCGACCGGGCCGCGCTGCGCTTCGCCGCGGGGGACCGCGCCTCCGCCCTCGCCCTGATCGAGGAGGGGCTGCGCAGCTCCGAGCGCGCGGCCCCGTACGCGCCCGAGTTCGCCCGCTGGTACGCCCGCGGCCTGATCAACCACGGCGTGTGGCTGGCCTGGCCGCTGAGCGACGGGGACCGGCTGCCGCGGCATCCGCTGGGCCCCGCCGCCGTGGAGGGGCCGACCGCCATGGAGCGGGCGGCCGGGGAGCGCGCCCGTGATCTCACCCGGACCGCGGTCGGGGTGTGGGCGGGCCTGGACCAGCGGGACCCGGTCAACCGCCGGGGCCTGGCCCAGGCGAAGGTGTTCCTCGGGGACCGCCTCGCGGAGCTGGGCTCCGCCGAGGAGGCGGTGGCCTGGGCCGTGGACGCGGAGTCGGACTTCCGGCAGCTGCTGCTGGCGGACCACGGCTCGGAGGAGTCCGAGGAGGCCGAGGAGGCCCTCGACCACATCGGCCGCCAGCTGGAACTGCGCCTGCGCTACCTGGCCTTCGACTCGCTGACCGGTCTGCGCGCGAAGGGGCTGCTGCCCGAACGGCTGCTGCCCCAGGCCGTGGTGGCCGCCCGCGTCCAGGGGGTGGCCGAGCCCGCGATCGCGGCCCGGCTGGGTCTGGGCGCCGAACAGGTCCGCACGATGCTGGAGGTCACGCCCTGGCTGGCCGTATGGCGCGTCGAGGTGCGCGGTCCTGACGGACTGTGGCACGTACGGGAACATCCGTGGCACAGCGCCGCAGAAGTGCGAAACAGGACGGCCGAGGACATAGGGGCTGAACTGGTACGCGGATTCATTGCGTCCGCGGACCACCCGGGCGAGGGCGTCCCCTGGCGCATCCACGTGTGGTGGCACGAGGAGGGCGACCCGGCGGGCGCCCGGTACCGGCTGGCCGTGGGCCCCGACGCCCCACCGCCCACCCCCTCGTGAAACTTTGCACAAGGCTCCGCCTACGATAGGGGCCGTGTTGAACCCATTCGCCTTCATCGTCGGCCGCTGGACTCCGTCACCCCGGA
The DNA here is from genome assembly GCF_055588085.1 of Streptomyces sp. NPDC046303. Taxonomy (NCBI): domain Bacteria; kingdom Bacillati; phylum Actinomycetota; class Actinomycetes; order Kitasatosporales; family Streptomycetaceae; genus Streptomyces; species Streptomyces sp. NPDC046303. Next base: position 84,273 of record NZ_JBVJFA010000019.1, read on the forward strand.
TCGTGCGGCGCGCCGCGCTCGCCGCGCTCGTCATGAGCGTGGCCATCGTCGTCACCGGCGGCGCTGTGCGGCTCACCGGCTCCGGCCTCGGCTGCGACACCTGGCCCAAGTGCACGGACGACAGCCTGATCGCGACGCAGGAGCAGGGCTTCCACGGCGCGATCGAGTTCGGCAACCGGATGCTGACGTACGTACTCTCCGCGGCCGTCGGCTGGTACATCCTCGCGGCCCGCTCGGCCAAGCCCTGGCGGCGCTCGCTGACCAAGCTCGGCTGGGTCCAGTTCGCCATCGTGATGGCCAACGCCGTACTCGGCGGGATCACCGTCAAGACGGGCCTCAACCCGTACAGCGTCGCCGGGCACTTCCTGCTCGCCACCGCGCTGATCGCGGTGACCACCCTCAGCCTCCAGCGCACCGGCGAGGGCGACACCGCCGCCCGCCCGCGCGTGCCCGGCCCGGTGCGCAAGCTGTCGTGGGCGCTGATCGCGACGACCTTCGTACTGATCGCGGCGGGCACGGTCGTCACCGGTTCCGGACCGCACGCGGGCGACAGCAGCGAGATCCGGCGGATGCCGTTCGACTGGGCGGCCACCGCCCACGTGCACGCCGTCGCCGCCTGGGTGGTGTGCGCGCTGGCCGTGGCGATGTGGCTGGTGCTGCGCGTGGTCGACGCCCCCACGGACACCCGGGCGCGCGCCCGTGACCTGCTGATCGTGCTCCTGGCGCAGGGCGGCATCGGCTACGTGCAGTTCTTCACCGAGCTGCCCGAGCTGCTCGTCGCCGCCCACATGCTCGGCTCCTGCCTGGTGTGGATCGCGGTGCTCCGGGTCGCGCTGAGCCTGCGCGAACGCCCGGTCACGCAGCCGGAGATCCCGGCCCAGGGCGACGCCCGGCTCTCCTCCGTCTGACCGCGGGGCTCACCCGCGCTCGTCCAGCCGGTAGACGCGGCGGGCATTGCCCGCCGCGACCATGGCGGCGACCCGGCCCGCGTCCTTCCAGGACCATGCCCCGTCGGCGACCCAGCCGCCCAGCACCCGGCCCAGCGCCTCCCGGAACACCAGGGCGCCCACCGCGTGCAGCTCGGGCAGCTGCCGCCCGCCGCTGGAGAACAGCAGCTTCCCGAACGGCGCGAGCTCCAGCAGCTCGGCCAGGACCCCCGCCGCCCGCGCCCCGGTCTGCCCGAGCGCCGCGCCGGCGTCGGCGTAGACGTGCGGGTGGGCGGCGGCCAGCTGCGCCGTCTGGCGGTGGTACGGGTACCCGCCGAGCAGGACCACTCGCGTACCGAGCCCCGCGGTGGCCCGTACGAATCCGGCCAGCGGCGCCGGGTCACCCGCTCCGGTGTGCAGCTGCAGCGGCAGCCCCGACGCGACAGCGCTCCACACCAGGTGCCGCAGCAGTACGGGGTCGCGCACGACCCCGCCCCTGGCCCGCCGGTCCAGCCACCGCCCGGCCGCCCCGCGCACCTCGCCGGGATCGGGCGGCTCGGGCGCCCCGGCCAGCAGGGAGCCGTGGTCGACGGCGGCGCCGCAGGTGAAGGCCACGGCCCCGGTGGCGGCGTGGTGCACGGCCTCGGCGAGATTGGCGAGGAAGGCGGCCACGGTCCCGGAGGTGTCGGCGACCTGCTCGGCCAGCAGTTCCAGCCGGACCGTCTCAAAGGCCTCGGCGTCCCCCGCGAGGGCCAGCTCCTTGGGGTCGGTCAGGTCCCCGGCCACGCCCGTGTCGACCACGTGGGCGGCGATCCCGGAGCCCCGCAGCAGCAGCCGCGCGGTCTCGGCGGCGCCCAGCTCGCGCCGGCGGGCGAGGTAGCGGGCGGGGGCGGCGTACGGCTCCAGCCCGAGCAGCGGCGGGCACCAGCGGCGCACCGCGAAACCGGTCTGCGTGTCGAAGAAGGTGGTGCCCGCGGCGGGCGGGCCGGCGGAGGGGACCAGCTGGGCCTCGAAGGTGCCCAGGCCCAGCTCGGTACGGAGGACTCCGTGGCAGTACTGGTCCACCAGGGGCGGCGTTTCGATCATCCGGGCATCCCGTTGCGGACGTGAGGAAGGGGCTTCCACACGTCCTAACGGGTGAGCGGGGTGTGAGGTGTTGCTCGCGCTGTTGACCGAGCGGCCACCCAGGGGCCGTCCCGTCCCGCGGGCGGAGGCCGCAGGAGCGTCAGGCCGCCGGGTTCGCCGGTCCGCCGAGCTGGATGCCCGCCATCCGGGTCCACTCGTACGGGCCGGTGCGCACGCTCGCGGCGAACTCCCCGTCGAACTCCTCGTGGAGGGTCAGCGCGGCCTTCTCGGCGGCCAGCCGTGCCACCGCGAAGGCCGGGGCCACCAGGTCGCCCCACTCGCCGTCCTTGCCGACGAGCACGATCCGCGTGCCGGCCTGGCCGATGTGGGCGATGTGGCCCTCGGCGCCGCCGTGCTGCTTGGCGAACGCGCCGATCTGCTTGGCGAGCTTCGCCGCCGTTCGGTCCTGCTTCTTGTCCGCGGTCGCTGCGGTGGTGTCTGCGGTGTCTGCCATGAACAGCATGCTACCGGTGAGTAATCAGCGGAGGAAGGGATCCACGGCCACCGCCACGAACAGCAGCGACACGTAGGTGATCGACCAGTGGAACAGGCGCATCTCCTTGAGCTTGCCGCCCGTCACCCCGGCCTTGGCCCGTGCGTGCAGCGCGTGCGCCTCCCACAGCCACCAGCCGCCGGAGACCAGCGCGACCGCCGTGTAGAACCACCCGGTGTACCCCAGCGGGGTCAGCAGCAGCGACACCGCCACCATCACCCAGCTGTAGAGGACGATCTGGCGGGCGACGGCCTGGTTGCCCGCCACGACCGGCAGCATCGGCACGCCGACGCGCGCGTAGTCGTCCTTCACCTTCATCGACAGCGGCCAGTAGTGCGGCGGCGTCCAGAAGAAGATGACGAGGAAGAGGATGACCGCGGCCCAGGAGACCTCGTTCTTGACGGCGGACCAGCCGATGAGCACCGGCATGCAGCCCGCGATGCCGCCCCAGACGATGTTCTGGGCGGTGCGCCGCTTCAACAGCATCGTGTAGACCACGACGTAGAAGAGGAGCGCGCCGAGCGCGAGCGCGGCCGACAGCCAGTTCACCAGCAGGCCGAAGAACAGCGTGGAGACCACGGCGAGCGTGATGCCGAAGGCCAGGCACTCGCGCGGGCTGACCATGCCGGTCACCAGCGGGCGCTGCGAGGTCCGGTCCATCAAGGCGTCGATGTCGCGGTCGATGTACATGTTCAGCGCGTTGGCGCCGCCCGCGGACAGGTAGCCGCCGAAGCAGGTCGCGAGGACCAGCCACAGCGACGGCACGCCCTGCTCGGCGAGGAACATCACCGGCACTGTGGTGATCAGCAGAAGTTCGATGATCCGCGGCTTGGTCAATGCCACGAAAGCCATGGCCCGGGCCCCGAACGGCCGGTGACCGGCGCTCGTCGCGAGCACCCCCGCTGGACGGGATTCGACGGCCGTCACGCACACCCCTGAGAGAGAAACCAGCAAGCACCGCAAGGGCTTGCACGTACCACGCCACTGTAGACGTTGGTCATACGTCGCCCTGCGCGGGGGTCGCGTCGTGTTGGTCCGAACGGAGCTGACGACCCGGTGACGGCAAGGTGACTGACTACGGACACTCGAATAGCTGCACGCCGTTGCGGGGGTAGGCTCGGAATCGCGCCGGTGCGACCGTCCGTCACCGGGAACAGACATGTGGAGAGGAGCCCTGACCCACGGTGAGCACCAAGCCGACCACCACAGAGCTCGAGTGGACCGAACTGGACCAGCGGGCCGTCGACACCGCCCGCGTTCTGGCCGCTGACGCGGTCCAGAAGGTCGGGAACGGCCACCCCGGTACGGCGATGAGCCTGGCCCCCGCCGCGTACACCCTCTTCCAGAAGGTGATGCGGCACGACCCGGCGGACCCCGAGTGGGTGGGCCGCGACCGCTTCGTGCTCTCCGCGGGGCACTCGTCCCTCACCCTGTACACGCAGCTGTACCTGGGCGGCTTCGGCCTGGAGCTGGACGACCTCAAGGCGTTCCGCACCTGGGGCTCCAAGACCCCGGGCCACCCGGAGTACGGCCACACGGCCGGCGTGGAGACCACCACCGGCCCGCTGGGCCAGGGCATCGCCAACGCGGTGGGCATGGCCATGGCCGCCCGCTACGAGCGCGGCCTGTTCGACCCGGAGGCCGCCCAGGGCACCTCCCCGTTCGACCACATGATCTACGTGATCGCGGGCGACGGCTGCCTCCAGGAGGGCATCTCCCACGAGGCGTCCGCGCTGGCGGGCCACCAGAAGCTCGGCAACCTGGTGCTGCTGTGGGACGACAACCACATCTCCATCGAGGGCGACACCGAGACGGCCGTCTCCGAGGACACCCTCAAGCGGTACGAGTCGTACGGCTGGCACGTCCAGCGCGTCGCGCAGCAGGAGAACGGCGACCTCGACCCGAAGGCGCTGTACGCGGCGCTGCAGGCGGCCAAGGCCGAGACCGGGCGCCCGTCCTTCATCGCGGCCCGCTCGATCATCGCCTGGCCGGCCCCCCACGCCCAGGGCACCGAGGCCTCGCACGGCTCGGCCCTCGGTGACGACGAGGTCGCCGCCACCAAGCGCGTCCTCGGCTTCGACCCGGAGCAGACCTTCGAGGTCTCCGACGAGGTCATCGCCCACACCCGCAAGGCGCTGGACCGCGGCCGCGAGGCCAAGGCCGCGTGGGAGAAGGACTTCTCCGCCTGGCGCACCGCGAACCCGGAGCGCGCCGCAGAGTTCGACCGCATCAACGCCAACGAGCTGCCCGCGGGCTGGGAGGACGAGCTCCCGTCCTTCGAGGCCGGCAAGGGCGTCGCCACCCGCGCCGCCTCCGGCAAGGTGCTCCAGGCCCTCGGCGCGGTCATCCCGGAGCTGTGGGGCGGCTCGGCCGACCTGGCCGGCTCCAACAACACCACCATCGACAAGGAATCCTCGTTCCTGCCGGTGGGCAACCCGCTGCCGGAGGCCGACCCGTACGGCCGCACCATCCACTTCGGCATCCGCGAGCACGCCATGGCCGCGGCCATGAACGGCATCGCCCTGCACGGCCACACCCGCATCTACGGCGGCACCTTCCTGGTGTTCTCCGACTACATGCGCAACGCCGTCCGCCTCTCCGCGCTGATGCACGTGCCGGTCACCTACGTGTGGACCCACGACTCCATCGGTCTCGGCGAGGACGGCCCGACCCACCAGCCGATCGAGCACCTCGCCTCGCTGCGCGCCATCCCGGGCCTGAACGTCGTCCGCCCGGCCGACGCCAACGAGACCGCCATCGCCTGGCGCGAGATCCTGCGGCGCCACACCAAGGTGTTCGGCAAGGGCGCCCCGCACGGTCTGGCGCTGACCCGCCAGGGCGTGCCGACCTACGAGCGCAACGAGGACGCCGCCAAGGGCGGTTACGTGATGTTCGAGGCCGAGGGGGGTCCGGCCCAGGTCGTCCTCATCGGCACCGGCTCCGAGGTGCACCTGGCCGTCGAGGCCCGCGAGCAGCTCCAGGCCGAGGGCATCCCCACCCGGGTCGTCTCGATGCCGTCCGTCGAGTGGTTCGAGGAGCAGGACCAGGACTACAAGGACAGCGTCCTGCCCTCCTCGGTGAAGGCCCGCGTCGCGGTCGAGGCCGGCATCGGCCTGACCTGGCACCGCTACGTCGGCGACGCCGGCCGGATCGTGTCCCTGGAGCACTTCGGTGCCTCGGCCGACGCGAAGGTCCTCTTCCGCGAGTTCGGCTTCACCCCCGAGGCCGTGACCGCCGCCGCCAAGGCCTCCCTCGCCGCCGCCGCGCGCTGACGCCCGTACAAGACCAGTAGGAGATGCATTTCCCATGACAGACGCACTCAAGCGCCTCTCCGACGAGGGCGTGGCGATCTGGCTGGACGACCTGTCCCGCAAGCGCATCACGTCCGGCAACCTGGCCGAACTCATCGACGAGTCGCACGTGGTCGGTGTCACCACCAACCCGGCGATCTTCCAGAAGGCCATCAGCGGCGGTGAGGGCTACGAGCAGCAGCTCACCGACCTCGCGACCCGCAAGGTCACCGTCGACGAGGCCCTGCGCATGATCACGACGGCGGACGTCCGCGACGCCGCCGACATCCTGCGCCCGGTCTACGACCGCACCGACGGCCAGGACGGCCGCGTGTCCATCGAGGTCGACCCGCGCCTGGCCCACCAGACCGCGGCGACCATCGCCGAGGCCAAGCAGCTGGCCTGGCTGGTGGACCGCCCCAACACGCTCATCAAGATCCCGGCGACCAAGGCCGGCCTGCCGGCGATCACCGAGGTCATCGGCAAGGGCATCAGCGTCAACGTCACGCTGATCTTCTCGCTGGAGCGCTACCGCGAGGTCATGGACGCGTACCTGGCGGGCCTGGAGAAGGCCAAGGCCGCGGGCCTGGACCTGTCCCTGATCCACTCGGTCGCCTCCTTCTTCGTGTCCCGCGTGGACAGCGAGATCGACAAGCGCCTGGACGCCGTCGGCACCGACGAGGCCAAGGCCCTCAAGGGCAAGGCGGCGCTCGCCAACGCCCGTCTGGCCTACGAGGCCTACGAGGAGGTCTTCTCCTCGGACCGCTGGACCGCCCTGGAGCGGGTCGGCGCCAACAAGCAGCGCGCGCTGTGGGCCTCGACGGGCGTCAAGGACCCGGCGTACAAGGACACCCTGTACGTGGACGACCTGGTCGCCCCGAACACGGTGAACACCATGCCGGAGGCCACCCTGGAGGCCACCGCGGACCACGGCAACATCACGGGTGACACCGTGCGCGGCACCTACGAGCAGGCCCGGGCCGAGCTCGACGCGGTCGCGAAGCTGGGCATCTCGTACGACGATGTGGTGCAGCTGCTCGAGGACGAGGGCGTCGAGAAGTTCGAGGCGTCCTGGAACGACCTGCTGAAGTCGACCGAGGCGGAGCTTGAGCGCCTCGCCCCCACGGAGGCCTGAACACCTTGTCTGTGAACGGAGCGAACCCGCTTCGTGACGCACAGGACCGGCGGCTCCCGCGCATCGCGGGGCCGTCCGGCCTGGTCATTTTCGGCGTTACGGGTGACCTGTCGCGCAAGAAGCTGATGCCTGCCGTCTACGACCTGGCCAACCGCGGCCTGCTCCCGCCGGGCTTCTCGCTGATCGGGTTCGCCCGCCGCGAGTGGGAGCACGAGGACTTCGCCCAGGAGGTGTACGAGGCTGTCAAGGAGCACTCGCGCACGCCGTTCCGCGAGGAGGTCTGGCAGCAGCTGGTGCAGGGCTGCCGGTTCGTGCAGGGCAACTTCGACGACGACGCGGCCTTCGAGACCCTGAAGGCCACGATCGAGGACCTCGACAAGGCGCAGGGCACGGGCGGCAACTTCGCCTTCTACCTGTCGGTCCCGCCGAAGTTCTTCCCCAAGGTGGTCCAGCAGCTCAAGGACCACGGTCTGGCGCAGAAGGAGGGCTCCTGGCGGCGCGCCGTCATCGAGAAGCCCTTCGGTCACAACCTGAAGAGCGCCGAGGAGCTCAACAAGGTCGTCCACGAGGTCTTCCCCCGTGACGAGGTCTTCCGGATCGACCACTACCTCGGCAAGGAGACCGTCCAGAACATCCTGGCGCTCCGCTTCGCCAACACCATGTTCGAGCCGATCTGGAACCGGTCGTACGTCGACCACGTCCAGATCACCATGGCCGAGGACATCGGCATCGGCGGCCGGGCCGGGTACTACGACGGCATCGGCGCGGCCCGTGACGTCATCCAGAACCACCTGCTCCAGCTGCTCGCGCTGACCGCGATGGAGGAGCCCGGCTCCTTCCACCCCAAGGCGCTGGTGGCGGAGAAGCTCAAGGTGCTGACCGCCGTGCAGCTGCCGGAGGACCTGGGCAAGCACACCGTGCGCGGCCAGTACGCGGCGGCGTGGCAGGGCGGCGAGAAGGTCGTCGGGTACCTCGAAGAGGACGGCATCGACCCCAAGTCGAAGACCGACACCTACGCGGCCATCCGCCTGGAGATCAACAACCGCCGCTGGGCGGGCGTCCCGTTCTACCTGCGGACGGGCAAGCGCCTGGGCCGCCGGGTGACCGAGATCGCGGTGGTCTTCAAGCGGGCCCCGTACCTGCCGTTCGAGTCGGGCGCGACCGAGGAGCTGGGGCAGAACGCCCTGGTCATCCGGGTCCAGCCGGACGAGGGCGTCACGGTCCGCTTCGGCTCCAAGGTCCCCGGCACCTCCATGGAGGTCCGGGACGTCACGATGGACTTCGCGTACGGCGAGTCCTTCACGGAGTCGAGCCCCGAGGCCTACGAGCGGCTCATCCTGGACGTCCTGCTGGGCGACGCGAACCTCTTCCCGCGTCACCAGGAGGTCGAACTCTCCTGGAACATCCTCGACCCGATCGAGGAGTACTGGGACAAGCACGGCAAGCCCGCGCAGTACCCGGCGGGCACCTGGGGGCCGGTCGAGGCGGACGAGATGCTCGCACGAGACGGACGGAGCTGGCGCCGGCCATGAAGATCGACCTCACGGAGACCAACTCCAGCAAGATCAACGCCGCACTGGTGAAGGCGCGCCGGGACATCGGCACGCCCGCCATCGGCATGGTCCTCACGCTGGTGATCGTGACCGACGAGGAGAACGCGTACGACGCGCTCAAGTCGGCGAACGACGCGTCCCACGAACACCCCTCGCGGATCGTCGTCGTCATCAAGCGGGTCAGCCGCTCGCCGCGCAGCCGCCGCGATGCCCGTCTCGACGCGGAAGTCCGTGTCGGGGCGGACTCCGGCACCGGCGAGACGGTCGTGCTCCGCCTTCACGGCGAACTGGTCGACCACGCCCAGTCGGTGGTTCTCCCCCTTCTGCTGCCGGACGCCCCCGTGGTCGTCTGGTGGCCGGACGGTGCTCCCGCGGACCTGGCGGGCGACCCGCTGGGTGCGCTGGGCCAGCGCCGGATCACGGACACGTACTCCTGCGAGGACCCGCTCGGGGCGCTCGCCGCCCGCGCCGCGGCCTACGCACCCGGTGACACGGACCTCGCGTGGACCCGGATCACCCCGTGGCGCTCGATGCTGGCGGCGGCGCTGGACCAGCAGACCCTGTCGGTCTCCTCGGCGACCGTGGAGGGCGAGTCGGACAACCCGAGCTGCGAGCTGCTGGCCATGTGGCTGGCGGACCGGCTGCAGGTGCCCGTGCGGCGCACGCCGTCACAGGGGCCGGGCCTGACGGCCGTACGCCTGGAGACCAAGGACGGCGCGATCGTCCTGGACCGGGCGGACGGGGCGCTGGCCACGCTGTGCATGCCGGGCCAGCCGGACCGGGCGGTGGCGCTGAAGCGCCGCGACACGGCCGAGCTGCTGGCGGAGGAACTCCGCCGCCTGGACCCGGACAACACGTACGAGGCCTCGCTGAAGTTCGGCGTCGTCAAGCTGCAGCCCGCGGACCCGGAAGCCCCGGCCAAGCCCGAAGCCCCGGCTCCGGCCAAGCCCGAGGCGGACGCCGCCCCGAAGCCGGCCCCCAAGCCGGCCAAGAAGGCCGCGGCCAAGTAGCCGGGGCTCCGCCCCAGACCCCGGTCCTCAAACGCCGGACGGGCTGAAAGATTCAGCCTCGCCGGCGTTTGCGGCGCGGGGCGGGGTGGGGAACGGCTCCGCGCAGCGGCACGGCACCAGCCGCACCCCCATCCGCACTCCCAACGAAGGCGGCAGCACATGGGTATGACGACTCCCCAGGTCGTCGTCCACCGGGACAAGGAGCTGATGGCCCAGGCCACGGCCGCCCGGCTCATCACGAAGATCGTGGACGCGCAGACGGCCCGCGGCACGGCGTCCGTGGTCCTCACCGGCGGCCGCAACGGCAACGGCCTCCTCGCGGCGCTGGCCGCCGCCCCGGCCAAGGACGCCATCGACTGGTCCCGGCTCGACCTGTGGTGGGGCGACGAGCGCTACGTCCCGGCCGACGACCCCGAGCGCAACCACACCCAGGCCCGTGAGGCCCTGCTGGACTCCGTCCCGGTGGACCCGGCCCGCGTGCACGTCATGCCGGCCTCGGACGGCCCGTACGGGACCGACGTGGACGCGGCGGCGGCCTCGTACGCGGCGGAGCTGGCGAAGGCGGCCGGACCGGAGGACCACGGTCCGGTCCCCCGCTTCGACGTGCTGATGCTGGGCGTCGGCCCGGACACCCACGTGGCCTCGCTCTTCCCGGAGCACCCGGCGACCCGCGAGGCCGAGCGCACCGTGGTCGGCGTGCACGGCGCCCCCAAGCCCCCGCCCACCCGGATCTCGCTGACCCTCCCGGCCATCCGGGCGGCCCGCGAGGTCTGGCTGCTGGCCGCGGGCGAGGACAAGGCCGGCGCGGTGTCCATCGCCCTCGGCGGCGCGGGCGGGGTCCAGGCCCCGGCAGCGGCGGCCCACGGCCTCTTCCGCACCCTGTGGCTCCTGGACCGCGCGGCCGCCGCCAAGCTGCCGAGCGGGATGTATCCGCCGGCCGCTTCCTGACCCCGGCAGCGCGAAGGGCCCGCTCTCCCCGGGAGAGCGGGCCCTTGTGCTGGGCGGCGAACGCCGGGCGCTGACGCCGGGCGGCCGTTGGTCAGCCGCGCCCGCGCAGCTCCCGGTACGCGGCCACCAGCGCCTTCGTCGACGCGTCCAGGCCGGGGACGTCCGCGCCCTCGGTCAGCGCAGGCTCCACCCGCTTCGCGAGGACCTTGCCGAGCTCCACGCCCCACTGGTCGAAGGAGTCGATGTTCCACACCGCGCCCTGGACGAACACCTTGTGCTCGTACAGGGCGATCAGCTGCCCCAGGACCGCCGGGGTGAGCTCGGGGGCCAGGATGGTGGTCGTCGGGTGGTTCCCCCGGAACGTCTTGTGCGGGACCAGCTCATCCGGGGCGCCCTCCGCCCGCACCTCCTGCGCCGTCTTGCCGAAGGCCAGCGCCTGGGTCTGCGCGAAGAAGTTCGCCATCAGGAGGTCGTGCTGGGCCGCGAACGAGGGCTCCAGCTCGGCCACCGGGCGCGCGAACCCGATGAAGTCCGCGGGGATCACCTTCGTCCCCTGGTGGATCAGCTGGTAGTAGGCGTGCTGCCCGTTGGTGCCGGGGGTGCCCCACACCACCGGGCCCGTCTGCCATTCCACCGGATTGCCCTGGCGGTCCACCGACTTGCCGTTGGACTCCATGTCCAGCTGCTGCAAGTAGGCGGTGAACCGGGAGAGGTAGTGGCTGTACGGGAGCACCGCGTGCGCCTGCGCGTCGAAGAAGGCCCCGTACCAGATGCCCAACAGGCCCAGCAGCAGCGGGGCGTTCTCCTCCGGCGGCGCGGTGCGGAAGTGCCGGTCCATGGCGTGGAAGCCGCCCAGCATCTCCCGGAAGGCGTCCGGGCCGATCGCGATCATCAGCGAGAGCCCGATGGCCGAGTCGAAGGAGTAGCGGCCGCCGACCCAGTCCCAGAACTCGAACATGTTGGCCGGATCGATGCCGAAGTCGGTGACCTTCTCGGCGTTGGTCGACAGCGCCACGAAGTGCCGTGCGACGGCCTCCTGTCCGCCGCCCAGCCCCGCCAGCAGCCACTCGCGCGCCGAAGTGGCGTTCGTGATGGTCTCGATGGTGGTGAAGGTCTTGGAGGCGATGATGAACAGCGTCTCGGCCGGGTCCAGGTCCCGCACGGCCTCGTGCAGGTCGGCGCCGTCCACGTTGGACACGAAACGCACCGTCAGACTGCGGTCGGTGAAGGCCCGCAGGGCCTCGTAGGCCATCGCGGGACCCAGGTCGGAGCCGCCGATGCCGATGTTGACGACGTTCCTGATGCGCTTGCCGGTGGAGCCGGTCCACTCCCCCGACCTGACGCGGCCGGAGAAGGCCGCCATCTTGTCCAGGACGGCGTGCACCGCGGGGACGACGTTCTCCCCGTCGACCTCGACGACGGCGTCCGCGGGCGCGCGCAGGGCGGTGTGCAGGACCGCCCGGTCCTCGGTCGTGTTGATCTTCTCGCCGCGGAACATCGCCTCGCGCAGCTCGGCCACGCCCGCCGCCGCGGCCAGTTCGCGCAGCAGCGTCAGCGTCTCGTCGGTCACGAGGTGCTTCGAGTAGTCGATGTGCAGGTCCCCGACCCGCAGGGTGTAGCCGGCGCCCCGGCCCGGATTCTCCTCGAACAGCTCCCGCAGATGCGTCTGCCCGAACTCCTCCCGGTGCTTGCCGAGTGCCAGCCACTCCGGCATCCGGTTGAGCTTCGTACGACTGTCTGCGTTCATCTCGGACATCAACCCACTTCTTCCGTCCTGTCGTGCCCCGCCGATCACCAACTTAAGGGATCCGAAGGGGACCAACGCACACAAAGAGCCCGGCCCCGTTGGAGATGTCTCCAACGGGGCCGGGCCTCAGGTCACATGGCGCGAGTCGCTCAGATCTCGCCGCGGAGCTTGGCGAGGGCCTCGGCGAGGATCGCCTCGCCGTCGGCGTCCGTGCGCCGCTCCCGTACGTACGCCAGGTGCGTCTTGTACGGCTCGGTGCGCGGCGGCGCCGGCGGGTTGTCCCGGTCCTGGCCGGCCGGGAACCCGCAGCGCGGGCAGTCCCAGGTGTCCGGCACCTGCGCGTCGCTGGCGAAGCTCGGCTGCGTCTCGTGCCCGTTCGAGCACCAGAAGGAGATGCGCAGGCGGGGCGCGGACTCGCCGCGCTCGGCCTCACCCATCGGCCCCGCTCCGACCCGGCTACCACGGATCGCGTTGCCACTTGCCACGGTCGTAACTCCCCTGCGTGATGGTGCCGCCAAGCATGAGGTATGTCTGCTCAAGGCACCCCGGGTACGTCAAGCCCACCTCACGTTCAGCGTGCGGAGGGATCATCCCCCTCAGGTGCGGGGAGCAGAATAGCTCGTTCCGCAACCAGGGTGCAGGACCTCATGATAGGCCGGGCTCCGCCGACCGGACTGCCGGATGGCCAGAACGGTCAGCTGCTCGCCTTCATCAGGAGGCCGAGCGCGAGGATGCAGGCGAACCACAGCAGACCGACCACGACGGTGATGCGGTCCAGGTTCCGCTCGGCGACGGAGGAGCCGCCGACCGACGACTGCATTCCACCGCCGAACATGTCGGAAAGGCCGCCGCCCTTGCCCTTGTGCATCAGCACGAGCAGCATCAGCAGGGCGCTGAAGACGATCAGGGCGATCGAGAACCCCATAATCACGGCTGATTCCTACTTTCTGGCTTTTCTGGCTTTCCGGCGGTGCGGGATGTGCGCGCGGGGGCCAGTGGCTGGTGTTCAGCCCGCTGGCCCCCGCAAGGGTACGACGGATCCGCCCTACCGCATACTTGCTGCCCCGGCCGCGCAGCGGCCGGGTGGCGGGTTACTGGTCGCGGAAGCGGACGATCCTGACGAACTCGTCAGCGTCCAGCGCCGCGCCGCCGACCAGGGCGCCGTCGACGTCGGGCTGGGCCATGATCGCCGCGATGTTCCCGGACTTCACCGAGCCGCCGTACTGGATGCGGACCTTGTCGGCCAGCTCCTGCGAGTACAGCTCCGCGAGACGGCCGCGGATCGCCCCGCAGACCTCCTGGGCGTCCTCGGGGGTGGCGACCTCGCCGGTGCCGATGGCCCAGACGGGCTCGTACGCGATCACGATGGACTCGGCCTGCTCCGCCGGGATGTCCTTGAGGCCGCCGTCGACCTGGTTCAGCGTGTACTGGACCTGCTGGCCGGCCTTGCGGATCTCCAGGCCCTCGCCGACGCACAGGATCGGGGTGATCCCGTGCCGGTAGGCGGCCTTGACCTTGGCGTTGCAGAGCTCGTCGCTCTCGTTGTGGTACTGGCGGCGCTCGCTGTGGCCGACGGCCACGTACGTGCACTTCAGCTTCGCCAGCATCGAGCCGGAGATCTCGCCGGTGTAGGCGCCGGCGTCCTGCGCGGAGATGTCCTGGGCGCCGTACTTGATCTTCAGCTTGTCGCCGTCGACCAGGGTCTGGACCGAGCGGAGGTCGACGAAGGGCGGCAGGACCGCGACCTCGACGGCGTCGTAGTCCTTGTCGGCGAGTGCGAAGGCGAGCTTCTGGACGTGGGCGATGGCCTCGAGGTGGTTGAGGTTCATCTTCCAGTTGCCCGCCATCAGCGGGGTACGGCCGTTGTCAACTGCGGTCATTACGGGTCAGCCCTCCAGGGCGGCGAGGCCGGGGAGCGTCTTGCCCTCGAGGTATTCGAGGGAGGCGCCGCCACCGGTGGAAATGTGGCCGAAAGCCTTCTCGTCGAAGCCGAGCGTACGCACGGCCGCGGCCGAGTCGCCGCCGCCGACGACGGTGAAGGCGTTGCTGTCGACCAGGGCCTGCGCGATGGCGGTGGTGCCGCCCGCGTAGTCCGGGTGCTCGAAGACGCCGACCGGGCCGTTCCAGAACACGGTCTCGGCGTCGGCGATCTTGGACGCGTACAGCTCGCGCGTCTTGGGGCCGATGTCCAGGCCCTCCTTGTCGGACGGGATGCCGTCCGCGTCGACCGTCTCGAAGACGGCCGGGGTCTTGCCCTTGAGGTCGGGGAAGTCCGTCGAGACGAGCACGTCGACCGGGAGGACCAGCTCGACGCCGGTGTCCTTCGCGCGCTGCATGTACTCGGTCACCTTCGGGATCTGGTCCTCCTGGAGGAGGGAGATGCCGACCTCGTGGCCGAGCGCCTTGAGGAAGGTGTACGCCATGCCGCCGCCGATGAGGATGCGGTCGGCCTTGCCGAGCAGCTCGTCGATGACGGCGAGCTTGTCGGAGACCTTGGCGCCGCCGAGGACGACCACGTAGGGGCGCTTGACCTCGTCGGTCAGCTTCTTCAGGACGCCGACCTCGGTGGCGATGAGGTAGCCGGCCGCGTGCGGGAGGCGCGCGGGGAGGTCGAACACCGAGGCGTGCTTGCGGTGGACGGCGCCGAAGCCGTCGCCGACGTAGAGGTCGGCGAGCTCCGCGAGCTGGTCGGCGAAGGCGCCGCGCTCGGTGTCGTCCTTCGCCGTCTCACCGGGGTTGAAGCGCAGGTTCTCGATGACGGCCACCTGGCCGTCGGCGAGGGCCTCGACGGTCGCCTTGGCGGAGGCGCCGACGGTGTCGGTGGCGAACGCGACGTCCGCACCGAGCAGTTCGCCGAGGCGCCGGGCCGCCGGGGCGAGCGAGAAGGCCGGGTCCGGGGCACCCTTGGGGCGGCCCAGGTGCGAGGCCACGATGACGCGGGCGCCGGAGGCGGCGAGCTTCGCGATCGTGGGCTGGACGGCGCGGATGCGGCCGTCGTCGGTGATGCTGCCCTGGGCGAGCGGGACGTTGAGGTCGGCGCGGACGAAGACCCGCTTGCCCTTGACGCCCTCGGCGAGCAGTTCGTCGATCGTCTTCATGTGTTTCTACTCCTTTGAGCCCTTCTCGCGAAGGGCGAGGAAGGGAGAACGAGACAAGCGACAGGGCCCGTGCGGCGCTTCGTCGCGCAGCCCGGACCCTGTGCTCACATCGTGGTGCCTACCTTAGAACCGGGTGACCTTAGAGCTGGCCACCGACGAAGACCGTAAGGTCCACGAGACGGTTGGAGTAGCCCCACTCGTTGTCGTACCAGCCGACGACCTTGACGCTCTTGCCCTGGACCATGGTCAGGGAGGAGTCGAAGGTGCAGGAGGCCGGCCAGTTCACGATGTCGGAAGAGACGATCGCGTCCTCGGTGTAGTCGAGGATGCCCTTCAGCTGGCCCTCGGCGGCCTTCTGGAACGCGGTGTTGACCTCGTCCTTGGTCACCTCGCGCTCCAGCTCGATGACCAGGTCGGTCACGGAGCCGGTGGGGACCGGGACGCGCATCGCGATGCCGTCGAGCTTGCCCGCCAGCTCCGGGATCACCAGCGCGGTGGCCTTGGCGGCACCGGTGGTGGTCGGGATGATGTTCTCGGCGGCGGCGCGGGCGCGGCGCAGGTCCGAGTGCGGGAAGTCCAGGATGCGCTGGTCGTTCGTGTAGGCGTGGACCGTCGTCATCATGCCCTTGACGATGCCGAAGTTCTCCAGGAGGACCTTGGCCATCGGCGCCACGCAGTTGGTGGTGCAGGAGGCGTTGGAGATGACGTGGTGACCGGCCGCGTCGTACTTGTCCTGGTTGACACCCATCACGATCGTGATGTCCTCGTCCTTGGCCGGAGCCGAGATGAGGACCTTCTTCGCGCCGGCGGCAAGGTGCTTGGCGGCGTCGGCCTTCTTCGTGAAGATGCCGGTCGACTCGATGACGATGTCGGCGCCCAGTTCACCCCAGGGGAGGTTCGCGGGGTCGCGCTCGGCGAAGGTCTTGAAGGTGTTGCCGCCGACGGTGATGGTGTCGTCGGTGTGGGAGACCTCGGCCTTGAGGCGGCCCAGGATGGTGTCGTACTTGAGCAGGTGCACCAGGGTGGCGTTGTCAGTCAGGTCGTTGACACCGACGATCTCGATGTCCGCTCCCTGCTCAAGGAGCGCCCGGAAGTAGTTGCGGCCAATTCGGCCAAAACCGTTGATGCCTACGCGGATCGTCACGAACCGATCTCCTCGTTGGTGCGCCGGTAAGTGCGCCGGCGAGCTGTATGGGATGTCCCCGACCGCTTACGACCCTACCTCTCCGTGAGCTTTTGAGTGACATCGGCCGGAGCCTGACACGCCCCGAGGCCCCGTACCGATTGCTCGGCACGGGACCTCGGGGGCTTTCTCCCCCGTTACGCAGCGTGAGCCCCTGGAGGGCCCCTGATCAGCGGTTCAGCGCACGCAGCGCCTTACCGACGAGTACGGCACGGTCAGCCGCCGCCGGCACGTGCTCCAGGCCGAAGCCCAACAGGACGGTGTCACGCGTTGTCACCGCCGCGTAGGACTTGAACAGCTCCCCCGACCGGGACCAATCGCCCGGAACTTCGGGGCTTCCGGCAGGTGCGCCCTGGGCGGTCCAGTCGCCGAACGAGGTCTCGAAGCCCTCGACGGCCTGGTCGGCGCCGCCCACGTTCAGGCGTGCCCCGTCCGCGAAGACTCCGCGGCCGCCCGAGCCCCCGTCGGTGATGTAGGAGAGCGAGACCTCGACGGTCTTGCCCGCGTACGCGCTCAGGTCGAAGGAGACCTGCTTCCAGCCGCCCGAGGACCCCGTGAAGCTGTTCCACGCCCCGCTGGTGCCCTTCGCCGCGCAGGCTCCGGCCTCCAGGGTGAGGTAGTGGCGCAGGAACGGGTGGCCGTTGACGAAGAACCCGGCTCCGCAGTCCTCGGGAACGGTGGTGCTGCTCAGGCCGCCCGTGTCCGGGAGGGTGGTCCAGTCGTCCCCGCCGGCGGTACGGGCCTCCAGCGCGGCATGGTCGTAGCCCTGCTCGACGTTCCAGCTCATGGCGAGCTTCAGCTGCGGCTTGTCCGCGGCGGAGACCTTGGTGAGGTCGATCGTGCGGGTCAGCCGCTTCCAGTCGTCGTCCTCGTGGAGGGCGGAGGCCATCTGGCTGCCGTCGTAGGGGGCGAACGGATTGACGACCCCGCCGAACTGGCCGGCCTGCGCGCTCTTGAACTGCGGGAACTGCGCGGGCGCCAGGGTCTCGGAGGTCACCATGTAGGAGCCGGGGGCGTCGAGGGGGTTGCCCGCGGCGTCGCCGAGCCCGCCCTTGGCCCCGTTCAGGGCCCCGGCGCCGGTGAAGCCGGTGGCGCCGCTGACGCTCGTACGGCCGTAGGCGCCGAGCCAGTACTGGCTGAAGTCGTCGGTCACGGCGGGGCCGACCTGGGCGTTGCCGCCCGCCAGCTCACCGGCCTCGATCAGTTTGCCGCCCTCGTTCAGGAAGTCGCGGACCGCCAGCTGGGTGTCCCCGCCCGGGGTGACCGCGCCGGTGTAGTGGAGAGCCGTACGGAAGTGGGAGAGCACCCCGAGCGGGTGCGGCGCCCCCTGGGCGGCGACGTCCCAGACCGCCGCGGACCTGCCGTTGGCGCGCAGGGCGTCGACGTAGCTCTGGGCGTGCTGTGCCGTGGCGCCCTCCTCCGCGATCACCAGCACGTCCGCGCGCGGCCGCTCGGCCACCGTGTACGTGAAGTGCTCGCTGGAGACCCGCTTGCCGGAGCCGTCGCGGCCGGTGAACCAGACCTCGACCTTGTCGCCGGGCTTCGTGCCGTCCACCTCGGCCCGGTACTCGTCGAACCAGTTGTTGTCCTCGCCGCCGTAGACCTCGCCGCCCTTCCAGGGCTCGAGGTCCTCGTCGTGCGTACGGCCGCCGTTGATCCGGTACTGCAGCTCCTTGTCCTTCAGCGCCTTGCGCGCCGTGACGGAGACCGTCTGGTCCTCGCCGCGGGCCGCGTAGGAGGTGGTGAAGGGGTCCGGGGTGAAGTCGGCGGCGCTCAGGCCGACGACGGACGCCGGACGGTCCGGGTGCGCGGCGCTCTCGCCGACCGACAGGGCGAAGGGGATGTTCTTGGCGAACTCCGCCTGGATGAGCTTCTCGTCGTCCGGGAAGTTGAAGCCGGAGGCGCAGTCCTCGGGCCTCCACCGGTCGTTCGGGTCGCTCGCGGAGGCCGTCTGGCAGGTGGTCATCTCCGGCGTGAACATCATGATGCCGTTGACGTTGGCGGCGTGGCCGTCGGCCTCGCCGTTGGTGGTGTAGAGCTCGGAGGACACCTGCGGGTAGTAGCCCGGGACGGCGGGGTTCTCCGGGGTGCCGGCGAGCGCCTTGTAGGCGACGTCGTCGGGGGTGGAGGTGGCCACCTGCCAGCCCACGCCGTAGAGCAGCAGCTCGGCGGCGGAGTGGTAGTTGATGGCGTACTCGAAGCCGATGCGCTTCTGGAAGGCGTCGAGGGCGGCGGTCTCGGGCTCGGAGCCGGCCTTGGTGCCGCGGTAGGTCTCGCTCGACGGGCTGGGCGAGGAACCCTCGTTGTCGTAGCCCCACTTGTAGGCGAAGTTGCGGTTGAGGTCGACGCCGTCGACGGCGGTGTGCTTGCCGTCGCCGTTGTTGTCGCGCATGTTCTTGCGCCACAGCCGCTCGCCGCCGGGGGCGTGCGTGTAGTCGTACCCGTCGGGGTTGGCCGTGAGCAGGAACCACAGCTCGGTGGAGTCCACCAGCTTGGTGATCTGCGGGTCCTTGCCGTAGTTGTCGACGGTGTGGTGCATCAGCCGCCGGGTCATCTCCGGGGTGATCCACTCGCGGGCGTGCTGGTTGGACATGTAGAGCACGGCCGGCTTGGCGCCGTCCTTGGTCTTCCCGGCGTTCTTGGTGACCTTGAGGGCGAGGATGTCCTTGCCCTGGACGGTCTTGCCGATGGAGACGGCCTTGGTGAGCGCCGGGTTCTGCCGGGCGGTCCGCAGGATCTCCTCCTGGAGTCCGCCCTTGCCGCTGTACGGGCGGAACACCCCGTCCCCGGCGGCTCCGGCGCGGGCGAGTCCCTCTGCGGCTACCTCGCGTTCGGCGAGCTTGACGCCCTGCGCCCCGAGCTTCTTCGCCTGCTCGCCGGTGAGGAAGAGCTCGACCTTGGCGGTGCCGCTCTCCGGCGCGCGTTCGCTCAGCTCGTGCGCGTCCTGGCCGGCGGCGAGGACCAGCGGGACCTGCTCCTTGCTGATCTCGGCGTCGTAGACGCGTACCTCGGCGTCGGCCGCGGCGTCGGAGGCGGTGCCGGATCCGGGCTGGGCCTGCGCCGCCACGGGTAGCGCGGCGAGTGCGGTGCCGATGACGAGTGCGCTTGCGGCGAGGGTCGATCTCGCTCGGTGCCTCATATGCCCCCCTGGGCGTCGTCTGCCACGAAAGTGTCCGGACGAAAGGCTCACGACCAGTCCATGCCCATGTCAATGGGGCCTGGTACGGGAAGGGGGCCCGCACGAGTGATCGTGCAGACCCCCTCCAGCGTGGGTACGGCCAGGTCAGCCGACGGGTCAGCCGGCCATGTTGTCGGCCATCTCCTCGCTGAGATCGAGGTTGGACTCGGTGCCCGGGATTCCGAGGTCCTGGGCCCGCTTGTCGGCCATCGCCAGCAGACGGCGGATCCGGCCGGCGACCGCGTCCTTGGTCAGCGGCGGGTCGGCGAGCGCGCCGAGCTCCTCGAGGGAGGCCTGCTTGTGCTCCATGCGCAGCCGGCCCGCCGCGGCGAGGTGCTCGGGGACCTCCTCGCCGAGGATCTCCAGCGCGCGCTGCACACGGGCTCCGGCGGCCACGGCGGCCCGCGCCGAGCGGCGCAGGTTGGCGTCGTCGAAGTTGGCCAGGCGGTTGGCGGTGGCACGCACTTCGCGCCGCATCCGCCGCTCCTCCCAGGCCAGCACCGACTCGTGGGCGCCGAGACGGGTCAGCAGCGCGCCGATCGCGTCGCCGTCGCGGACCACGACCCGGTCGACCCCGCGCACCTCGCGCGCCTTGGCGGCGATGGAGAGCCTGCGGGCGGCGCCCACCAGGGCCAGGGCGGCCTCCGGGCCGGGGCAGGTGACCTCCAGGGAGGAGGACCGGCCCGGCTCGGTCAGCGAGCCGTGGGCCAGGAAGGCGCCGCGCCAGGCCGCCTCCGCGTCGCAGGTGGCCCCGGAGACCACCTGCGGGGGAAGACCCCGGATGGGGCGGCCGCGGCCGTCCACGAGGCCGGTCTGGCGTGCCAGCTGGTCGCCTCCGGCGACGACCCGGACCACGTAGCGGCTGCCGCGGCGCAGTCCGCCGGGAGCCATGACCACCAGGTCCGAGGAGTGGCCGAAGATCTCGAGGATGTCCTTGCGCAGCCGTCTGGCCGCGATCCCGGTGTCGAGCTCCGCCTCGATGACGATGCGACCGCTCACCAGGTGGAGGCCGCCCGCGAACCGAAGGATCGCCGAGACCTCCGCCTTCCTGCAGCAGGTCCGGGTGACGGGGAGGCGGGAGATCTCATCCTTCACCGCGGGCGTCATCGCCATGGGCCGATCCTTCCATGCATCCGAAAAATACGGTCGTACGCGGCGGCGAGCAGCTCCGGATCATGCTTCGGAGACCCGTCTTCCCTGGCCACGCGCGCCAGCTCGACCGCCGCGCCGAACCGTTTTGCGGCATCGGCAAGGGACTCGCGGTCGGGCACGGCGGCCTCGTCGGCCAGCACCACGTCCAGGGCGAGTTTAGGGGCGTGTCGGGCCAAAACCTCCAAATGACGCTGCGGAGAGAAGCCCTCTGTTTCGCCGGGCTGCGGTGCGAGGTTCAGCGAGAGCACCCGGCGGGCCTTCGTCTCGACCAGCGCGTCCAGCAGTTGCGGCACCAGCAGGTGCGGGATGACGGAGGAGAACCAGGACCCCGGACCGAGCACCACCCAGTCCGCGTCCAGGACCGCCGCGACGGCCTCCGGCACGGCCGGCGGGTCGGCGGGCACGACCTGTACGGAGTGCACCTCGCCCGGGGTCAGGGCGACGGTGGCCTGCCCGCGGACGGTGTCCACGTCCTCGGGCCGGGCCGGATCGTGCCCCTTGACCAGGGCCTGGAGCTCCAGCGGCACCGCGGACATGGGCAGCACCCGGCCCTGGGCGCCGAGCAGTCTGCCCACCAGGTCGAGGGCCTGGACGGGGTCGCCGAGCTGTTCCCACAGGGCGACGATCAGCAGGTTGCCGACGGCGTGCCCGTGCAGGTCGCCCTGGGACTGGAAGCGGTGCTGGATGACCCGGGCCCAGGTCTGGCCCCAGTCGTCGTCTCCGCACAGCGCGGCCAGCGCCTTGCGCAGGTCGCCGGGCGGCAGCACGCCGAGCTCCTCGCGGAGCCGGCCGCTGGAGCCGCCGTCGTCGGCGACGGTGACCACGGCGGTGAGGTCACCGGTGATGCGGCGCAGGGCGGCGAGGGAGGCCGACAGGCCCTGGCCACCGCCCAGTGCGACCACCTTGGGCGTGGCGCCGCGCCGGCGGCCGGAGCGGCCCGCGCCGTCCTCGCCCCGTCCGGGGGTCAGGCGGCGCAGGCGGCTCAGCCGCGGGGTCCGTGAGGTCACTCGCGCCCCATGTCCCGGTGGACGACGACGGTCTCGACTCCCTCGGAGGCGAGGCGGGCGGCGAGCTTCTCGGACACGGCCACGCTGCGGTGCTTGCCGCCGGTGCAGCCGACCGCGATGGTCACGTACCGCTTGCCCTCGCGGCGGTAGCCGGTGGCGATGAGCTGGAGCAGCTCGGTGTAGCGGTCGAGGAACTCCTTCACGCCGGGCTGGCTGAAGACGTACCCCGACACCTCCTCGTTCAGCCCGGTGAAGGGGCGCAGCTCCGGCACCCAGTGCGGGTTGGGGATGAAGCGGCAGTCGACCACGAGGTCGGCGTCGACGGGCAGGCCGTACTTGTAGCCGAAGGACATGACGGTGGCCCGCAGCTCGGGCTCCTCGTCCCCGGCGAACTGGGCGTCCATCTTGGCGCGCAGCTCGTGCACGTTCAGGCTGGAGGTGTCGATCACCAGGTCGGCGTCGCCGCGCAGCTCGCGCAGCAGGTCGCGCTCGGCGGCGATGCCGTCGGTGATGCGCCCGTCGCCCTGGAGCGGGTGCGGGCGGCGGACGGACTCGAAGCGGCGGACCAGCGCGTCGTCGGAGGACTCGAGGAAGACGATGCGGCGGGTGACCCCGCGGCTGTCGAGGTCGGCGAGGGACTCGCGCAGGGCGTCGAAGAACTGGCGGCCGCGGACGTCGACCACGACGGCGATGCGCGCCACGTTGCCCTGGGAGCGGGCGCCGAGCTCCACCATCGTGGGGATCAGCGCCGGCGGCAGGTTGTCGACGACGAACCAGCCGAGGTCCTCCAGACACTTGGCCGCCGTACTGCGGCCGGCCCCGGACATCCCGGAGATGATCACCAGCTCGGGGATGGCCGCCTCGGCGGTCTCTCCGGGCTCCGCTGTCGTGCCCGTACTCACCTGTGCTCCGTCTCGGTCGTGCGCGGTCTCGTGCTCGGTCATTGCTCGGTCCCCCGTTCGGACGATGTCTCCCAGCCACCGCTGGGAGGTGCCCCCACCCGCTGGGCGGGGTTCTCATCCTCAATGATCTCTCCTGTGGCCATGTTGACGGCAGGACCGGCGGGAACCGACCGGGCGAGGGCCACGGCCACGGCCTCGGCCGTCTTGCGGCCTATGCCCGGGACCTCGCAGATCTGGTCGATTGTCGCCTGTCGGAGCTTCTTCACCGAACCGAAGTGCTTGACCAGGGCGAGTTTGCGGCTCTCGCCGAGGCCGGGCACCTCGTCCAGCGGACCCGCCTTCAGGCGCTTGCCGCGCTTGTTGCGCTGGTACTGGAGGGCGAAGCGGTGGGCTTCGTCACGCACCCGCTGGAGCAGGTAGAGGCCCTCGCTGGTACGGGGCAGCACCACCGGGTCGTCCTCCCCGGGCAGCCAGACCTCCTCCAGCCGCTTGGCCAGGCCGCACACGGCCACGTCGTCGACCCCGAGCTCCTCCAGGGCCCGCTTGGCGGCGGCGACCTGCGGCTGTCCACCGTCGACGACGACGAGCTGGGGCGGGTAGGCGAAGCGCTTGGCCCGCCCGTCGTCCTCGGGCGCCTCTCCCTCCTCCGCCTCCCATTCGCCGGTCTTCAGCTTCTCCTGGAGGTAGCGGCGGAAGCGGCGGGAGACCACCTCGTGCATGGAGCGGACGTCGTCCTGCCCCTCGCCGTGCCAGATTTGCGTGTCTCCGACGCGACCTTTGATCTGGAAGCGCCGGTACTCGCTCTTGCGGGCGAGCCCGTCCTCGAAGACGACCATGGAGGCCACCACGTCGTCGCCCTGCAGGTGCGAGATGTCGAAGCACTCGATGCGCAGCGGGGCGCTGTCCAGCTCCAGGGCCTCGGCGATCTCCTCCAGGGCGCGGGAGCGGGTGGTGAGGTCGCTGGCGCGCTTCGTCTTGTGCAGGGCGAGGGACTGCTGCGCGTTGCGGTGGACGGTCTCCATGAGGGCCTTCTTGTCGCCGCGCTGCGGGATGCGCAGGCTGACCTGCGATCCCCGGCGCTCGGCGAGCCACTGGCTCAGCGCGGGCGTGTCCTCGGGCAGCGCGGGGACCAGCACCTCCTTGGGGACGGACTCCCCGGTCTCCTCCCCGTAGAGCTGCTGGAGGGCGTGCTCGACCAGCCCGGCGGTGTCGACGGCCTCGACCTTGTCGGTGACCCAGCCGCGCTGGCCGCGGACCCGGCCGCCGCGTACGTGGAAGATCTGCACGGCGGCCTCGAGCTCGTCCTCGGCGACCGCGACGAGGTCGGCGTCGGTGGCGTCGGCGAGCACCACGGCGTTCTTCTCCATGGCCCGGCGCAGCGCCCCGATGTCGTCGCGCAGCCGGGCGGCCTTCTCGTACTCCATCTCCTCGGCCGCCTCGTGCATCTCCTTCTCCAGCCGGGAGAGGTAGGCGCCGGTGCGGCCGGCCATGAAGTCGCAGAAGTCCTCGGCCAGTTCGCGGTGCTCCTCGGGGGTGACCCGGCCGACGCAGGGCGCGGAGCACTTGCCGATGTAGCCGAGCAGGCAGGGCCGGCCGATCTGCGCGGACCGCTTGAACACCCCGGCGGAGCAGGTGCGCACGGGGAAGACCCGCAGCATCAGGTCGACGGTCTCGCGGATGGCCCAGGCGTGCCCGTACGGACCGAAGTAGCGCACGCCCTTCTTCTTGGGCCCGCGCATGACCTGGACGCGCGGATACGTCTCGTTCAGCGTCACGGCCAGGGAGGGGTAGCTCTTGTCGTCGCGGTACTTGACGTTGAACCGCGGGTCGTACTCCTTGATCCAGGAGTACTCCAGCTGGAGCGCCTCGACCTCGGTGGACACCACGGTCCACTCGACGGAGGCGGCCGTGGTCACCATGGTGGCGGTACGCGGGTGGAGGCCGGCGATGTCCTGGAAGTAGCTCGCCAGACGCTGGCGCAGGCTCTTGGCCTTCCCGACGTAGATCACCCGACGGTGCTCGTCGCGGAATCTGTACACCCCTGGGGAGTCGGGGACCTGTCCCGGCTTGGGTCGGTAACTGGAAGGGTCGGCCATGCCAACCACCCTACTGGCGCGCACCGACAACCGACCGCAGCCGAAATCCGGCCCCTGGGGCACGGGAGAGGTCCCGCAGGGCCCGGCGCCCGCCGGCGGGGCCGGGCCCTGCGGGGGCGGGTCAGGCCTGCGCGGACCGGCGGGACCGGCGGGACCGGCGGACGCCCAGGACACCGAGCGCCCCGAGCGCCAGCGCACCGGCCCCGACCCCGGCGGCCAAGGTCACCGGAGCCCCGTCAGGCGCACCGGCGGACTCCTCGAAGCCGCCCGCGACGCCCCGCCGGGCGTACGGGGAGCCCGGAAGCTTGTCCCCGTACGCGGCCGCCACCCGCGCCCGGTAGCCGTCGAGCGTGGCTCCCCCGGCCCCGACGGCCCGTTCCGCGTCCTCGTCCAGCGGCAGCACCCGCTCGCCCCCGGCCACGTACCACGCGTCGATCTGCGGTTCGCGGAACACGGTGCCGCCCGGCAGCTTCGCGGCGCCCAGCTGGGCGTAGCGGAACTCGTCGTCGCCGGTGGCGATGTTCACGACCTGCCAGCCGGCCTCCGTCCGCGCGGTCCACAGCGCGGCCCGCTGCCCGTCGGAGGAGACGGCCTCGCTCGCGAGGAACTCCAGGCGGGCGACGGGTGCGCCCGCCTTGCCCGCGACGAAGTCCGGGGAGAGGTAGTGCACCGCGACGGCCTCGCCCGCTATGCGGGGCTGCGCGGCCGTGACCGAGACCTTTCCCTCGCGGGCGAAGAACCGCGAGACCGTGGCCAGGGTCTCCGGCGCGGCGGCGGCCCGCGCGGCGGCGGCCCGGGTCTCGGCGGTGGCGGCCTGTGGCTGCGGCACGGGCGCCGCGACGGCCTGCGGGGCGAGGGCGAGGAGGGCGGCGGAGGCGGCGGCGAGGACCGCGGCGGCTGCCGTGGCGCGCAGGGTCATGGCGGTCACGCCCCGATCCGGTAGAGGGAGTGGGTCCAGGAGAAGGTGTTGTTGTCCACGTACCAGGCGTGCGAGGCCCAGTTGTAGCGGTCGCTGGAGGGCCACGGGTCGCCCCAGTAGACCCAGCTGTTGGCGGTGTCGTAGCCGTAGAGGACGTGCATGTGGCCGCCGCCGTTGGACCACTGGATCCGGGTCTCGATCGGGCGGTTGGCGTTGATCTCCGTCTGGACGGTGGAGTACTGGAGCCAGCCGTTCACGTAGGAGCCGACGTTGATGCCCGCCCAGCGCAGGCCGGTCTGGACGTTGCCGAGGGTGGCCTGGTTGTTCGGGCAGTCGTAGCCCTGCTGCCGGTTGAAGGCGGCGTTGCAGAACTGGTTCTGGGTGAGGTTCCGGCCGAACCAGGCGGCGATGGTGTTCCCGCCGGCGGCCCAGCACCAGTTGGTCTTCTGCTGCGCCTGCATGGTGATGTTCAGCCGCTTGTACGCGAGGGCGGAATCGGTGTCGGCGGTGTGGGCGGGGGCGGCGGTGGCGGTACCGGCGCCGAGGGGCAGGGCGAGCAGCAGGGCGGAGACGAAGGCGGCGAGGGACAACCGCCGGTTTCGGTGGCGCATCGCGTTCCTCCCGAAGTGGGGATGTGGGGGTGGAGGAGCGCGTCCGGACGCTGTGGAGGAGCATCAGGGTGTTGTCGCGATCAGGTCAACACGCTTCAATACGCGGTGACATTGCGGTGTGAACGGTGGGGCTGCGGTGTGAACAGTGATGGTCGTGTCACCTGCTCCCCCGGCACCACCGGCCCGGCCCCCACGCCGGCGTGCGTGAATGTTCACAGAGGAGTCGCGATGCGGCGGACCGGGAACACGGTGGACACGGCAGAGCTCGGCCGGTTACTGCGTGCGGGTCCCTTCCACCTCGCCCTGCGCGCTGCCCTCGCCGCACGCGGACTGACCCTGCACCGGGTGCAGCACCGGCTCGCCGCACGCGGCATCAAGGTCGGCGTCACCAGCCTCAGCTACTGGCAGCAGGGTGCCCGGCGGCCCCGGCACGCGGAGTCCCTGCGCGCCGTCACCGCCCTCGAGCAGATCCTGGAGCTGCCGGACGGCGCCCTGCTCCGGCTGCTGGCCGCCCCGGAACCCGGCCGCGGACCCGCCCGCCCGGCCGCCCGCTCCTACCGGGCCCTGTTCAGCAGGGGCGACACCGTGGAGCGGCTGCTGGACGGGATGGAGCTGCCCTCCGACGGCGGGCTGCACTCGCTCGGCCACCACGAGCGGGTCCGCATAGGGCCGGCGGGCGAGATGCGGGCCCGCGAGTCGCAGCAGATCGTCCGGGCGCACCGGGACGGCATCGACCGCTATCTGGCCGTCCACCACGGCGACCCGGGATGCGATGTGTCCCGGATGCGCGTGACGGCGTACGAGAACTGCCGCACGGGCCGGGTGCGCTGCCATCCGGAGGCCGGGGTGGTGGTCGCGGAGCTGCTCTTCGACGCCCGGCTCCGGCGCGGGGACACGTACGTCTTCGGTTACGGCATCGAGGACGGTACGGGCGCGCGCAGCGGCGAGTACGTGCGCGGGTTCAGCTACGCGGGCGGCCAGTACATGCTCCAGGTCCGCTTCGACGAGGCGGCCCTGCCGGTGCGCTGCCGCCGCTTCGCCCGGACCGGGCCGCAGGCCCCGCGCACCGGCCTCGCGGACCTCACGCCGAGCGGCCGCCACCGGGCGGTGCACCTGGTGGAGCAGTCGGTGCGGCGCGGGATCCTCGGGATCGCCTGGGACTGGGACTGATCGCGGCGAGCCCGGCGGACGGACCGGTGAGCCCGGCGCGGTCAGCCCGCGATGAGCGTGCCGTTCTCGGCCTTGACGGGGACGGCGGGCAGCGGGTCGGTGGCCGGGCCCTTCAGGACCTTGCCGGTGGAGACGTCGAAGCGGCTGCCGTGGCAGGGGCAGTTGCCCTCACCCTCGACGATCTTGTCGAGGACACAGCCGGCGTGCGTGCACTGGGCACTGAACGCCTTGTACTCGCCCGCCGCCGGGCAGCTGACGACCAGCTTCCGCTCCCGGTACAGCTTGGCCCCGCCCACCGGCACCTCGGCCGCGGGCCCCAGTTCCACCGGGGCGGTGGGCGTCGCGGGGGTGTTCCCGCCGCTGTTGGTCTCGGTCGAGCAGGCCGCGAGAGCCGCTCCCGCGCCGGCTGCCCCGGCGAGCGCGGCGGCGCCCCTGAGCACGGTGCGGCGGGCGGGGGACGGCGACGCGGACATGGAAGTCTCCTGGTGGAACGGGCGGGGCAGGGTGCACCCGACGATACCGCCGTCCCATGGGGTAGCTTCCCCCGCGTGATCGTCGTCGGCGGAGAAGCCCTCATCGACCTGGTCCCCGTCGCGCGGCCGCCGGGCGCTCTGCTGCCCCGGCCCGGCGGCGGACCGTACAACACCGCGCTCGCGCTCGGGCGGCTGGGCGCCGAGGCGGCCTTCTGCTCGCGGGTCTCGGCGGACGGATTCGGCGAGAGCCTGCTGGCTGGGCTCCGCGCGGCCGGAGTGGACCTGTCGCTGGTGCAGCGCGGTCCGGAGCCGACCACCCTCGCCGTGCCCTCGCTGGCTCCGGACGGCTCGGCCTCCTACGGCTTCTACGTCCAGGGGACGGCGGACCGCCTGTTCACCCTGCCGCCCGCCCTGCCCCGCTCGGCACGGGCCCTCGCGCTCGGGACCTGCTCGCTGGTCCTGGAGCCGGGTGCGAGCGCGTACGAGGCCCTGCTGCGGCGGGAGTCGCGCCGCGGGCTGCTGACCCTGCTGGACCCCAACATCCGGCCGGCGCTGATCGCGGACCCGGCCGCCTACCGGGCCCGGTTCCTGACGCGACTGCTGCCGTACGCCTCCGTCCTCAAGCTGTCGGAGGAGGACGCGGCGTGGCTGGGCGGCGGGGTCGGGGACTGGCTCGCGGCCGGGCCGGCCGCGGTGGTGCTGACGCGGGGCGCGGCGGGGCTGACGGTGTGGACCCGGGAGGGCGCGGAGCACTCGGTGGCGGCCCGCGCGGTGGCCGTGGCGGACACGATCGGGGCGGGCGACACCGTCAACGCGGCCCTGTTGCACCGGCTTTCGGGGGCGTGGGGCGGGCCGGTGGACTGGCCGGACGTACTCGGGTACGCGGCACACGCGGCGGCCCTGACCTGCACCCGCCCGGGCGCGGAGCCGCCGTACGCCGCGGAGCTCGGGGGGTGCGCCTAACCTCCTGGCCCGGCTCCCGGGCCCCCTGGGGCTCCGCCCCGGGCCCCCGCGCCTCAAATGCCGGCGGGGCCGGACTTGGTCCGGCATCAGCCAAAACCAGCCCCGCCGGCGTTTGAGGCGCGGGGGTCCGGGGGCAGCGCCCCCGGCAGCGGCGCCGCGCGCTACGCCTTGCGGGTCCGGGCCGTCGCCTTCTTGGCCGGAGCCGCCTTCTTCGCCGCGGCGGCCACGGCCTTCTTGGCGGCCGGGGCCTTCTTCGCCGGGACCCGCGCCGGAGGCGCCCCGGCGTCCGAGATCCGGTCCGCGCCCAGGATGTCCCGCAGGAACTTGCCCGTGTGGCTCGCCCCCACCGACGCGACCTGCTCCGGGGTGCCCTCGGCCACCACCAGGCCGCCGCCGTAGCCGCCTTCCGGGCCCATGTCGATGACCCAGTCGGCGGTCTTGATGACGTCCAGGTTGTGCTCGATGACGATCACCGAGTTCCCCTTGTCCACCAGCCCCGACAGGACCTTGATCAGCTTCGAGATGTCCTCGAAGTGCAGGCCCGTCGTCGGCTCGTCCAGCACGTACACCGTCCGCCCCGTCGACCGCTTCTGCAGCTCCGACGCCAGCTTCACGCGCTGGGCCTCACCACCCGACAGCGTCGGCGCCGACTGGCCGAGCCGGACATAGCCCAGCCCGACCTCGTTCAGCGTCCGCAGGTGCCGCGCGATCGTCGGCACCGCCTCGAAGAAGTCCAGCGCCTCCTCGATCGGCATGTCCAGGACTTCCGCGATGGACTTGCCCTTGTAGTGGACCTCCAGCGTCTCCCGGTTGTACCGGTCGCCGTGGCAGACCTCGCACGGGACGTAGACGTCGGGCAGGAAGTTCATCTCGATCTTGATCGTGCCGTCGCCGGAGCAGTTCTCGCACCGGCCGCCCTTCACGTTGAAGGAGAAGCGGCCCGGCAGGTAGCCGCGCACCTTCGCCTCCATGGTCTCCGCGAAGAGCTTGCGCACGTGGTCGAAGACACCGGTGTACGTGGCCGGGTTCGACCGCGGGGTCCGGCCGATCGGCGACTGGTCGACGTGCACGACCTTGTCGACGAGGTCGTCACCGTCCACCCGGGTGTGCCGTCCCGGTACCGAGCGGGCGCCGTTCAGCTCGCGCGCCAGGTGCGTGTAGAGGATGTCGTTGACCAGCGTCGACTTTCCGGAGCCGGACACCCCGGTCACGGCCGTGAGGACGCCCAGCGGGAAGGCGACGTCGATGTCCCGGAGGTTGTTCTCCTTGGCGCCGTGGACGGTCAGCTTCCGCTCGCCGTTCACGGGCCGGCGTACGTCCGGGATCGCGATGGACCGCTTGCCCGACAGGTACTGGCCGGTCATCGACTCGGAGTTCTTCAGCAGCTCCTTCAGCGAACCGCTGTGCACCACCTTGCCGCCGTGCTCGCCCGCGCCGGGGCCGATGTCCACGACCCAGTCGGCCACCTTGATGGTGTCCTCGTCGTGCTCGACCACGATCAGCGTGTTGCCCATGTCGCGCAGCCGCACCAGCGTCTCGATCAGCCGGTGGTTGTCCCGCTGGTGCAGGCCGATGGAGGGCTCGTCCAGTACGTACAGCACGCCGACGAGCCCGGAGCCGATCTGCGTGGCGAGGCGGATGCGCTGGGCCTCGCCGCCCGACAGGGTGCCGGCGGCGCGGTTGAGCGAGAGGTAGTCCAGGCCGACGTCGACGAGGAAGCGGAGCCGCTCGTTGACCTCCTTGAGGACGCGCTCGGCGATCTTCTTGTCGCGGGCGTCGAGCCGCATCCGGCCGAGGAACTCCGCGCACTCGCTGATCGACATGGCGGCGACCTCGGCGATGGACTTCTCCATCACCGTCACGGCGAGCACGATCGGCTTGAGCCGGGTGCCCTCACAGGTCGGGCAGGGCACCTCGCGCATGTAGCCCTCGAAGCGCTCGCGGCTGGCGTCGCTCTCGGACTCCGCGTGCCGCCGCTTGACGAAGGGCACGGCGCCCTCGAAGGCCGTGGTGTACGCCCGCTCCCGCCCGTAGCGGTTGCGGTAGCGGACCTCGATCTGCGTCCTGTGCCCGTACAGCAGCGCCTTCTTCGCGCGCTGCGGCAGCCCGGCCCACGCGATGTCGGTGCGGAAGCCCAGCTCCTGGGCGAGTGCGCCGACCAGCCGCTGGAAGTAGTCCTTGGTGTGGCCGAGGGACCACGGCGAGACCGCTCCCTCGTCCAGGGACTTCTCCTCGTCCGGAACGATCAGCTCCGGGTCCACCTCCATGCGCGTGCCGATGCCCGTGCACTCGGGGCAGGCGCCGAACGGCGAGTTGAAGGAGAAGGAGCGCGGCTCCAGCTCCTCGAAGGAGAGGTCGTCGTACGGGCAGTAGAGGTGCTCGGAGTACATCCGCTCACGCTCGGGGTCGTCCTCGGCGAGGTCGACGAAGTCCAGGATGACCATGCCGCCGGAGAGGCCGAGGGCGGTCTCCACCGAGTCGGTGAGCCGGCGCTTGGCGCTCTCCTTGACCGTGAGGCGGTCGATGACCACCTCGATGGTGTGCTTCTCCTGCTTCTTCAGGGCGGGCGGCTCGGAGAGCTGGATGGTCTCCCCGTCCACCCGGGCCCGGCTGTAGCCCTTGGTCTGCAGGTCGGCGAAGAGGTCGACGAACTCGCCCTTGCGCTCGCGCACCAGCGGCGAGAGCACCTGGAAGCGGCTGCCCTCGGGGAGCGCGAGCACCTTGTCGACGATCGCCTGCGGCGACTGGCGCGAGATGGGGCGCCGGCACTCGGGGCAGTGCGGCTTGCCGATGCGGGCGAAGAGGAGGCGGAGGTAGTCGTAGACCTCGGTGATGGTGCCCACGGTCGAGCGCGGGTTGCGCGAGGTCGACTTCTGGTCGATCGAGACGGCCGGCGAGAGCCCCTCGATGAAGTCGACGTCGGGCTTGTCCATCTGCCCGAGGAACTGGCGGGCGTACGACGAGAGCGACTCGACGTAGCGGCGCTGGCCCTCGGCGAAGATCGTGTCGAAGGCCAGGGAGGACTTGCCCGACCCGGAGAGTCCGGTGAAGACGATGAGTGAGTCGCGGGGCAGGTCGAGCGAGACGTTCTTGAGGTTGTGCTCGCGAGCGCCACGAACGATGAGACGGTCGGTCACGCCGGTCCGCACCTTTCTTGAGAGAGCGGGGGGCACGGGGCCCCCGTCCCAGGGTATGGGGGGCGCCTCTGCGGTGGAGTTGAGTCTGACTTCCGAGCGTATAGCACGCACATTCGATTTACGGCACTCCGCAGACCTCTTCACCCGATCGTGTGGCCGGGGGCCGGGGAGCACTAGGCTCGCCCTCATGACTGATCATGTGCACGACCTGCGATCTGTACGTGAAGCGACGGACCGGCTGCTGACCGCGGTCGCGAAGCTGGACAACGCCGCGCTCGCCGAGGAGTCACACCTCCCCGGCTGGAGCCGGGGCCACATCCTGGCCCACCTCGCGCGCAACGCCGACGCCCTGGTGAACGTCTTCGAGGGGCGCCCCATGTACGCGAGCGCCGAAACCCGCGACGCGGACATCGAGCGCGATGCCGGCCGGCCCCTGGAAGAACACCTGGCGGACCTCCGTGATTCCGGGGACCGCTTCCTCGCCACCACCGAGCGCGACCAGGACTGGTCGCGCACCGTGGAGCTGCGCAACGGCGTCACGGACCTGGCCGAGAACGTGCCGTTCCGCCGCTGGGTGGAGGTCGCGCTGCACCACGTCGACCTGAACATCGGCTACGAGCTCGCCGACCTCCCGGAGGAGTTCACCGACCGCGAGATCGCCTTCCTCGCCGACCGCTGGTCCGGGCGTCCGGAGGTTCCGCCGGTCACCCTGCGCGCCCTGCCCGGCCAGGTCTGGCACACCGGCGGCACCGAGGGCACCCCGGTGGTCCTGGAGGGCCCCAAGGACGAGCTGCTCGGCTGGCTGGCCGGCCGCGGTCTGCGGGGCGCCCACCTGGCCGTCGTGGCCGGCGACGGCCTTCCCGTCCTCCCGCCGCTCTAGGACCGGACACCTCCAGGACCACACACCTCTAGGATCGAAAACATGACGTACACCGGAGAGGTCAAGGTCGGCGGTCCGGCCGACGTGCACGAACTCGCGGACCTGATGATTTCCAAGGTCGCGGTGGGCCCGATGAACAACAACGCCTACCTGCTGCGCTGCCGGGCGACCGACGAGCAGCTGCTGATCGACGCGGCGGCGGACGCGGACACGCTGCTGAGCCTGATCGGGGACGACGGCATCGCGTCCGTCGTCACCACCCACCAGCACGGCGACCACTGGGGCGCGCTCCAGGCCGTGGTCGAGGCCACGGGGGCGACCACGTACGCCGGCGCCTTCGACGCCGAGGGCATCCCGGTGCCGACCGACGTCGCGGTGGCGGACGGGGACACGGTCCGCGTGGGGCGGGTCGAGCTCACCGCGCGCCACCTGGTCGGACACACCCCCGGTTCGATCGCCCTGGTCTACGACGACCCGCACGGGCACCCGCACGTCTTCACCGGCGACTGCCTCTTCCCGGGCGGCGTCGGGAACACGTGGGGCGACCCGAAGGCCTTCGCGAGCCTGATCGACGACGTGCAGCACAAGATCTTCGACCGGCTGCCGGACGAGACCTGGATCTACCCCGGTCACGGCAACGACACCACGCTGGGCGCCGAGCGCCCGCACCTGGCCGAGTGGCGCGAGCGCGGCTGGTAGGTCCGCAATCCGTCAACTTCGCGGCGCGGGGCATTCCTTCCGGTCGATGACGGCCGAACGCACGTCCTGAGGGCCGGGGAGGGTGTATCTGCTGCACCATGCAACAGCAGCCCTCCCCGTCCCCCTCCCCCGGCGCTTCCCGACCCGCCCCCTCGATGCTGCGCCTGGCCTCGGCCTCGCTCGCCGGAACCGCCATCGAGTTCTACGACTTCTTCGTCTACGGAACGGCGGCCGCCCTCGTGCTCGGCCCGCTGTTCTTCCCTTCCTTCTCCCCGCTCGCCGGCACCCTCGCCGCGTTCGGCACCTTCGGCGTCGGCTTCCTTGCGCGCCCGCTCGGTTCGGTGGTCTTCGGCCACATCGGCGACCGCTACGGGCGGCGCCCGGTGCTCCTGGCCTCCCTGCTGCTCACCGGCCTCGCCACCGTCGCCGTCGGCTGCGTGCCGACGTACGACTCGATCGGCGTGGCCGCACCGGCGCTGCTGCTCCTGCTGCGCTTCCTGCAGGGCCTCGGGCTCGGCGGGGAATGGGGCGGCGCGGTCCTGCTGACCGCCGAGCACGCCCCCGAGCGGCGGCGCGGCCTGTGGTCGAGCTTCCCGCAGATCGGGCCGCCGGTGGGCTTCCTGCTGGCCAACGGCATCGTCCTCGCGCTGTCGGTGACCTTGACCGACGCCCAGTTCACCTCCTGGGGCTGGCGGGTGCCCTTCTGGGCGGCGGGGCTGCTGGCCCTGGCGGGGCTGTGGCTGCGCCGCTCGGTGGAGGAGACCCCGCAGTTCAAGGCGCTGGCCGAGAGCGGCCGGCGGGCGGAGGCGCCGCTGGCGGAGGTGGTCCGCGGCCACTGGCGGCTGCTCCTGCTGACCGGCGGGGCGCTGGCCGTGGGGTACGCCGTCTTCTACGCGGTCACCACCTGGTCCCTGGCGTACGCGACCGAGCGCCTGGGCATGGGGCGCACGACGGTGCTGGCGTGCATCATGGGCGCCGTCGCGCTGATGGGTCTGGTGACCCCGCCGGCCGCGGTGCTCGGCGACCGGTACGGCCGGCGGCCGCTGTGCCTGGCCGGGTCGGCGGCCTGTGTGCTCTGGATGTTCCCGCTGGTGGCCCTGCTGGGCACGGCCGATCCGCTGTTGATGACGCTGGGCTTCGTCGGGGCGCTGCTGGGCATGGTGACGATGTTCGCGGTGGTGGGCGCGTACCTGCCGGAGCTGTACGCCCCGCGGATCCGCTGCACGGGGGCGGCGGTCGGCTACAACCTGGGCGGCGTACTGGGCGGGGCGCTGACTCCGATCGTGGCGACGGCGCTGGCGGACGGCTCGGGTCCGCCGTGGGGCGTGGCCGTGTACCTGAGCGCGATCGCCCTGGTCAGCCTGGCCTGTTTCGCGCTGCTGCCGGAGACCGGCCCGGCTGTCGTACGGCCCCGGCCGGGCGCCGGGGCGGCCGCGGGCACGGAAACGGGGGCGGCCGAAGCGGCCGCCCCCGTGTAGTCCCGCGGACCGGTCAGGCGTCGATGCTCTCCGGGCGGGCGGCGGCCTCGGCCGCCGCCTGCTTCTTCGAGGCCATCAGGCTGGTGACCGTGGTGATGACCAGGACACCGCAGATGACGCCGAGGGAGACCGGGATCGAGATGACCGGGACGTGCACCCCGGACTCGTGGAGGGCGTGCAGCACCAGCTTGACGCCGATGAAGCCCAGGATGACCGACAGGCCGTAGCTGAGGTGGACCAGCTTCTTGAGCAGGCCGCCGATCAGGAAGTACAGCTGGCGCAGACCCATCAGGGCGAAGGCGTTGGCCGTGAAGACGATGTACGGGTCCTGGGTGAGGCCGAAGATCGCGGGGATGGAGTCCAGGGCGAACAGCACGTCGGTGGTGCCGATGGCGAGCATGACGACCATCAGCGGGGTCAGGACGCGCTTGCCGTTGTTCTGGATGAAGAGCTTGGTGCCGTGGTACCGGTCGGCGACGCCGAACTTCTTCTCCACGGACTTGAGCAGGCGGTTCTCCTCGAACTCGTCCTCCTCCTCGTCCTTGCGCGCCTCCTGGATCAGCTTCCACGCGGTGTAGATCAGGAACGCGCCGAAGAGGTAGAAGACCCAGGAGAAGCTGGCGATGATCGCCGCGCCGGCCGCGATGAAGACCGCGCGGAGCACGAGGGCGATGAGCACGCCCACGAGCAGGACGCGCTGCTGGAGGTGCGAGGGCACCGCGAACTTCGCCATGATCAGGACGAAGACGAAGAGGTTGTCGACACTCAGGGACTTCTCGGTGATGAAGCCCGCGAAGAACTCCTGCGAGGCCTGGCCGTTCCCGAAGAACCACAGGCCGAGGCCGAAGAGTGCGGCGAGGACGATCCAGACGATCGTCCAGGTGCCCGCTTCCTTGATCGATACGTCGTGGGGTTTGCGGCCGATGAAGAAATCGGCGCCGATGAGGAGGGACAGACCGAGAATGGTCAGCGCCCACAGGGTCCAGGAAACTTCCACGTAAACACGCCTCCGGCGGATGGCTCAGCACTTCGTCAGCGTCATCGCTGCCGGAGGTCTCTTCCACCCGGGCGGCCTGGAGGCCGTGGGCCGGCGCCCCGGGACCGCCTGCGCGCATGTGACCGCAGGGTCCGTATTGACGGGTACGCCGTAGCAGGAAAGCAGGAATACTCCCCTCCGCGTGCCCCAGGGTACCCGGCCGAGCCCCAAAAGGTAAAGGGAATCCCAAGGAGCGGTCAGCGGCAGGTCATGGACCTGCCGCCACCCGTCACGGGCGGGCGCGCCGCCGGGCCTGCGCCACCCGCTCCAGCGCCTGGTCGAGGACCTGGCTGCCCTGCGGGGGCAGGTCCGGTTCGAAGGTCCAGGCGTGGTGCACCCAAGGGTCGGCGAGATGGTTGTCCGGGACGGGCGACAGCCGCATGAGCGAGCGCCACAGCGGGTCCAGCAGCGGGCCGTAGGCCGAGGCCTCGTCACGGTCCGCGACCATCAGCAGGTGCACGCCGACCGCCGGTCCCTCGTCGGCGAGGTAGCGCAGCTGGGTGACGGCCCGGTCGTCGAAGCCGTGCGGGAAGTCGTGGACGAGGAGCAGCTGGTCGGCCGTGTCCACGTCCGGCGGCAGGTCCTCGGGCGCGCCGGCCCGCAGCGCCATCTGTACGAGGTCCACCCGCTTGGTCAGCCCCGCCAGCGTCTGCGTGACGCCGGCGGCCCCGGCGGCGGGCGGAGCGGCCAGCACCCCGGCGCGTACGAGGGGTGCCAGGGAGGCGGCTCCGGCTCCGGCCGCGTCGATGACGTGGACGGAGAACCGGTCGGCGGGGTGGACCGCGAGCAGCCGCACCGCGTGCGCGACGGCCATGTCCATGGCGGCCCGGCGCAGCCGGTCGGTGTCCATGGCCATCGCGGCCTCGGATCCGGTGCGGCCGTTGTCGATCCAGATGCCGCGCTCCAGCGGGAGCCGCATCAGCATGGGGACCCGCAGGTCGGGGCGTTCGGGCAGGTACAGGTCGCCCAGGCGCAGGGCCAGCGGGTTCTCCTCGGGCGGCGCGGTGGACGGGCCGCCGTGCCAGACCGGGTTGGCCCAGCGGGCGTACGCGGCCGGCAGCGCGGGCTCGACCACCTCCGCCTCGGCGATCAGCTGGGCGAGGTCCCGGTCGAGGACGGCCTGGGCCTGCGCGACGAGCTCCTCGCGGCGCGCCCGGGCGGTGTCGCGGGCGGCGTTCCCGGAGCCGCCGAGGCGGTGGCGCGGGTCGGACAGGGCCTCGTCGAGCTCGCGGTCCATGCGGGAGTCGGCGAACTCGACGGCGCTGCGGTAGGCGGCCACCGTGCGGGCCAGGTCCTCGAACATGCCCCAGACCTGGTTGTAGAGCCGCTCCTCCATGGACCAGCCGCTGGCGTCCCCGGCGACGGGCCGCGGGGGCTGCCCGGGCTCCTGCGCCGGGGCGGTGCGCGGCGCGGGCTCGGGGGGCTCGGTGGCGGCGGGGCGGCGCCGCGGGTGGGAGTAGCTGATCGTGCTGTCGCCCGAGGACGGGGCCGGGGGCGCCGGCGCGGGGCCGGGCGTGCCCGCGTACGGGCTTCCGGACACCGGGACCGCCGGGTCGGGTGCGACGGGGAGCGGGTCGGGAGCCACCGGCGCCGCGATGCCGGCGTGCACCCGCGCGGCCAGCTCGGCGGCCGCGGGGGCGCTGAGCCCGTGGTCGGCGAGCAGGTCGGCGAGCCCGCCGGCGTAGCCCTGGCCGACGGCGCGGACCTTCCAGGCGCCCTGGCGGCGGTAGAGCTCCAGGGCGACGACGGCGGTTTCGGCCTCGAGCCCGGTGAGGGTGTACTCGGCCAGCCCGGTGCCGTCCATGTCCGTGACGGCCACGTGCGAGGCCGCGACGGCACCGAAGCGGGCCGGTCCGCCCGGGGGCAGGGAGAGCAGGACGCCGACGCGGTGGACCTCGGCGGCCACCGCGTCGAGATCGACGGCGAACCGGTGCCGGTCCGCGGACCCGCCCGGCGCCTCGACCCCCGGAAGGTCTCCCGCACCGTGGTGCGCGATGCCTTCCGGGCCGGTCACGGCGCCCCGCTCGTCTCCGAGCGAGGCCAGGGCGAGCACGGGTGTGCCCGCCGAGACCGTGATCCGCACCCGGTGTTCGGACAGGGCATGGTTCTGCCCCCGGACCAGTTCGGCCGCCATCGTCCCGTCTCCCCCCGTTCTTCTTCGCTTACAGGTGCGGCAGGATCGCCGGCATCAGGTCCTGGAAGGTACGGCCGTTGGCAGGGTTGCCGATGGCCGTCATCTGCCAGCCCGCACCCGAGCGGGACACCTTCGCCATGATCTGCGCGGTGTACTGGCCACCGCCGTCGAGGGTGTAGCGGGCCAGCTCCTGGCCGTTGGTCTCGTCGACGATGCGGCAGAACGCGTTCTGCACCTCCTGGAACGTCTGGCCGGTGAAGGAGTTCACCGTGAAGACGATCTGGTC
This sequence comes from Streptomyces sp. NPDC046303, assembly GCF_055588085.1. Taxonomy (NCBI): domain Bacteria; kingdom Bacillati; phylum Actinomycetota; class Actinomycetes; order Kitasatosporales; family Streptomycetaceae; genus Streptomyces; species Streptomyces sp. NPDC046303. The sequence goes on from NZ_JBVJFA010000019.1 coordinate 122,902, forward strand.
GATGTGCACCGGCACGCGCTGGAGGTCGACGAGGATGGCCTCGTCGTCCCCGCCCTGGCCGACGCCGCCGACCAGGTTGTCGCCGGTGTGCCGGACCGAGCCGTCGTCGCTCTGCAGGTGCCGGAAGAAGACGACGTCCACCGGCTGCTTGTCGGCGAAGAGCACCGCCGACGCGTCCAGGTCGATCTCCCGGGTCCGCGAGCCGAACAGCCCGCGGCGCTTGGCAGCCTGCCAGCCGAGGCCCATCCGGACCGCGGTCAGGGTGCCCCCGTCCGCCTTCTGCAGACTGATGGCCTGACCCTTGGTCATGTTGACCGTCACGCGCTGTCCCCTCTCCATAGCCCGCCCCAACAACGGGAGCGCAGCGTGTACCTGCGGCTGAGACCCAACCCTACTGACAGGCCCCGGGTCAGGCGAGGCCCGCTTCCTTCATCTGGCGCAGCTCCTTCTTCAGCTCGCCCACCTCGTCCCGGATCCGGGCCGCGACCTCGAACTGCAACTCGGCGGCCGCCGCGCGCATGCGCTCGGTCATCTCCTCGATGATCCCGGCCAGTTCGGCGGCGGGTCGGTCGGTGACCACCGCGCCCGCCTTGGCCCCCTTCGCGCCCTTCCCGGCCTTGGCGGGGGCCGCCTTGGCACCCAGCGCGGGGACCGGCGTCTTGGCGCCCTTGCCGTCCTTCGCCTGCCGGTATCCGGTGCCGAGGAGCTCCTCGGTGTCCAGTTCCTCGCGGGCGATGGTGGCGACGATGTCGTTGATCTTCTTGCGCAGCGGCTGCGGGTCGATGCCGTGGGCGGTGTTGTAAGCGACCTGCTTCTCGCGGCGGCGGTTCGTCTCGTCGATCGCCTGCGCCATGGCCGGGGTGATGCTGTCCGCGTACATGTGGACCTGGCCGGAGACGTTGCGCGCGGCGCGGCCGATGGTCTGGATCAGCGAGGTGCCGGAGCGCAGGAAGCCCTGCTTGTCGGCGTCGAGGATCGCCACGAGCGACACCTCGGGCAGGTCGAGCCCCTCGCGCAGCAGGTTGATGCCGACCAGGACGTCGAACTCGCCGGAGCGCAGCTCGCGCAGCAGCTCGATGCGGCGCAGGGTGTCGACGTCGCTGTGCAGGTAGCGGACCTGGATGCCGAGCTCCAGGAAGTAGTCCGTGAGGTCCTCGGCCATCTTCTTGGTGAGGGTGGTGACCAGGACCCGCTCGTCCTTCTCGACGCGCCCGCGGATCTCGTGCACCAGGTCGTCGATCTGGCCCTCGGTGGGCTTGACCACGACCTCCGGGTCGATGAGGCCGGTGGGGCGGATGATCTGCTCGACGAAGCCGTCGCCGCGCGAGAGCTCGTACTTGCCGGGGGTGGCCGACAGGTAGACGGTCTGGCCGATCCGCTCCTGGAACTCCTCCCACTTCAGCGGCCGGTTGTCGAGGGCCGACGGCAGCCGGAACCCGTGGTCGACCAGGGTCCGCTTGCGCGAGGCGTCGCCCTCGTACATGGCGCCGATCTGCGGCACGGTGACGTGCGACTCGTCGATGACCAGGAGGAAGTCCTCGGGGAAGTAGTCGATCAGGGTGTTGGGCGCGGAGCCGGGCTCGCGGTCGTCCATGTGCAGCGAGTAGTTCTCGATGCCGGAGCAGGAGCCGATCTGGCGCATCATCTCCAGGTCGTACGTGGTGCGCATGCGCAGCCGCTGCGCCTCCAGCATCTTGTTCTGCTTCTCCAGCTCGGCGAGGCGCTGGGCCAGCTCGGCCTCGATGCCGCGGACCGCCTTCTCCATGCGCTCGGGGCCCGCGACGTAGTGGCTGGCGGGGAAGACGTACAGCTCGCGGTCCTCGCTGATGACCTCGCCGGTCAGCGGGTGCAGGGTGGAGAGGGCCTCGATCTCGTCGCCGAACATCTCGATGCGGACGGCCAGTTCCTCGTAGACCGGGAAGATCTCGATGGTGTCGCCGCGGACCCGGAAGGTGCCGCGGGTGAAGGCCACGTCGTTGCGCGTGTACTGGATGTCGACGAAGCGGCGCAGCAGCTGGTCGCGGTCGATCTCCTCGCCGACCTTGAGGGAGACCATCCGGTCGACGTATTCCTGCGGGGTGCCGAGGCCGTAGATGCAGGACACGGACGCGACCACGATGACGTCGCGCCGCGTCAGCAGCGAGTTGGTCGCGGAGTGGCGCAGCCGCTCCACCTCCTCGTTGATCGAGGAGTCCTTCTCGATGTACGTGTCCGACTGCGGAACGTAAGCCTCGGGCTGGTAGTAGTCGTAGTACGAGACGAAGTACTCGACGGCGTTGTTCGGCAGGAGCTCGCGGAACTCGTTCGCCAGCTGGGCGGCGAGCGTCTTGTTCGGCGCCATCACCAGGGTGGGGCGCTGGAGCCTTTCGATCATCCACGCGGTGGTCGCCGACTTTCCGGTGCCGGTCGCGCCCAGCAGGACGACATCCTTCTCACCTGCACGGATGCGCTTTTCCAGCTCGGCGATGGCCGCCGGCTGGTCGCCGCTGGGCTGGTAGGGGCTGACGACCTCGAAAGGCGCCACCGTGCGTTCGATCTTCGATACGGGCCGCATGAGTCAACCGTACGACCCCCCACTGACACTCACGTATCCGCGCGCGGCGCCGCGGCGCGCCCGGCCGGGCCGGCCTCACACGTTCTGGTCCGTTTGTCGTAGTTCGGTGGCGGCTCGGTGATCTTCAACCCCATGATCGCGTCAAGGCCCCGCCGTGAAGTGATCGCCACAACGTCTGCCGCTCCGCACCCGTCTGACGCAGGAACAGGGCTCACGACCCGAGGAGAACGCATGTACGTCCGACCCGCCGCCGCGGCAGCCGCCGCGTTCCTGGGCATCACCCTCACCCTGCTGGGCGGGACGGCCTCGTACGCCGCCACCGGCCCCGCCACCGGCCCGGGCCCCGCCTCCGAACCGGCGGGGCTCCTGGGGAACCCCGTCGTGTACGCCCACCGGGGGGCTTCGGCGTACGCCCCGGAGAACACCCTCGACGCGATCGACCTGGCCATGCGGCTGGGCTTCGAATGGGTGGAGAACGACGTGCAGCGCACCAAGGACGGGGAGCTGGTGGTCATCCACGACGACACCCTGTCCCGGACCACGGACGTCGAGCAGCTGTTCCCGGACCGCAAGCCCTGGAGGGTCAAGGACTTCACGGCGGCGGAGATCGCCCTGCTGGACGCGGGCAGCTGGTTCGGGCAGGAGTACACCGGCGCCCGGGTGCCGACCCTGCGGGAGTACCTCGACCGGGTGGGGCGCAACCAGCAGCGGCTGCTGCTGGAGATCAAGAGGCCCGAGCTCTACCCGGGGATCGAGCAGCAGACCCTGAAGGTGCTGGACGAGGCGGGCTGGCTCGACGAGCGCCACGTGGAGCAGCGCCTGGTGGTGCAGAGCTTCAGCGCGGACTGCGTACGGATCGTGCACGAGCTGCGACCGGACCTCGTGACGGCCTTCCTGGGCACCCCGCCGGTGGCGGACCTGCCGCGGTACGCGCAGTTCACCGACCGCATCAACCCGTGGCACAGCACGATCTCGGCCGAGTGGGTCGCGGCGGTGCACGGGCTGCTCGGCGCCCACGGCACGGCCATGGAGGTGGACACCTGGATCGTGGACGACGCCACGACCGCCCGGAAGGTGCGGGCCATGGGCGTGGACGGGATCATCACCAACGCCCCGGACGTGGTCCGGGAGGCCGTGGGCGGCTTCTGAGCGCGGCCCGACGGCAGGGCCGCTGTCGGTGGGGCACCGTACCGTGGACGTGTGGACAGCACCGAGCGGCCCCGCGGGCCGCACCTCGAATGGACCGTCGTCGCCAGCGATGTCGGCCCCCTGCTCCTGGCCGCGACCCCGGAGGGGCTGGTCCGGGTCGAGTTCCATGCCGAGCCCGACCGGGTCGACGCGATGATAGGCCCGCTCGTCTCCCGGCTCGGCGCCGACGCCCGGCGGCCCGCACCGGGCGGGGAAGTGCTGCTGGCCGAGGCCGTACGCCAGCTCGCGGCGTACTTCTCCGGTGCGCTGCGGCGCTTCGAGCTGCCGCTGGACTGGCGCCTCAGCTCCGGCTTCAACCGGCAGGTGCTCCAGGAACTGGACCGTTCCGTGCCGTACGGAGCGGTCGTCGGGTACGGGGAGCTGGCGGCCCGCGTCGGCCAGCCGGGGGCCGCCCAGGCCGTGGGCAACGCGATGGGGTCGAACCCGCTGCCGCTGGTGGTGGCCTGCCACCGGGTGGTGGAGAACGACGGGGGCATCGGCGGCTTCGGCGGCGGGGTCGAGACCAAGCGCCGGCTCCTCGCGCTGGAGGGCGTCCTCCCCCAGCCGCTGTTCTGAGCGGATGGATACCCTGTTCCACCCGCACGGTAAGGGGTGGCACACTGCCGCGGTGACTACTCCAGCCGCCGTACCCGGCCGCAGCGCGTCCTGCCGCGCCCCCTACCCCCGCCCGCGCGGGGGGTGTCCGGCATGACCGCCTCACCGGGCACGGACCGGTCCACCGCGGCGCCCGGCCTCGTGGAGGTGGCCCGGCTGCGGCGGCGCACCTCCGGGGTGCTCATCTCCAGCCAGATGCTCGGCGGGCTCGGCGTGCCCATCAGCATCGCCCTGGCCCCCGTGCTCGCCGCCGAGGTCAGCGGCACCGAGGCGCTGTCCGGCCTCGCCTCCACCGCCGCCGTGATCGGCACCGCCCTGGTCTCCCTGCCGCTCGCCGCCCTGATGACCGCGCGCGGCCGCCGCCCCGGGCTGGTCCTGGGCTACCTGATCGGCGCCGCCGGGGCGGGCCTCGTGGTCCTCGCCGCGACGGTCAAGAGCTTCCCGCTGCTGATGCTCGGCATGGCCGCCTTCGGCGCCGCCTCCTCGGCCAATCTCCAGGCCCGGTTCGCCGCCGCCGACCTCGCCGCCCCGGACCGCAGGGCCCGCTCGATCTCCGTCGTCGTGTGGGCCTCCACCATCGGCGCGGTGCTCGGCCCCAACCTGTCCGCCCCGGCCAGCCGCAGCTTCGCCGGGACGTCCATACCCGAGACGGCGGGGCCCTTCGTGTGGGCCGCCGCCGTCTTCCTCCTGACCGCCGCGCTGATCGGGATCCTCCTGCGCCCGGACCCGCTGCTGACGGCCCGTGCGCTGGCCGCACCCGAGGAGCAGACCCGCGAGGGCCGCTCGCTGCGCGCCGGGTTCGCCGCCGTCAAGGCCTCCCCGCGGGCCCGGCTCGCGCTGCTCACCGTGGCCGTATCGCACACCACCATGGTCTCGATCATGGTGATGACCCCGATGGACCTGGGCCACCACGGCGCGGGGCTGGAGCTCGTCGGACTGGTGATCAGCGGTCACATCGCCGGCATGTTCGCCTTCTCGCCCCTGATGGGCTGGCTCGCGGACCGGCTCGGCCGGCTGTCCGGGATCGGCCTGGCGGCCGGGCTGCTCTCGGTCGCGGCGCTGCTCGCCGGCACGGCCGGGCCGCACCACGGCCAGAGCGCGGCGGGCCTCTTCCTGCTCGGCCTCGGCTGGTCCGCGGGGATGGTGTCCGGATCGGCGCTGCTGACCGACTCGGTGCCGCAGCCCGCGCGGGCCGCCGTACAGGGGCTGAGCGACCTGACGATGAACACGGCCGCGGGCGTGGGCGGCGCGGCCGCGGGGCTGGTCATGGCGCACGCGGGCTACGGCTGGCTGAACGCCGTCGGCGCCTTCCTGCTGCTGCCGATGGCTGCGCTCGCGCTGTACACCGCGCGCCGCCACCCCTCGTCCGCGAAGGACGGCGTCAGCAGCTGATGTGGTAGGCCTTGCGCAGCGTCTCGTGCACCGTCCAGGTGGTCTTGTCGCCTTCCCGGAGCACGCAGGCGGACCCGGGGCCCACTTCGAGGGTCGCCCCGCCCTCGACGTCGATGGTGGCCCGGCCGCTGACCACGACGAACAGCTCGTCGGCCTCGGTGTCGGTGACCACGCCCGGGGTGATCTGCCAGATCCCGCGCACCTGCCGGCCGTCGGGTGACTCCCAGAGCACCTTGCCGCTGACCACCGGCTCGCCGGAGACGATCTGCCCGGGGTCGAGGTCCTCGGCCTCCAGTTCGGCGTCCGGGACGTCGGGAACGGAGACGGCGAAGGAGGCGGGGGCGCGGTGCTCACTGGTGGTCATGACCCGCGAGCCTAATCCGGCCGGGCGGCCCGGCGGGGTGACCAGAGCGTCCAGCGGCGGCGGGGCCGCCGCGTCACCCTGTCCAGCGGCCTGCCGCCGGCCGCGGTCGGCCGCCGCCTTCCGCGCCGCCCGCAGAGGATCGTTACTCGGACAGGTTGTGACGGGTGGGGCGGGAGCGCGTTTGGGGGCGCGCATCCGGTGCCATGGATGGGGACATGTCACAGCACACAGCAACTGCATCCCGGTCCGGCGTACCCGTCCTGTCGGAAGAGGTGCGCGAGGCGCTCGCCGGGCACAGGCCCGTCGTGGCACTGGAATCGACGATCATCGCGCACGGGCTGCCGCGCCCCCGCAATCTGGCGGTGGGTCTCGAACTGGAGGCGCTGGTCCGCTCGGAGGGCGCGGTTCCGGCGACGATCGCCGTCATCGACGGCGTGGCGCACGCGGGTCTGGACAAGGACCAGCTGGAGCGCATCGCGGGCGGCGAGGGCGTACGCAAGCTCGGCCACCGGGATCTGGCGCCCGCACTGGCCGCGGGGGCCACGGGGGCGACGACGGTGTCCGCTACGGCCTTCCTGGCCGCGCGGGCGGGCCTGCGGGTCTTCGCCACGGGCGGGCTGGGCGGGGTGCACCGCGAGTGGGCGCAGACGCAGGACGAGTCGGCGGACCTGTCGCTGCTGGCCCGGACGCGGATCACGGTGGTGTGCGCGGGGGTGAAGTCGATCCTGGACGTGCCGGCCACGCTGCAGCGGCTGGAGACGCTGGGGGTGGGCGTGCTCGGATACCGGACGCAGCGGTTCCCCGGCTTCTACCTGGCCGATTCCGGGGAGCCGGTGGACTGGACGGTGGACGGGCCGGAGGAGGTCGCCGCGGTGATGGCCGCACAGGACGCCCTGGGCGGCCCGGAGACGGGCCTGCTGGTGGCCAACCCGGTGGCGGAGGCGGAGCAGCTGGATCCGCAGCTGCACGACCGGGTGCTGGCCGAGGCGCTCGCCGAGTGCCGTGAGCGCGGGATCACGGGGCAGGCGGTGACACCGTTCCTGCTGGGGTTTCTGGTACGGGCGACGGCCGGGGCCTCGCTGGAGGCGAACCTGGCGGCGGTACGGGGCAACGTGCGGCTCGGGGCCAGGATCGCGGGGGCCTGGGCGGCCCGGGCGTGACCGGGGTGGAACCGGCCGGTCCGGGGGCGCTGCTGGTCGTCGGGGACGTGGTCACCGATGTGGTGGCGGTCCATCCGGAGCCCCTCGCTCCGGCCACTGACACGGCCGCCCGGATCCGGACCCTGCCGGGCGGCGCCGGGGCCAACGCGGCCTGCTGGGCGGCCCGTAGGGGGGCCTCGGAGGTACGGCTCCTCGCGCGGGTGGGTACCGAGTCGGCGCGGTGGCACGAGCGGGCGCTGCTGGACGCGGGGGTGCTGCCGCGGCTGGTGGTCGACCGGGAGGAGCCGACCGGGACGGTGGTCGCACTGGTCGGCAAGGACGCGGAGCGGACCTTCCTGACCGACAGCGGGGCCGCGCTGCGGCTGTGTCCGGCCGACTGGACGCCGTCCCTGCTGGACGGGGTGGCCCACCTCCACTTGTCCGGGTACCTGTTCTTCGCCGACAGCAGCCGGGAGCTGGCCCTGGTCGCGCTGCGGGCGGCCCGGGGCCGGGGGGTGCCGGTGAGCGTGGACCCCGCCTCGGCCGGGTTCCTGGCCGGGCTGGGCCCGCGGCGGTTCCTCGACGCCGTGGCGGGGGCGGACGTACTGCTGCCCAACGAGGACGAGGCCCGGCTGCTGGCCGGCCTGCCGGAGCCGGCCGGGGTGGCCCGGGCGGCGGCGTGGTTGAGCGGCCGGATACCGCTGGTGGTGGTGACCCTCGGGGTGGCGGGGGCGCTGGTGGCCGAGCGGGGCCGGGTCACCGCGGAGATCACGGCGGAGCCGGTCGACGCGGTGGACTCCACGGGCGCGGGGGACGCCTTCACGGGCGGTTTCCTCGCGGCCCGGCTGGCGGGCGCGGACCCCGCGGAGGCGGCCCGGGCGGGGTGCCGGGCGGCCGCGCTGGCGGTGACCCGGCTGGGCGGCAGGCCGTGAGGGGCCTTGCGCCTCCCGGCTCCTACCGCGTGCGGACGCCCGTCCAGGCGGGATGGCGGGGATCGTCGGCCCGCACCACCGCGTCGGCGGCCGAGGCCGGGTCCGTATCGGCCTCGTAGCGTGCGAAGGCAGGCAGGGTCCAGCGCGCGGACTCCTCGGTGCGGCGGGCGAGCGCGCCCGGGGAGAGCCGGATGTGGACGCTCAGGTCGAAGGGGAACCAGTGGCCCAGGAGCAGCGGGCCGTGCACGATCAGCACCCCGCCGGGCGGGAGTTCCACGTACGGGCTGCGGGTCGCCCGGTCGCTCACCGGGTCCCAGAGGTCGGGCAGCACCCGCCCGGTGCCGCCCGGGTCGGTCGGGCCGAACACCTCCCGCCAGAGCGCGGCCGTGTCGTACCAGCCGTCGAGGTACGCGTCCACGTCCTGGCGGCCGAACTCGAAGCGGAGGGAGGCCGGCCGCAGGAAGCCCTCGGCCGCCACGACCAGGACCGGCCGTCCGCGCGGCCGCAGCGCGTCGGCGAGGTGTCCCGCGAGGACGCCGGTCTGGGCGGCGGGCGCCCCGTCGATGCCCACTCGCTGCCAACCGCCCTGCTCAGGGCTGTCCTTGTCTTCGTCGAGACGACCGGCGAGCCGCTCGGCCATCCGCTGCCATGTGATCGCTTCCAGCTGCACGGGCCCATTGTCGGTGGTGGGCCGTGGCGGTGCGTTCCGCCGGGTGCGCGGGCAGCTGCGCCGGCCGGTGCGGGGCCGGCCGGTGTGGGGCGCCCGCCGGTGCGGGCGGGGTCACCCGGCGTGCTCCCGGCAGACGGCCGGGGTGGCGCCGGGCGGGGGCGGGGTGGGTATGGCGAAGGGGGTCCCCGCGGGGAGCGAGGGCGTCACGTGGAGGACGACGGGCTCGCTGCCGAGGTTGTGGCCCAGGTGGATGTGGCCGATGCCCGCGGGCTCCACGAAGGTGGTTCCGGCCCGGTGCACCTCGATCGTGCGGTCGTGCAGGACCCGGGTCAGGGTCCCGGCGAGCACGACGGCGTCCAGCCGCACCCGGTGGTAGTGCCAGCCGGTACAGCCGCCCGGCGGTATGACGATCTCGCGGCCCGCCGGCGCCGCGGGAATGCGTGCCCTTGCCGGCCGGATCGTCGCCTGCTGCCCCATCATGTGCCCTCCTCGGTGGACCGGCCGCCGTCCACGGGCTCACGGTAGAAGGGCGGCTCGGCATCGAGGAAGAGTTGGTGAAACACCAACAGCCCCTTTCCATCAGGTGATATGAGGGCCATCCAGCGGTATCACCCCTGTATGAGCCTGGTGGTGTTCGAGTCCGGTCGGCAGATCCACTGCGCCGAGTGCCGGCGGGGGCCCCTGCGGCACCTCGTGCGCGAGGCGGGCGTGCCGCGCTGCCTGGACTGCGCCGATCTCGGCCATCTGGTCTACCTCCCGCGCGGGGACGCGGCGCTCACCCGCCGCTCGCGCGAGGCGAGTTCGCTGTCGGCCGTCGTCGTCCGCTTCAACCGGCGCCGCCGCCGCTACGAGCGCCAGGGCATCCTCGTCGAGGACGCCGCGCTGGCCCGCGCGGAGCGTGCGTGTCTCGCGGACGCCGAGGCGCGGGCCAGGCGCCGGGAACGCGACCGGCTGCGTCGCGCCGCCGAGGACACCCGGTTCACGGCGGCCTTCGCCGCAGAGATAGTACGGCTGTTCCCCGGCTGCCCGGCCGAGCGGGCCGTGGCCATCGCCACGCACGCCTCGGTACGCGGCAGCGGCCGGGTGGGCCGCAGCGCCGCCGGCCGGGCCCTGGACGAGCTCGCCGTCTCCTACGCGGTGCGCGCGGCCGTGCGGCACACCGACACCGAGTACGACGCCCTGCTGATGGCAGGGGTCCCGCGCTTCGCGGCCCGGGCCCGGCTGGCCGCACGGATCGACGCCATCCTGGACGGCTGGCGCCCCGTACCGCCCGGCCGGCCGCAGGGGTAGTGCTGCGTCAGCGCTAGCGGCCGAGGCCGAAGCGGCGGTAGAGGAGCGCCCCGCCGAGGAGGAGCGCCCCGCCGCCCGGCAGCAGGTAGCCGAGGGCGTCGGTTCCGGTCTGGGCCAGCGCCCCGGTGTGCCGCGGCGGCGCGGGCGGGGTCACCGGACGGTCGACGGCGGGCGGTTCGACGGCGGGGGGTGGGACGGGCGGCGTGCCGCCGCCGGGCACCCGGCCGTTGACGGAGGTGTTCCCGGTGGAGCCGTTGCCGACGCCGACGACGCTCACCGCGTTGCCGCTGACGTTCACGGGCAGGTCGACCGGGAGGTGGAGCCCATTGCCGGAGAGCACCCCCGGCGAATCCTTTCCGCGCCCATCGGCGACGGCTCCGCCGCCGTTGCCCGCTCCCTGTTTCGACGGGTGCGAGGGCCTCGGCTCCGGATGGTCCTCGTTGACGCAGCGGTTCCCGGCGGCCGAGTTGAGCACACCGACCACGCTCACCGTGTTCCCGCACACGTTCACCGGAACGTGCACCGGCAGCTGCACCAGGTTTCCGGAGAGCAGCCCCGGGGAGCGCTCGGCCCGCCCGCCGGCGTCCGCGTCGGCGTAGGCGAAACCGCCCGCCCCCGCGACCGCCAGCCCACCTCCCGCAACCACCGCCGCGATCAAGCCATTCCGACGACTGTGACGCATCAGTTTCCCTGCCTTCCGGAGGAGTCCGCGGGCGTTCGTCCCGCACCGGAGACAACGCTCTGAACCCATTCGGGTTATAGAGCCGGTAGGCATTTCACTCCATCGTGTACTGGGTAGTGCGTACTTCATGACTGATCGCCCGCTGCTCCTCCTCGACGTGGACGGCCCGCTCAACCCCTTCCGGTCCCCCTTCGCGGGCCTGCGCGGATACCGGAGCCACCGGATGCGACCGGACGTCTGGCTCTCCTACCAGGACCCGGACTCCCGCAGCGCCCGGCGCGGGGCACGGGTCCGCCTGCACCCCTCCCACGGCGGCCGGCTGCTGGCCCTGCCGTTCCAGCTCACGTGGGCCACGGCCTGGACGCACCAGGCCAACACGATGATCTCCCCGCACATAGGACTTCCCGGTGATCTTCCTGTCATCGAATGGCCGGAACTCTTCGCCAAGGACCCCGACGGCCTCTCGTGGAAGACGCGCCCCCTCGTCGCCTGGGCGGCGGGACGCCCCTTCGCCTGGGTCGACGACATGATCAACCCCCGCGACCGCGCCTGGGTCGCCGCCCACCACCCCGCCCCGGCCCTCCTGCTGCGCATCCGCCCCCGCCACGGCCTGCGGGACCGTGACTTCACCACCCTCAGCCGTTGGGCCCGCGACGTGACGCGCTGATCCGTCCGTCCTCCCGCCGCACCCGCCCCTGTGACACCAGGGCGGCGACATCCGACTCCAGCGCGCCGCGGATGTCGTCGCCCATCCGCTTCCATCCGAAGAACTCCCGCCCCTGCCGCATGAGTTCGTCGGTCGACATGCCCGGACACTCGGCGGCCAGCGCGGCCAGAGCCGTCTGCCGCTCCGCCGGTGCCACGTGGGTGACCTTCCGGTTGCAGCCGTCCACCGCCGTCCGCGCCCCGACGAGGCTCCGGCCGGGCACGTCGGCGAAGCCGTCGCCGTACTCCACGACCCGCCGCCGGACCAGGTCCCGCACCACGAGCAGCACGTTGTCCCGGATCCGGCTGCCGGCCCTCTTCACCCCCCACAGCTCCCGCACCCGCTGCACCAGCAGGTCCTCGTGGACCGGCCCTTCCACCTCCACGATCCGGGCCAGCGCCGTGCGCAGCGCCGCCCGCGCCTCGGGGGTGTGGAGCTCCGCGCCCGTGGGCACGTGCACGACCGCCACCTCGTACGGGCGGCTCCAGTCGCGCTCGGGCGCCTCGTCCCCCAGGACCCGCACGCGTTCCGGTTCCGGACGCCGCGGTGCCGGAACCGGAACCGGGGGCGGTACGGGGGCGGCCGGCCGCGCGAAGGGATCGCGGGCGGTCGCGGCCTCCACCGCCGCCTTCAGCCGGGCCTCCGCCCCGGCACGGTTGCGGTACCAGTCGGTTCCCCAGATCCGGTGCAGGGTCCAGCCGAGTCCTTCCAGGACCTGCTGGCGAAGCCGGTCCCGGTCCCTCGCCGCCCGCGAGGAGTGGTACATCGCTCCGTCGCACTCGATGCCGAGTGCGTACGATCCCGGCGCCGCGGGGTGCCGGAGCCCCAGGTCGATGCGGTAGCCCGACACACCGACCTGCGGCTGGACCGCGTAACCCCAGCCGCGCAGCACCTCCAGCACGGACTCCTCGAAGGGGCTGTCCGGTTCCGCGCCGGCGGCCACGCGGTCCCGGGCCAGGGCCGCGGGCCCGTTCTCCGCGTACTCCAGATAGCGCTTGAGGTACTGGACGCTGGGGTTCGCGCTGTCCTTGAGCTGCCCGCCGTGGAAGGAGGCGACCACTTCCACCCGTTGGCGCGCACGGGTCACGGCCACGTTCAGCCGCCGCCAGCCGCCTTCCCTGTTGAGGGGGCCGAAGCCCAGGCCGAGGACCCCGCGCTCGTCCGGGCCGTAGCCCAGCGACATGATCATGACGTCGCGCTCGTCGCCCTGGACCGATTCCAGGTTCTTGACGAAGAACCCGTCGAGCCGGTCCTCGGTGAAGCAGTGGTCCAGGTCCGGACGGGCCAGCCTGGCCTGCTGCACGCACTCGTCGATCGTGCTCGCCTGGGCCTGCGACAGGGCCACCACGCCCAGGCTGCGGCCCGGCCGGGTGTCGAAGTGGTGCAGCACGCGCCGTGCCACTTCCTGGGCCTCGCGCCGGTTGTCGCGGCGTCCGCCCTTGTCGTAGACGCCGTCGGCCCGGAAGAACGCGACGCCGATGTCCGGGCCGCTCTCCACCGCCCCGGGGAAGGTCACCATGCCGTTCTGGTAGAACTCCCTGTTGCTGAAGGTGATCAGGTCCTCGTGGCGACTGCGGTAGTGCCAGCGCAGCGGCAGTTCGCGCAGGGCGCCGGCCTTGCAGGCGTGCAGCAGGGATTCGAAGGAGTCGGGCACGTCCTCGTCGTACTCGTCCGCCTCGTCGCCGACCGCCGAGTCGAAGAAGGCCGTGGGCGGGAGCTGCTTCTCATCGCCGGCGACGACCAGCGAGCGGCCCCGGTAGATGCAGTTGACCGCGTCTCCGGGCCGGACCTGCGAGGCCTCGTCGAAGATCACCACGTCGAAGCGGTAGTCGGCCGGCAGGTACTGGCTGACGGACAGCGGGTTCATCATGAAACAGGGCTTGACCGCTTGGACGACCTCCCTGGCCCGCCCCAGGAGGTCGCGTACGGGCATGTGCCGCGCCTTCTTCTCGGCCTCGCGCCGGATGACGGCCGCGCCGCCCCCGCCGAACGCCCTCGGCCTGCGGCTGTTGCAGGCCGCGACCACGGCGCCGGCCGCGGCGGCCACCAGCATCCGGTCGGCTTCGCGGAAGCTCTCCACCCGCGCGTCCAGTTCCGCGGCGCCCGCCGTCCGCAGCCGGGCATCGGAGGCGAGGAGGGTGTCGGCCCACAACTGGAGGACGGCGCGTTCGACCACCGCCGGGAAGACCTCCGCGGGAATGCCCCGCTCCGCGGCACGTGGGACGAGGTCGTCGAGTCCGCGGGCCGCCAGGACCCGGAGCCCGCTCCGGTACGCCTGCCACTGCGCCGGTCCGGACGCGTCCTCCTCCAGGGCCGCGAGGGCCTCGGCCGCCTCCGCCGTCGTGCCGCTCAGCGCGGGAAGCAGCTCCAGCCGGCGTGCGTCGTCGAACATCGCCGCGAAGGCCGCCGAGGCCGCACCCCACCGCTCGGTCCGCAGGTGCACCGCGTCGCACCAGTCGGCGAGGGCCGCCCGGATCACCTTGGCGCGCAGCGCGCAGTGGTGCGGCTGCGCGTCGTGCGCGAGCAGCTCCGGCAGCCGCAGCCGGTCCGGACGAGCGGCGTCCCGCGTGAGCTCGCCGATCCGGTCCGCGTGCGCCAGGGCTTCGTCGACCGGCCCGAACCCGCTGTCCCGGCCCGGTACGTAGGGCCCGAGCAGTGCGGCGTGCTCGGCGACGAGCCCCCGCACGCGCTCGTGGGCCTGCTGCCAGGCGAGTGCCTCGCCGAGCCGCGCCCTGACCGTTCCGTTCCAGGATCCGCCCACCGTCAGCGCGGTCACGGCGGCACGGTCCGCCCGGTACCGCCCCGTCAGCCGGGCCGTCAGCTTCCGGTGGTCCTGCGCGAACCGGCGTACGAGGTCGGGCAGTTCGGCGCACTCCAGGACCTGCGGCCCGAACAGGTCCTGCGCCGCCGCGCGTGCCGCGTGCGCCGCTGCGACGGCGGCCCGGATCCCGTCGACCGCCGCATGCGCCTTCCGCAGCTGCCCCGCGTCGAACCAGTGGGCCGGCGGCCGGTGCGCCGCCTCGCTCAGCGCGGCGAGCTCGACCAGCGCCAGCACGGCCGCGATGTTCCCCGGCTCCTCCCGTCCGAAGTCCTCCGCGAGCCGCGCGGCAAGGTCGGACCGGTCCTCGGGCGGCGTACCGCTGCCCGGGCCGGGGCTCCGGTCCGGGAGTCCGGCGGACAGCTCGTCCGCGAGCCGCCTGATGTCCCGTACGGTCTGTGCGACGGGCATCGCCGACACCAGGGGCCTGCGCTCCGCCACCGACCGCAGCGACCGCAGCGCGTCGACCGCTTCGGCCAGGGCCGTGGCCGCCGAGCCTCCTGCCGCGGTCTCGGGGTCGCGCAGGCCGCGCCAGGCGAAGGCCTCGCCCTCCGCGAGCGGGCGCCATGACCTGGCCACCGCGCGGGCGGCGGCCAGGACTTCTGCGAGGGCGGCGGCACTGAGCGTTGCGGTGACGTCTCCGGCCCCCGGGGTGAGGGTCAGGTGCGGGACCGCCTCCTGGTCGAGCCGTGCGAGCCGCCCGAGCACGGAGTGCAGTGAGCGGCCGAGCGGCTGCCGCTCCTCGTTCATGGCAGCCGCGTGGGCGGACAGCTGCTCGCGCAGCCGGCGCGCCTCGTCGAGTTCGTGCTCGGCCGCGCCCGAGGCCCGTACTTCGGTGGTCAGGGCCCGGTCCAGCTCCTGTGCGACGGCCTTCTTGCCGGTGTCGCCGCTGTGCAGGGCGAGCACGAAGTCGCCGAGTCCGACGTCCGCCAGCCGGTTGCGTACGACGTCGAGGGCGGCTGCCTTCTCGCTGACGAACAGCACGGTGCGCCCGGAGTGCATCAGCGCCGCGATCATGTTGGTGATCGTCTGGCTCTTGCCGGTGCCGGGCGGCCCGCTCATGACGAACGACCTGTGCGCCGTGGCCGCCGCGATGCACTGGCGCTGCGAGGCGTCGGCGTCCAGCACCAGCGGGGTGCGCTCCGGCAGTTGTACCTCGTCGATGCGGTCCGGTGCGGGCGGTTCGAAGCCGATCAGGTCGTCGGGGAGTCCGGCCTCCGGCCCGAGCCCGATCGCCCTGATCAGCGGGTGGGCGAGGATCGCCGCCTCGTTCTCCTTGAGGTCCTGGTACATCGCCTCCTTGTGCGCGGCGAAAGTGGCCAGTACGACGCTCTCGCGCACCTCCCAGCCGGCCTGTCCCGCGGCGGCGGACCGCGCCTCGGCCAGCACCCGGTCGGGGTCCAGGCAGTCGGTGTCCGCGACGGCCGTCCAATCGACGCCGAGCTGGGCGAGTTTCACGGCGAGGGCGGGGTTGTGCAGGGCGTCCTGCGCCTCGGCCTTGTGCAGCCGGATCCTGCCGGCACGGTCGCGTACGAGTTCCACCGGGACGAGCACCAGCGGCGCCGAGCTGGTCGCGTGCGCCCCCTCCTCGCGCCACCGCAGCATGCCGACTCCGAGCCAGAGCACCCAGAGGCCGAAGTCGTTGTAGGTCTGGTTCGCCTTCTGCCTCAGCTGCCGCAAGGCGCCGTCGAGCGCTGCCTGCGTCGGCTTCTGCGTCACGAGGCCGCCGGCCCCGGCCCCGACCCCGATCCCGACCCCGGCCCCGGCCCCGGCCCCGTCCTCGCGCTCGTGCTCGCCTTCGCCTTCGTCCTCCTCGGCCCGGTCCCGGACGGGCGCGAAGTCCCAGCCCCGGCTCAGCCCGCCGAGCAGGGGTGCGAACCCGGGCTCCGTGATCTCCAGGGTGAGGGACCGCGTGTGCCGGAAGTTCAGCAGGCGATTGCGGCCGCCGAGGTCGATCAGGGACTCCCGCCAGCCCTCCAGGACGGCCCTCAGCTTCTCCTGGCCGGGGTCGGTGCTTCCGTGGGTGGCGTCGGCATGCGCCGTGCGGCCGTGCATCTGGGGGCTACCTCCGCGGCAGGGGTCAGAAGAGGCCGCCCCGGCACGGGGGCGGCCTCTTCGACGCTTCTACCACCAACCACCGGAGGACACGCGGAGATTGATCATTCCTCGGATCCGGCACGACCGGTCCGAGTCCGTTCCTCGAACCCGCTCATGCGCCTGCCGGCCGCGTGAGCGCCGTGACCGGGTCCGGGGAGGGGCGGCCCGTGGGCCACCAGTCGGTGTCGTCCGGGCGGGACTCGTAGGCGTACCAGAGTCCGTCGCGCCCGAGGCGGATCTGGCGGGTGCCGGACGTGAGGCGATTGCGGTCGGGCCGGAAGGAGCCCTGGGCGGCGGCGAGGAGCGCCGGGCGGGCCCGGTCGAAGGGGCCGGCCGGCGGGTCCCAGGGCTCTTCGAGGGCGGCGAGGGCGGGGCGGCCGCCCTGTCGCCAGGCCGCGGCGCCCCGGGCGAGGTCGGTGGTGGTGCGGCCGGTTGCGCGGGCGAGCTCCCGGTAGAGGGTACGGGCCGCTCCGGTGAGCCCGGCCGTGGCGTGCGCGGAGGCCAGCCGGACGGCGTCCTGCCACAGGTCGAGCCCGGCTATCGGGTCCTCGGTGGTGGTGAGGATGCTGAGGGCGCGGGCCGCCGCATCGGAGGCGAGCTGGTCCAAGGCGAGCGGGTCGGGGGCCGCCGGGTCGGCCGGGCAGGCGGGCGGGGGGCCCGCGGCGGCGGGGGCGGCGAGCGGCGCGGGCAGCAGCGGCAGGGCGGTGCGGGCGAGCGCCGCCTTGGCGGGGACGCCGGGGAAGTCGGGTGAGGTGTCGGGCTGTTCGCGCGCGGCGTGGGCGGCGTTGCGCCGGGTCAGCTCGTCGAGGAGTTCCCGCTCGCCGCGGCCGCGCAGGAGCAGCAGGACGAACGGGTCCTCGTCGAGCAGCCGGGCCGCCCGGTAGCAGAGGGCCGCCGCGTGCTTGCACGGCGGACGCGCGACGTCCGGGCAGGAGCAGCGGGGAAGGAGCTCGCCCGCACCGGGCAGCACCGTCCCCGCCAGCGACTGCGGAACCTCCCGCTCCAGCAGGGCGGCGAGCGCTGCGGGATCGCCCGCGACCTCCTCGAGCAGCTCGTCCCACTCCGCGTCGGTGAAGGGGGGCAGTGCCAGCTCGGTGCGGTAGGGGCGCGGCCGGCTGCCCCGTACGTACGCCACGATGTGGCCGGGCGTGACGGTGACGGCGTCGACGTGGCCTTCGGCGGCGTACGCATGGCCGCGGGCCAGCCGGGCCGCGTCGCGGGAGGCCTCCTCCAGCGCCGACACCCAGGCCCGGCCCCACCAGCTGACCGCCCGGGCCCCGGCGGGCACGGTCTCGAAGGTGCGGCGGCGGTCGTCCCGTGCGGTGATCATGCGGGCCTCCGCAGGGAGACGAGGTCGGCCAGCTCCCGGTCGGTCAGCTCGGTCAGCGCCGACTCGCCGGAGCCGAGGACGGCATCGGCCAGGGCCCGCTTGGCCTCCAGCATGTCGGCGATCCGGTCCTCGACGGTGCCCTCGGCGATGATCCGGTGCACCTGGACGGGCTGGGTCTGCCCGATCCGGTAGGCGCGGTCGGTGGCCTGCTCCTCGACGGCCGGGTTCCACCAGCGGTCGAAGTGGATGACGTGCCCGGCCCGGGTGAGGTTCAGGCCGGTTCCCGCGGCCTTCAACGACAGCAGGAAGACCGGGACTTCGCCCGCCTGGAAGCGGTCGACGAGCTCCTCGCGGCGCTGCACCGGTGTCCCGCCGTGCAGCAGCTGGTGGGAGATGCCCCGGGCCGCGAGGTGCCGCTCGATGAGCCGGGCCATCGTCACGTACTGGGTGAAGACCAGCACCGAGCCGTCCTCGGCCAGGATCGTGTCCAGCAGCTCGTCCAGCAGCGCCAGCTTGCCGGAGCGGTGCGGGATCCGGGGCTCGACCTCCTTCAGGTACTGCGCCGGGTGGTTGCAGATCTGCTTGAGCGAGGCCAGCAGCTTCATGATCATGCCGCGCCGCTCCATGCCCTCGCTCGACCCGATGACGGCCATCGCCTCCTCCACCGCGGCCTGGTACAGGGAGGCCTGTTCACGGGTCAGGGAGACGGGGTGGTCGGTCTGCGTCTTCGGCGGCAGTTCGGGCGCGATCCCCGGGTCGGACTTCTTGCGGCGCAGCAGGAACGGGCGGACGAGCGCGGCGAGCCGGGCCACCGCCGCCTCGTTGCCGCCGTCCTCCTCCTGCTGGTGCTCCACCGGGCGGGCATGGCGGGCCCGGAAGGCGGTGAGCGGGCCCAGCAGCCCCGGCGTCGTCCAGTCGAGCAGCGCCCACAGCTCGGAGAGGTTGTTCTCCACCGGGGTGCCCGTCAGGGCCACCCGGGCCGGCGCCGGGATCGTCCGCAAGGCCTTGGCGGTCGCCGAATGCGGGTTCTTGACGTGCTGGGCCTCATCGGCGACGACCATGCCCCAGCTCTGCCCGGCGAGCAGGGCGGCACTGGCGCGCATCGTCCCGTACGTGGTGAGGACGAAGCCCCCGGCGAGGTCGGCGAGGTGGCGGCTGCCGCCGTGGAAGCGGCGCACGGGCGTGCCGGGGGCGAACTTCTCGATCTCCCGCTGCCAGTTGCCCAGCAGGGACGCGGGACAGATGACGAGGGTCGGCTCGGGGCGGTCGCGGTGCAGGTGCAGGGCGATCAGGGTGACGGTCTTGCCCAGGCCCATGTCGTCGGCGAGGCAGCCGCCGAGGCCGAGGGAGGTCATCAGGTCCAGCCAGGCCAGGCCGCGGGCCTGGTAGTCGCGCAGGGTGGCCTTGAGCGACGCCGGCTGCGGCAGCGGGGCCAGCTCCCCCGTCAGCCGCTCCCGCAGGGCGGCCAGCGCCCCCACCGGCACCGCTTCGACGGGCTCCCCGTCGATGTCGGCGGTACCCGAGAGTACGGTCGCCAGCGCGTCGACCGGGTCCAGCAGGCCGAGCTCCCGCTTGCGGGCCTTGCGCACCAGCTCCGGATCCACCCGCACCCACTGGTCCCGCAGCCGCACCACCGGCCGGTGGGCCTGCGCGAGGGCGTCCATCTCCCCCGGGGTGAGGCGGTCGCCGCCCAGCGCCAGCTCCCAGGAGAAGGCGAAGAGGTGCTCGGCGTCGAAGAAGGCGGTGCCGTCGGTCGCGGAGCCGGGCGCGGTGGACCGTACGACGGCGGTCGCCGAGAGCGTACGGGCCAGCTCCCGGGGCCAGTGGACCAGGACTCCGGCGGCGGCCAGCCGGTTCGCGGCGGTGCCCAGCAGGTCTTCGAGCTCCGGGTCCGACAGGGCCAGCGCGTCGGGCACCGGCTGGTCGAGCAGGCGCAGCAGCGGCGGCCACACCCGCGCGGCCCGGCGCAGCGCGAGCACGGCGTCGATCCGCGCCCGGGGGCCGAAGGCGTGGGCGGCCGTGCCCGCCCACAGGTGGCCGGCATCGGTGACCAGGGTCGGGTCGGCGAGGCTGTGCACTTGGACCACGGCGGCCCCGGCGCGCCGCACGTCCTCGGGTTCGGCCTCGTCGAAGAGGCGGAAGGAGGACAGGTCGAGGCGGAGCGAGATCCCGACGCCGGTGTCCGCGCCCGCCGCGACCTGCGCGGCCCAGTCCTTTATCCCGGGCACGTGCTGTGGCTCCCGGGCGGCGAACGGCCCTCCGGCGGCCACGGCCGCGGCCGGGGTACGGGGGAGGCTGTCGGCGACGGCGTCGAGGAAGGCGCGGACCAGCGCTTCCGGTTCGGGCAGGTGCATCGGGCGCCGGCCGGCGAGGGGCGTCGCGTACCCCTCGTACGGCAGCGCGGCGGCCACCGCGCGCAGGTGGTCGACATCGGCGGCCTCGAGCGGCCCGGCGCGCCAGGCGTCGATGCCCTCGGGGGTGAGCCCGGGGAGCAGCCGGCCGCGGGCGACCAGCGTCAGCGCCTGGACGGCGGCGGTGCCCCAGGCGCGGGTGGCGGGGTGTGCCGCGGGGCTGCGCGGTGCCTGGGCGAGCAGGGGCAGTGCGGCGGTGACGGAGAGGGCAGCGGCGGGCACCGTCCGGCTGCGGACCCCGTCGCCGTGCGGGCGGACCACGGTCAGCGTCGTGGCCGTACCCGCTTCGGGCAGGGGGTCGCCGTCGGGGGCCCAGAACACGACGCGCCCCTCGCGGGGGACCGGGGCGGGCAGGAAGACGGCCGCGTGGCGCAGCAGTGCGCGCGATGTCATCGGCGCGGCCCCTCTCCCCGGTCTGCCCGGTCTGCCCGGTCTCCACGGTCTCCACGGTCTCCACTGTCTGCCACCGAGTGTAGGTGCGGCCACTGACAACACCGCTGACCTGGGCATACGAGGGGTGCGCCGCCACCGCTCAGCGTGCCCAGCGGCCCTGTTCCGCGGCGTAGCCGTACACGGGACGGCCGGTGGCCGCGCTGGTGCGCAGGGGGCGCCCGTTGTCGTCGATGCGCAGGGTGCCGGAGCCGGAGGGCGCGGTCCAGCGCAGGTCCAGCGACCAGTCGCAGTCGCACCCCGTGGTGGCGGCTTCGACGCGCAGGACGACCGGCTCGGACGCCGAGACGCGCAGCGGGAAGGCGGGGGCGGGCAGGACGGTCCCGGTGTCGCCTCCGGAGTCGTGGCCGGCGACGGGCCGCAGGACGGGGCGCGGCGCGTCCAGGTTCACCGCGAAGGCCGCCGGGGTGAGCGCCCCGCCGCAGCCCTGGGACATCTGGTAGAGGTTCCAGGCCGGCGGGGTGCGCCGGTCGGTGACCCGTACCTCCAGGTCCTCCAGGACCACGCTGCCGGTGCCCGTGCCGTGCAGGGTGACCTCCACGATCTGCGTCCCGGCGTGCACGGCGCGCTGCGCCGCGGCCCAGGCGGGGGCGTCCGCCTCCACGGGCGGCGGGGGTACCTCAGCGGGGCCCGGCTCGGCCAGGTAGGCGTGATCGCAGCCGTGGGCCCAGACGTGCGACCGCACCGCCGCGGTGAGCGGAGCCGCGGAGGGGGCGGCGGAGGGAGCGGCGGAGGGGGTGGCGGAAGGGGCTGTGGAGGAGGCCGGCGCGGTGGTCCCCCCGGTCCTCGTCCCCGGTCCCGTGGCCGCGCCCGGCGGCGTGCCGCCGCGCTCGGGCAGGGACGCCGCCAGCACCGCCACGGCCACCGCACCCGCCGCGGCCCCGGCGGCCAGCACGGCGGCCGCCCGCCGCCGGTACCAGGGCAGCCGCACAGGGACGGCCTCCGTCGGCACGGGCGCGGGCATGAACGCAGGCGCGGACGCAGGCACGGTCGTGGCCGCAGCCGGCGTCGGGGTTTCCCGCTCCGCCCCCGGCCCCGGGCTCCTGGCCGCCTCCCGCCTGCGCGCGTCCGCCAGCAGCCACGCCCGGTGCAGGTCCACGGCCTCCCCGGGCGTGGCCCCGCAGGCCCGGGCGAAGCGGTCCACCGCCGCGAACTCCGTCGGCACGGCGTCTCCGTTGCAGTACCGGTGCAGGGTCGACGTACTCGTGTGCAGCGTGCGCGCCAGCGCCCCGTAACTCAGCCCGGCCCGCTCCTTCAGCTCCCGCATCAGCCGCGCGAACGTCTCCGCCTCGCCCGACCGCTCTGGCCCGCCCGACCGCTCCGCCTCGCCCACGGCGTTCCCCCGTCCCGCGACTCCGTTCCATGCAGGAGGTGTTCCCCCAGGTGACAGCACGTACGGCCATTCCAGTGTCCCGAATGTGCCGCAGTCCGTCGCCCGACACCCCGGCCGCGGGGAACGCTGTTCACACACGGCGGCGCAGCACCGTACGCACCGCGCCGCCACACCGAAGGAAACGGGGAGAACCGACCATGTTCCGACGCTCCGCCACCGGCACCGCCTTCGCAGCCCTCGCGGCAGCCGCCGCGCTCGCCCTGACCGCTTCGGCCACTGCCACGGCCACGGCGGCCACCGCGCCCGGGTTCATCAACGGCACCGACCTGCCGCCGCACCCCACCTCGCCCTGGTACACCGGCCAGGTCACCCCGGGGCTCCCCGAGTTCGCGCCGTTCTGTCTGGACGGTGTGCTCCCGGCACAGGGCAGCTGGCACCGGACGTTCGGCACGGAGTTCGACACGGGCGCCCTGCAGATCTCCGTCCGGGCCTCCTCGGCCACGGCCGCCGCGAAGCTGGCCACCACCCTGGAACGCAAGGTCGCCGCCTGCGCCGCGGACTGGCTGCGCACGACTCCGGGCGGCACCGCCTCCTGGGAGGACTACGGGAAGCTTTCCGTCGAGGAGGGTGCGCACGTCTACGGGGTGCACACCTCGATTCCCGAATCCGAGCCGGGCGTGCACCTCTACGGCATCGGACGCGACGGTTCCACGGTGACCGTCGTGCAGTGGGGTCAGATGGGCCACCTGACCGACGCCCCCGTCGCCGACTTCAAGAAGACGACCACCAGGGCCGTGAACAAGCTCAACCCGTAGCCGTCCCCGGGAGCGGCCGGCCCGTCCGCCGCAGTGGCACCATGGACGTGAGGCGATGACCATGCGTTCAGGGAACGAGCCGGCGACCGCCCGCAGTCCGCTGCGGCTGCGGTTCTGGCTGAGCCTGTGGGGGCTGATCTGGGCCGCCGCCGGGACGGCCGCGTTCACGCTGGCGGGCCGTCCCGGATGGGCGGCGGCCTGCGGGGTGGTGGCGCTGCTGGCGGCCGTGGACCTGGCGGTGGTCCTGCGCCACATCCGCCAGGGCCCGCACTACCAGCCCGGCCCCGACGTCCCCCCGTACGAGCCTCCGCGGCACCAGCCGTGACGGGGCCGGCGGCTACTGCTCGAAGCGGGCCGCTTCCAGGTACTCGGGCTGCGGGTCGAGGGCGGCGGCCAGCCGGAAGTGCTTGCGCGCCTGCTCGGGCCGGCCCGAGCGCTCATGAGTGCGGGCCAGCGCGAAGTGGGCGAAGGCGTTGTCCGGTTCCCGTTCCAGCACCAGCTCGAACTCCAGCTCCGCCGGGCGCAGTTGGGCGGCGGCGAAGAAGGCCCGGGCGCGCAGCAGCCGGGCCGCCGTGTTCTCGGGGTGGGCGGCTATCACCGAGTCGAGCAGCTTCACCGCGCCCCGCGGGTCGCGTGCGGCCAGAAGCTGCTCGGCGGCCCGGTAGTCGATGACGTGGGTCTCCGGGCTCGCCGACGAGGGCGAGGACGAAGACGAGGACTGCGGCGTGGTGTCGGACACGATCGGTTCCTTCCCTCTACGGGCGCGTTCAACGCCCCGCCCCGGGCCCGCTATTCCGCCGCTCGGGCCGGCTCCGCCGCACGCGCGGTGAGCTCCGCCCACACCGTGCGGACCTGCGGCTCCAGCGCGTCCAGCGGCCCGTCGTTGTCGATCACCAGGTCCGCCACCGCGAGCCGCTGCTCCCGCGTGGCCTGCGCGGCCATCCTGGCCCGCGCCTCCTCCTCGGCCATCCCGCGCAGCGCGGTCAGCCGCGCCAGCTGCGTCTGCGGCGCCGCGTCCACCACGACGACCAGGTCGTACAGCGGCGCCAGGCCGTTCTCCGTGAGCAGTGGTACGTCGTGCACCACGATCGCGCCGGCCCCCGCGGCGGCCTCCAGCTCGGCCGACCGGGCCCCGACCAGCGGGTGCACGACCGCGTTCAGGGTCTGGAGCTTCACCGGGTCGGCGAACACGATCGAGCCGAGCTTCGGCCGGTCCAGTGCCCCCTCGGGCGTCAGTACCGTCTCCCCGAAGGCCGCGACGACGGCCGCGAGCCCCGGCGTACCGGGCTCGACGACTTCCCGCGCGATGCGGTCGGCATCCACGATGACCGCCCCGTACCCCGCCAGCAGCCGCGAGACCTCGCTCTTGCCGGCACCGATTCCGCCCGTCAGGCCCACTTTCAGCATGGTCCTCAGCCTAGTGCCGCGACCGGAAAGGTCCACAGGTCGCGCCGCCCCCGGCACCCCCAGAGCCCGCTGCGGTCAGTTCTCGCCCTCGCGCTCGGCGAGGAACCGCTCGAACTCGCGCCCGATCTCGTCCGCGGACGGGATCTCCGCGGGCTCGGCGATCATGTTCCCCCGGGTCTCGGCTCCGGCGGCCGCGTCGTACTGGTGCTCCAGCCCCCGCACCAGGCCGACCAGCTCCTCGTCGCCCTCGCGGATCTGCCGGTCGATCTCCGTCTGCGTGCGGTGCGCCTCCGTGCGCAGGGCGTGCGCCACGGCCGGCAGGACCAGCCCGGTGGCCGCCGTGATCGCCTCCAGCACCGTCAGCGCCGCGTCCGGATACGGGGAGCGGGCGACGTAGTGCGGTACGTGCGCGGCGACGCCCAGCACGTCGTGCCCGGCCTGGGCCAGGCGGAACTCCACCAGCGACTCGGCGCTGCCCGGCACCTGCGCCTCGTCGAAGGGGCTGCGGTGGCCCGGCATGAGGTCGGTGCGGTTGCCGTGGGGGGTGATGCCGACGGGCCGCGTGTGCGGGACGCCCATGGGGATGCCGTGGAAGTTGACGGAGAGCCGTACGCCGAGGCGCTCGACGATCTGCCGCACGGCCACGGTGAACCGCTCCCACTCGACGTCCGGCTCGGGGCCGGAGAGCAGCAGGAAGGGGGCTCCGGTGGCGTCCTGGACGAGCCGGACCTCCAGCCGCGGCTCCTCGAACTCCGTCCAGTGGTCGCGCTGGAAGGTCAGCAGCGGGCGGCGGGCCCGGTAGTCCACCAGCCGGTCCGCGTCGAAGCGCGCCACCACCTGGTGGGGCAGGGTGTCCAGGAGCCGCTCGACGATCTGCTCCCCCGCCTCACCCGCGTCGATGTACCCCTCGAAGTGGTACAGCATGACCAGCCCGGCCGAGTCCTGGGCGAGCGCCAGGTCGGCCACCGCCAGGCCCTTGGCGTCCCATTCGTACAAACCCTGTGGATCAAGCACCGTCACCACTCCTCCCTCGCAGCGTTCTCTGCAAGAACGTGCAAGGAGGCTGCACCATTCCCCAGTTGGCCACTTTCACACGAACGCAACGGATCAACGGATCAACGGATGGACGGGGGGACGGAGGGACGCAGGGAGGGACGGATCGTCGGGCGCCGGGAAAACGCGGCAAGGCCCGCCCCCCGAAGGGGACGGGCCTTGCCGTTCAGCTCAACCAGCTCGGCTCACGCCCGGAGGCGTGGTGCGCGCTGCGATCAGCTCTGGCCGCCGGCCAGCTTCTCGCGGAGCGCGGCCAGGGCCTCGTCCGAGGCCAGGGCGCCGGAGGTCTCGTCCGACTCCGAGGAGTACGAACCACCCGAGATGCCCGCACCGGCGTTGCCACTGGCGGCCGGGGCGGCAGCGCCCTCGGCAGCAGCGGCCTCGTCGGCCTCGCGGCTCTTGATGACCTGGGCCTGGTGCTGCTCGAAGCGCTGCTGCGCCTCGGCGTACTGGGTCTCCCAGGCCTCGCGCTGCTTCTCGTAGCCCTCGAGCCAGTCGTTGGTCTCGGGGTCGAAGCCCTCGGGGTAGATGTAGTTGCCCTGGTCGTCGTAGGACGCGGCCATGCCGTACAGGGTCGGGTCGAACTCGACCGACGCCGGGTCGGCACCGAAGGACTCGTTGGCCTGCTTCAGCGACAGCGAGATCCGGCGACGCTCGAGGTCGATGTCGATGACCTTGACGAAGATCTCGTCGTTGACCTGGACGACCTGCTCCGGGATCTCCACGTGGCGCTCGGCCAGCTCGGAGATGTGGACCAGGCCCTCGATGCCCTCGTCCACGCGGACGAACGCACCGAACGGAACCAGCTTGGTGACCTTACCCGGGACGACCTGACCGATCTGGTGGGTCCGGGCGAACTGCTGCCACGGGTCTTCCTGCGTCGCCTTCAGCGACAGGGAGACACGCTCGCGGTCCATGTCGACGTCGAGGACCTCGACGGTGACTTCCTGACCGACCTCGACGACCTCGGACGGGTGGTCGATGTGCTTCCAGGACAGCTCGGAGACGTGCACGAGACCGTCGACGCCGCCCAGGTCCACGAAGGCACCGAAGTTGACGATCGAGGAAACGACGCCGGAGCGGACCTGACCCTTCTGCAGGGTGGTGAGGAACGTCTGGCGAACCTCGGACTGGGTCTGCTCGAGCCAGGCACGGCGGGACAGGACCACGTTGTTGCGGTTCTTGTCCAGCTCGATGATCTTCGCCTCGAGCTCCTTGCCCACGTAGGGCTGGAGGTCGCGGACGCGACGCATCTCGACGAGGGAGGCGGGGAGGAAGCCGCGGAGGCCGATGTCCAGGATGAGACCACCCTTGACGACCTCGATGACGGTACCGGTGACGATGCCGTCTTCTTCCTTGATCTTCTCGATGGTGCCCCAGGCACGCTCGTACTGAGCGCGCTTCTTCGAGAGGATCAGGCGACCTTCCTTGTCCTCCTTCTGGAGAACCAGGGCCTCGATCTCGTCGCCGACCTTGACGACCTCGTTCGGGTCGACATCGTGCTTGATCGAGAGCTCACGGCTCGGGATCACGCCTTCGGTCTTGTAACCGATGTCGAGGAGAACCTCGTCCCGGTCAACCTTGACGATGACGCCGTCGACGATGTCGCCATCGTTGAAGTACTTGATCGTCTCGTCGATCGCTGCGAGGAACGCGTCCGCGTCGCCGATGTCGTTGACCGCAACCTGCGGGGTGGTGGCGGTGGTCTCGGTGCTGCTCGTCATGTGGGAAAGGGCTCCGGTTACGGACAGAAAGTCGTAGGTACTGCTACGCCGGGAGCCCTTATCGGCACCTGCCGAAGAAGCCGGACAGCCAAAGAAGCCCCTGAAACCGCAGAAGCGGGGAGGGCCTCGAAAACCGAGGGGACATCAACAGATGCAAGCGCAGCCTGCTAGGTCTGAGGAGCACAGGCTCGCAGCGCAACTTGTAGCATACGGGGGCAGCCGGACACGGTCAATGCGCGAAGGCGGACACCCCCGGCCGATCGCCGTATATCCGGCACAATTCCTGGGCGGGGAGGCCGCGATGACATTTCCCTGCCACTTTCCGCGGCGAGCCACGGACGGCCGCGGGCACCCCGGACGTGCCCGGACGTCCCCGCACGTCCACCGACACACGTCCACTCACGTCCACAGACATTCGCAGACTACGACGACGGGCCCCATGAACCAAGAGGACTACGCCCCCGAAGACGCGTACGACGCCGATCCGCAGCCCGGTGACGCCTCCGACGACGCCGAGGCCACCCGGCGCGACGCCGGGGAAGCGGAGAGCAGCCGGGCCAGCCGCGGCTGGTGGGACCGCAACGCCGACGAGTACCAGAGCGAGCACGGCGCGTTCCTCGGCGACGACCGCTTCGTATGGGGCCCGGAGGGCCTCGACGAGGCGGACGCGGCCCTCCTCGGACCCGCCTCCTCCCTCAAGGGCAAGGACGTCCTGGAGATCGGCGCCGGCGCCGCCCAGTGCTCGCGCTGGCTCGCGGCGCAGGGCGCCCGCCCGGTCGCCCTGGACCTCTCCCACCGCCAGCTCCAGCACGCCCTGCGCATCGGCGGCGGGGACGTGCCGGGGACCCTGCTGGTGGAGGCCGACGCCGGGAGGCTCCCCTTCCGCGACGGCTCCTTCGACCTGGCCTGCTCCGCCTACGGGGCCGTGCCCTTCGTCGCCGACCCGGTGAACGTGATGCGCGAGGTGCACCGCGTCCTGCGCCCCGGCGGCCGCTGGGTCTTCTCCGTCACCCATCCCATCCGCTGGGCCTTCCCGGACGAGCCCGGCCCCGAGGGGCTGTCCGTCGCCGCCTCCTACTTCGACCGCACCCCGTACGTGGAACAGGACGAGCAGGGCCGCGCCGTGTACGTCGAGCACCACCGCACGATCGGCGACCGGGTCCGCGACGTGGTCGCGGGCGGCTTCCGCCTGGTCGACCTGGTCGAGCCGGAGTGGCCCGAGTGGAACAGCCAGGAGTGGGGCGGCTGGTCCCCGCTGCGCGGCAACCTGATCCCCGGTACGGCGATCTTCGTGTGCGAGAGGGACTGACCCGTTGACCCACCGGCCGCGCCACTCCGCCCTCGACGCCCTCCCCGTACGGGAGGCCGTTCCCGCGCTCGTCTCGGCGCTGGACGCCCACGGCACCGCCGTGCTCTGCGCCCCGCCCGGCACGGGCAAGACCACGCTGGTGCCGCTGGTCCTGGCGGGGCTGGTGGGGGGCGGGCCCCGGCGGCGGGTCGTGGTCGCCGAACCGCGGCGCATCGCGGCCCGGGCGGCGGCCCGGCGGATGGCGTGGCTGCTGGGCGAGGACGTCGGCGGCCCGGTGGGCTTCACGGTGCGCGGGGAGCGGGTGGCGGGCCCCGGCACGGTGGTCGAGGTGGTCACCACGGGCGTCCTGCTCCAGCGGCTCCAGAGGGACCAGGAGCTGTCGGGCGTGGACGTGGTGGTCCTGGACGAGTGCCACGAGCGGCACCTGGACGCCGACACGGTCGCCGCCTTCCTGCTGGACGTACGGGAAACCCTGCGCCCGGAGCTCCGGCTGGTCGCTGCTTCGGCGACGACCGACGCGGCGGGCTGGTCACGTCTCCTCGGCCGGGGCGGCGCGGGCGGCGCGGTCGGTGCCGTCGGTGCGCCGGTGGTGGAGGCCGCGGGGGTCTCGTATCCGGTGGAGACGGTCTGGGCCCCTCCGGCCCGGCCGGTGCGGCCGCCGCACGGCATGCGGGTGGATCCGGCGCAGCTGACGCACGTGGCCTCGGTGGTCCGGCGGGCGCTGGCGGAACGTTCCGGCGATGTCCTGTGCTTCCTGCCCGGCGTCGGGGAGATCGCCCGGGTGGCCGGGCAGCTGGCGGGTGTGGACGCGGAGGTGCTCCAGGTCCACGGGCGGGCCCCGGCGGCGGTGCAGGACGCGGCGCTGACCGCCTCGGACCACCGCCGGGTGATCCTGGCGACGTCCGTCGCCGAGTCCAGCCTGACCGTGCCCGGGGTGCGGGTGGTGGTGGACTCCGGGCTGGCCCGCGAACCCCGCGTGGACCATGCGCGCGGGCTGGGTGCGCTGGCGACCGTACGGGCCTCCCGCGCGGCCGGGCGCCAGCGGGCGGGCCGGGCCGGGCGTGAGGCGCCGGGCACGGTGTACCGCTGCTGGGCCGAGGCGGAGGACACCCGCCTCCCCGCCTTCCCGGCGCCGGAGATCCGCGTCGCGGACCTGGCGCAGTTCGCCTTGCAGGCGGCGTGCTGGGGCGACCCGGACGCGGCCGGCCTGGCGCTGCTGGACCCGCCGCCCGCGGGGGCGATGGCCGCGGCGCGGGAGGTGCTGGTCGCCGTCGGCGCGGTGGACGCGGCCGGGCGGCCGACATCGCGGGGGCTGCGGATGGCCCGGGTCGGGCTGCACCCGCGGCTGGCGCGTGCGCTGCTGGACGGGTCCGCGGCGCTCGGCCCGCGGCGGGCGGCGGAGGTCGTGGCGCTGCTGAGCGAGGAGCCGCCGCGGGAGTACGGGGACGACCTGGGTGCGGCCTGGCGGGCGGCCCGCCGGGGCGGCGACGCCTATGCCGGCCGCTGGCGTGCGGAGGCCCGCCGCCTGGAGTCCGCCGCGCGGGGTGATTCGCCCCGGGGCTCCGCCCCGGACCCTGCGGGGGCTCCGCCCCCGGACCCCCGCGCCTCAAACGCCGGCGAGGCTGACCAAGCGGGCGGCACCAGCCGAAATCCAGCCCCGCCTGGGGGTACCCCCGGACGGAGTCCGGGGGAGTTTGAGGCGCGGGGTGCGGGGCGGAGCCCCGGTGACGATGCCGCGGCCGGGCTCGTCGCCGCCCTGGCGTTCCCGGAGCGGGTCGCCAGGGCCAAGGGGGAGACGGCCTTCCTCATGGCCAACGGCACCGCGGCCGAGCTCCCGGACGGCTCACCGCTGCGCCGCGCGCCCTGGCTGGCCGTGGCCGTCGCCGACAGGCCCCCGCACTCCGCCTCCGCCCGCGTCCGGCTGGCCGCCGTCATCGACGAGGACACCGCGCTGGCCGCGGCCGCCCATCTGCGGACCGACGACGAAGAGGTGCACTGGGAGGGCGGGGACGTCGTCGCCCGCGCCGTGCAGCGCCTCGGGGCGATCGAGCTCGCCGCCCGGCCGCTGCGCGAGCCCGACCGGGCCCTCGTACGGGCCGCTCTACTCGTAGGGCTCCGCACCGAGGGCCTCGGCCTGCTCCGCTGGTCCGCGGACGCCGAAGGGCTGCGGGCCCGGCTGGGCTTCCTGCACCGGACCCTCGGCGGCGCCTGGCCCGACGTGGCGGACGACGGCGCCCTGCTGGACCGCGCCGACGACTGGCTCGAGCCGGAGCTGTCGCGGGCCCGGCGCCGCGCGGACCTCGGGCGGATCGACGCCGGGCAGGCACTCGGCCGGCTC
This sequence comes from Streptomyces sp. NPDC046303, assembly GCF_055588085.1. Classification (NCBI taxonomy): domain Bacteria; kingdom Bacillati; phylum Actinomycetota; class Actinomycetes; order Kitasatosporales; family Streptomycetaceae; genus Streptomyces; species Streptomyces sp. NPDC046303. Next base: position 153,519 of record NZ_JBVJFA010000019.1, read on the forward strand.
CTGCCCTGGGCGACCGGGGAGGCCGCGCGGCTGGACGAGCTGGCTCCGGAGCGGCTGGAGGTGCCCAGCGGATCGCGGATCCGGCTGGACTACACCGCCGAGCACGGGCAGCCGGTCCTGGCCGTGAAGCTCCAGGAGGTGTTCGGGCTGGCCGAGACGCCCCGGGTGGCGGGGGTGCCCGTACTCGTCCACCTGCTGTCGCCCGCCGGACGGGCCGCCGCCGTCACCGCCGACCTGGCCTCGTTCTGGCAGGGCGGCTACCGGGCCGTCCGCGCGGAGCTCCGCGGCCGCTACCCCAAGCACCCGTGGCCGGAGGATCCCGCGACCGCCGAGCCCACCCGTCACACCAACGCCCGCCTCAGGCGCTGAGCTCCTCCCGCGGACCGCGCCGGCTCCTCGCCTCCAGCCACAGCGCCAGTCCGAGGAGCGCCAGCCCGCCGGCCGCCAGGCCGATGGGGGCGTAGGTGTGGAGCGCGAGGACCTTCGTACGGTTCGAGGCGACCAGGTCGAGGGTGTACTTCGCGTAGTCCTCGCGCATCTTCACGTGCCCGGCGAAGGCGGTGAGCTTGCCGTCGGGGCCGCCCGCCGCGATCCCGCCGCGCATCTCCTGCTTGATCTCCTGCTCGGCGTTGACGGGGGCACCGGTCACGGGGTCGACCCAGAACATCGCCTTCGTCGTGTACCAGAGGGTGGTGCCGGTGGTCGCCTCGATCGTCGCCGGGTCGATGCCCTCGATCGGCATCTTCTTCGGCATGGCGACCTTGGTCCAGGGGACGGTCTGCTCGAAGTAGTAGACGTCCATGCCGCGGTACGTGCGCGGGCCGACGTAGTGGATCGGCGAGGAGGTGCGGGTCTGCGCGTCGAAGTACAGGTAGTCGCGCGGCTCGGTGAAGAACGGCCACTTGAACTCGATGCCCTCGCGCGTGACCGGGTCCCCGTCGACCATCTCGCCGGTGGCGTGCACCGGGTCCTGGGTGTGGGCGTCGAAGATGTAGCGCTCGGGGATCTGGGAGACCATCTTCCCGTCCGGGTCGATGATGTGCGTCAGCGTGTCCCAGACGACGACGTCCTTGCCGGCGCTGGCCTCGATCTCCTTCGATGCCTCGACGTTGCCCTTGAGGGTCTGGACGATGGTGACCTTGTCGACCTTCTTGGGCTGCATGCCGTTGAAGTAGTCGAGGAGGGTCGCGTCCTTCGCCTCCAGGACCATCTCCTGGTACTGGTTCGGCGGGATCTTGGCGAGCCGCGGGTACGCGTACCAGCGCAGCAGCGGTGCGAGGGCCGCGCAGAACACGGCTAGGGCCAGCAGGAAAAGGCTCGCTCTGCGTCGCATGGCCGGGCCCTCCTCTACTTTCCGGGCGCGGGGGGCGCGGTGGTGAGCAGGGGTTTGGGGGAGGTCTTGCCTTCGGGCGCCCCGAGCGCCGTGACGGCGAGGACGAGGAGCACCGCGAGGACGAGCCCGCTGGCGGCGGCGATGAATGCGCGCATGCCGGGCCTCCAGAATCTGATAGGGCGTCAGGGCGGAGGCACCGTAGCAATGCGGACGCGAGATGAGAACCGTTCGACTAGGGCGTTTCCGCCGGGGCGGAGGGCCCGGGTGAGGGCTTCGCCGTCGCGGTGGCCGCCGGGGTCGGAGTCGGGGCCGGCGTCCGCGTCGGGGAAACGGTCGGGGCGGGAGTCGGGGCGGGGGTGGGGCTCGGGGTGGGGGTGGGAGTGGGGCTGGGGGTTGGGGTCGGTGTGGGGGACGGGGTGGGAGTGCTCGGCGTGGGAGTCGGGGTCGGCGTCGGCGTCGGCGTCGGGGTGGGAGTCGGTTTCGGGTCCGGCGTCGGCGTCGGCGTCGGCGTCGGCGTCGGGATGGGAGTGGGGGTGGGGGTGGGAGTCGGCTTCGGTTTCGGGCTCGGCGGCGGGGTCGTCGCGGGTGCGGGCGCCGGCGCGCCTCCCGCGTCCGCGACCTCGTGCGTTCCCTTGAGGTAGTACGCGAACCAGGACCGCACCGTCCGCAGGTACTCCGCGGAGTGGTTGTACGAGAGCACCGCCCGGTCCAGGTCGGCCTCCACCCGCAGGTCCCGGGTGCCCGCGCACAGGTACCGGCCGGCCGCGAGGGCCGCGTCGTACACGTTGTTCGGGTTGCGCCGCCCGTCGCCGTCCGCGTCCTGGCCCCAGGCCGCCCACGTGGAGGGGATGAACTGCATCGGCCCGACCGCCCGGTCGTACCGGGCGTCCCCGTCGTACGCCCCGCCGTCCGTGTCCGGGATGTTCGCGAAGCCGTTGCCGTCGAGGACGGGGCCCAGGATCGGCCGCAGCGTGGTTCCCGAGGCGTCGACCCGGCCGCCGCGCGCCTGCCCGGACTCGACCTTGCCGATCGCCGCGAGCAGCTGCCAGCGCAGGCCGCAGCGGGGGTCGCTCTCCCCCACCGTCTTCTCCGCCCGCAGGTACGCGGCGAGCACGCTCGCGGGTATCCCCTGACTGCCCGTGCCCGCCCGCGCGTCCGCGATCGCGGGAACGGCCTCGGGAACGGCCTCGGCCGCCGCCTGCCCGGCGGGGGCCGGCTGCGCGTCCGGCAGTACGACGGCCGGCGGCTCGAGGCCGGCCGGCGGCGGGAGTTCGGTGAAGTAGGAGCTGTCCCCTCCGGTTCCGGCGTCCGGGAGGGGTGGTGCGCCGCCCTGCCCCGCCGCGGAGATCCCGTCCGCGGGCCCGCCGGCCGGACCCTGGGAGGCGGTCACCGCGGCGGCCACCAGCGCGGAGACCAGGGCTGCCGCCGCGCCCCTGCGCAGCCTGCGTCCGAATATTCGAGCCGACATGAGCCGGACCCCTCCCCCTCGACGTCGGCGTGACCCTACGTCAACTCCCTGCACAGGGCAGGCACGATGGGGTGGAATTCACCACATCCCCACGTCCCGTGCAGGTCGCGCATACTGGGCCGGACCGCACCGACAAGATCGAGGAGAGGTGCCATGCCGTTCACCCTCAGCCATGCGGCCGCCGTCCTTCCGGCCGTCCGGCGGACGGGGCGGGCGCGGGGGCCGCTGGTCGCCTCGGCGCTGGTCCTCGGATCGTTCGCTCCGGACACCTTCTACTTCGCCGACGCGCTCGTCGAAGGGGTCATGCCGTACGGCGTCTTCACGCACTCGCTGCCGGGCGTGCTCACCGTGGACGCGGTGCTCACCGCCGCCCTCGTGGCGTTCTGGCTGCTGCTGCGCGAGCCGCTGATCGCGCTCCTGCCGCGCGCCTGGCGGGGCCGTGTCCACTGCTTCGTGCGCGGCGAGCGGTGGCGGGGGCGCACCCTGCTGTCGCTCGGCCTGTGGTTCTACCTCTCGGCGGTCGCCGGTTCCCTCACGCACGTCGTGTGGGACAGCTTCACGCACCTGGACCGGTGGGGCACGAACGCCCTGCCGGCGCTCGGTGAGCCGGTCGCCTTCGGGCTGCCCCTCTACTCCTGGCTGCAGTACGGGAGTTCGGCGATCGCCGCCGGCGCCCTCGTGTGGTTCACGGCGACCGCCCTGCGCCGGCTGCCGCCCTCCCCGGTCCCGGCGTCCGTGCCGGCGCTGACCCGCGCCGAGATCTGCGGGGCGCTGGCCCTGCTCGTGGTGTGCGTGGCGGCCGGGGTCACGATGCGGGTGATCCGCTTCTTCACCTTCTTCGACCGGATCCGTACCCCGTTCGACATCATCCCGACCGTCTGCTTCGGCGCGGGCGGCGGCCTCGCCGCGGCCCTGCTGCTGTACGGGGTCCTCGTACGGGTCCGCCACCGCGGCGACCGCGCCCGCACCCCCGACGACGCGCGAACGCCCGTCCCCACCCCCTAGACGAGTAAGTCCGAAGTCTCGGGTGCATGAAGCGAGGGTCTCGTTGATCTGTTTGTGACGACAGATCTCGAAACCCTCGCTACAGCAC